>NZ_JBWKRS010000014.1:145589-171239 GCF_059419385.1 Pseudomonas sp. GW821-FHT05H12 | reverse complement strand
CCTCCTCCCCCCCCCCCCCCCCCCCCCCCCCCCCCCCGGGCTCCTACGGGTAACGTGTTCCGCCATTACCCCTGTGAGTGACCTATGAGAAACGACGACCTGGACCTGCGCGCCGACCGCGACGAACTGCACGACTACGCCCCGCGCGCGCCACAGGCCAAGCGGCAGAAGAGCCTGGTATTTCAGGTGGCACTGGGCGTATTCCTCGGGGGTCTGGCCTTGTGGCTGGTGCAACTGGGCGCGACAGCACTGATGGCCAAGCTCGCCATGGGCACCCTGCAATTCGGCGGCTGACTTCACCTCACCCCCCCAAAAAAATCCCTTGTGGGAGCTGGCTTGCCTGCGATGGCGTCCGTGAAATCGCCATCGCCGGCAAGCCGGGCTCCTACAGGTGTCAAGCGGCCACCAGGTCGCGTTCTTCCAGCAGTTTTACGAAGCTGTTCAGGCTCTGCGACACCGTCCCCCGTCGCCAGATCAGCCACGTGTGCAGAATCCGGAAGCTGTCGCTCAACGGCCACACACTCACCGCCGTAAACCCCGGCATGCTTTCCAGCATGCTGCGCGGCATCAGCGCCAGGCCCGCACCGGCACTGACGCAGGCGAGCATGCCGTGGTAGGACTCCATCTCGAAGATCCTCCCCGGTACCGCGCCATCCTGTGAAAACCAGCGCTCGAAGTGATGGCGGTACGAACAGTTCGAACGAAACGTATAGATGCTCTCCCCCGCCACATCCTGCCCCCGGGTAATCGGCGCATGGTGCAGCGGTGCGATCACCACCATTTCCTCCTCGAACACCGCCACCCCTTCCAGGGTCGCGTGCAACACCGGCCCATCCACAAACGCCGCCGCCAGACGCCCCGACAACACCCCTTCGATCATCGTGCCCGACGGCCCAGTGCTCAGGTCCAGTTCAACCTTGGTGTGCTTCTGGTTGTACGCCGCCAGCAATGCCGGGATGCGCACCGCTGCCGTGCTCTCCAGCGACCCCAGGGCAAACGCGCCCTGGGGCTCCTCCCCCGCCACCGTGGCGCGGGCTTCTTGCACCAGGTCGAGAATGCGCCGCGCATAGCCGAGGAAGTTCCAGCCCGCCGGCGACAGGCGCAAGCGGCTCTTCTCGCGGATGAACAATTCCACGCCCAGGTCCTGCTCCAGTTGCTTGATGCGCGTGGTCAGGTTCGACGGCACACGATGAATCAACTGCGCGGCGGCGCTGATGCTGCCTTGCTCGGCAACGGCCTTGAAGATTTCCAGCTGCACCAGATCCATATCATTCTCCAATCGTGAATGTATTGCTTAATATTATTCAGTTTCCAGAAAAGAGATAGCCCCGTAGCCTGAACCCAATCCATTCATTCAGCAGGACGGTGCCATGAACGCAACCACCCACGCTCTCTCGATCAACCCAGCCACCGGCGAAACGGTCGGCAGCTACCCCTACGAAAGCGCGGCGCAACTGGACGCCGCCCTGAACCGCGCCACCGCCGCCTTCCGCACCTGGCGCCGCCAACCGGTCAGCCAGCGCGCCGAGCTGCTGCTGGCCCTGGCCGCCGCCCTGCGTGAACAAGCCGAAGACATGGCGCAGATGATCACCCTGGAAATGGGCAAACCCATCGCCCAGGCCCGTGCCGAAATCGAAAAATGCGCCCTGCTCAGCGAGTGGTACGCCGCTCACGGCCCGGCCATGCTGGCGCCGGAACCGACCCTGGTGGACAACGGCAGCGCCCAGATCGAATACCGCCCGCTGGGCCCAATCCTCGCCGTGATGCCGTGGAACTTCCCGGTGTGGCAAGTGCTGCGCGGCGCCGTGCCGACCATGCTCGCCGGCAACACCTACGTGCTCAAGCACGCACCGAACGTGATGGGCAGCGCCTACCTGATCCAGCAGGCGTTCCATAAAGCCGGTTTTGCCGAAGGCCTGTTTGAAGTGATCAACGTGGGCAACGACGGCGTGTCCAGCGCCATCGCCGACCCACGCATTGCCGCCGTGACCCTCACCGGCAGCGTGCGTGCCGGCATCGCCATCGGCTCCCAGGCCGGGGCTGCGCTGAAAAAATGCGTGCTGGAACTGGGCGGCTCCGACCCGTTCATCGTGCTCAACGACGCCGACCTCGACGCCGCCGTGCAAGCGGCCCTGATCGGTCGCTTCCAGAACAGCGGCCAAGTCTGCGCCGCCGCCAAGCGCCTGATCATCGAAGCCGGCGTGGCCGAAGCCTTCACCGCAAAATTCGTTGAAGCCAGCCGTGCGCTGATGATGGGCGACCCGACCCTGGCCACCACTTATGTGGGCCCGATGGCACGCTTCGACCTGCGCGACGAACTGCACGGCCAGGTCCAGGCCACCCTGGAAGAAGGCGCCACCCTGCTGCTGGGCGGCAATAAAGTCGCAGGGACCGGCAACTACTACGAGCCAACCGTGCTGGCCGGCGTCACCGACCAGATGACCTCGTTCAAACAGGAACTGTTCGGCCCGGTGGCCTCAATCATCACCGCCCGCGACGCCGACCACGCCGTGGCCCTGGCCAACGACAGCGAATTCGGCCTCACCGCCAGCATCTTCACCACCGATGCGGCCAAGGCCCGCGACATCGCCAACCAGTTGGAAACCGGCGGGATCTTCGTCAACGCCTTCAGCGTGTCCGACCCTCGGGTGGCGTTTGGCGGCGTGAAAAAGAGCGGCTTTGGCCGTGAACTGTCGCACTTCGGCGTACGCGAATTCTGCAACGCCCAAACCGTGTGGCTGAACCGCAAATAACCCACTGACACCACCCGCATCCCCTGTAGGAGCTGGCTTGCCAGCGATGACGGCCGATCAGGCGATAGACATTTCGCCCCCGCCGACGCCATCGCCGGCAAGCCGGCTCCTACGGGGGATCGGGTTTTATCTCCCCCTTGGCAATACGATCGACTACCATACCGCGCCGGTTCCCAAACGGGACTAATAGGGAATCCGAAGCGCGGCCCCCCGCGTCAATCGGAACTGCCCCCGCAACTGTAGGTGCTGAGCCTGCTCCACACTGCCACTGAGCCTTGCTCGGGAAGGCCGGAGCGTGGCGACGACGCACGAGTCAGGAGACCTGCCGGCCAAGCGTTATCACGACCGGCGGGGTGTCCGGGAAGGACATCCTTGCCCTGCCCCCGGCAGCGTCCATGGCTGTATTTCCACGACCGTACCTCCCCCTGCTCACTGTACGGTTCAAACGGAGATTGCCCCATGCTGCCACGCGTTACCGCCCTGCTCACCGGCCTTGGCTTCTGCACCCTGGCCCAGGCCGCGCCCACCCATTACCCGCTGACGCTGGAAAACTGCGGCAGCACCCAGACCTTCCAGCAAGCCCCCGCCCGCAGCGTGACCATCGGCCAGGCCGCCACCGAAATGCTCTACGCCCTGGGCGTGGGCGACAAAGTGGTCGGCACTTCGCTGTGGTTCAACACTGTGTTGCCGCAGTTCAAGGCTCAGAACGACACCATCGAGCGCCTGGCGAACAACGAGCCGAGCTTTGAGTCGGTGATCGCCAAGCGCCCGCAACTGGTGGCCGCCGAGCTGGAATGGGTGGTCGGCCCCCAAGGCGTGGTCGGCACCCGCGAGCAATTCCAGGAACTGAAGATCCCCACCTACCTGCTGCCCTCCGACTGCGAAGGCAAGGACAACCTGGTGGGCGCCGACGGCACGCGGCTGGAGCCGTTCCGCATCGAGACTATCTATAAAAGTATCAGCCAACTGGCGCAGATCTTCGACGTGCAGGACCGCGGCCAACAGCTGAACGACGACCTCAAGGCGCGCCTGGCCAAGTCAGTCGCCACCGCCCAGGGCAAAGGCCTCAAGCAGGCCAGTGCGCTCGTGTGGTTCTCCAGCGCCGAGATGGCCAGCGACCCTTACGTGGCCGGCCACAAGGGTGTTCCGGAATTCATGTTGCAGACCCTTGGCCTGACCAACGTGGTGCAGTCCGATGAAGAGTGGCCCGCCGTCGGCTGGGAAACCATCGCCAAGGCCAACCCCACGTTCCTGGTAATCGCACGCATGGACCGCCGCCGCTACCCGGCTGACGACCATGAAAAGAAACTGGCTTTCCTGCGCAGCGACCCGGTGACCCGCAACATGGACGCGGTGAAAAACAACCGCATCATCATCCTCGACGCCCTCGCGCTGCAGGCCAGCCTCCGTACGTTCGACGGCCTTGAGCAACTGGCCACGGCCATCGACGGCTACGACCTGCCCCAATGACCCGTACCCTGCTCGCCCTGGCCCTGCTCCTGGCCGCCGTGCTCGCCGGCGTGGCCATCGGCGAAACCGCTATCTCGCCGCAAGTGGTGCTGCAAGTGCTCGCCAATAAACTGTGGGCGGCGGGCTACGTGCTCGACCCCATCGACGAAGGCGTGGTGTGGAACTACCGCCTCACCCGCGCCCTGGTGGCCGCCGCGTGCGGTGCAGGCCTGGCGACCTGCGGGGTGATTTTGCAGTCGCTGTTGCGCAACCCGTTGGCCGACCCGTACCTGCTCGGCATCAGCGCCGGCGCTTCGACCGGCGCGGTGTTGGTGGCGCTGATCGGCGTCGGTGGCGGGCTGGTGTCGTTGTCGGCGGGGGCATTCGTGGGGGCGATGGCGGCCTTTGCCCTGGTGATTCTGCTGGCACGCGCCAGCGGTTCGGCCAGTGGCACCGGCCAGATCATCCTCGCGGGCATTGCCGGCTCGCAGTTGTTCAACGCGCTCACGGCATTCCTTATCACCAAGTCGGCCAGCTCCGAACAAGCGCGCGGCATCCTGTTCTGGCTGCTGGGCAACCTCAGCGGCGTGCGCTGGCCGTCAGTGTGGCTGGCGGTGCCGGTGGCCGTGGCGGGCTTGGCGGTGTGTTTGTGGCACCGCCGTGCGCTGGATGCATTCACCTTCGGCACTGACTCGGCGGCGTCCCTGGGTATTCCGGTGCGGCGCGTGCAGTTTGTGCTGGTGGGCTGTGCCGCGCTGGTAACGGCGGTGATGGTGTCGATTGTCGGCTCCATCGGCTTTGTCGGGCTGGTGATCCCCCACGCTGCGCGCCTGCTGCTGGGCACCGGACACTCGCGCCTGCTGCCGGCCAGTGCCTTGGGCGGCGCGCTGTTCCTCATCGCGGCGGACGTGCTGTCGCGTACCCTGATCAAGGGCCAGGTGATTCCGGTCGGCGTGGTCACGGCATTGGTTGGCGCGCCAGTGTTTGCGCTGATCCTGATCGGCCGGAGGCACCCGCGATGAGCGTGCTCAGTTGCAGCGGCCTGGGCTTCAAGGTGCGTGACGCGGAGTTGCTGCGCGATGTTCACCTCGACGTCGAAAAAGGCGAAACCCTCGGCATCGTCGGCCCCAACGGTTCCGGCAAATCCACCCTGCTCAAGCTGCTTGCGGGGTTGCGCACGCCAGCCAGCGGCGACGTGCGGTTGGACGGCCAGCGCCTGGGCAGCTTGTCGCGCCGCACCATCGCGCAACAGCTGGCGGTGGTGGAACAACAGGCCGACACCGACGACGCCATCCGCGTCTTCGACGCCGTGGCCCTGGGCCGCACGCCGTGGCTGTCGGCGCTGAGCCCGTGGTCGACGGAAGACGACACCATCGTGCGCCAGGCCCTGCACGACGTCGACGCCACCCACCTGAGCCAGCGCGCCTGGCGCAGCCTCTCCGGCGGCGAACGCCAACGCGTGCACATCGCACGCGCCCTGGCGCAACGGCCGCAGATTTTGTTGCTGGACGAGCCGACCAACCACCTGGACATCCAGCATCAGCTTGGCATCTTGAAGGGCGTGCAAGCGCTGCCCGTCACCACCCTGATCGCCCTGCACGACCTCAATCAGGCGCTGACCTGCGATCGCTTGGCCGTGCTCGACCACGGGCGTTTGGTCGCCCTGGGCAAACCGCTGGACGTGCTCACGCCGCAACGGCTGCAAGACACGTTCGGCGTGCAAGCGCACTACCTCACCGACCCGTTCGACGGCGCGCAAATCCTGCGACTACGTCCCAACTAAAGCCCTCACATACCCAACTGTCGCCTGATCAACCGCCAACCTGTAGCCGTTTATATCTCCCTCACAAATCGTTCTGCTAGCATCGCCGCCTTGCGCAAACGCCGGACTGAAATGGAGCTTCTCAATGCCCGACAATTCCTTTGTGACGGCAGTCGTTACTGCTGTCCTGACTTCAATACTGACGCTGGTCGGCACCTATGCCCTGCAGTCCCGCCAAGAGGCTCGTGCTGAGGCCAATCAATTTCTGGACGCCGCGCAAAACACCGTGCAGGAAACCGTCACGATTCTGGATGATGGCTACAACGCGCTGGACAAATTGACATCGGCAACACACGACATCGGCTGGAAAGCCTTCTCCCAAGGCCCCTGGCGGGAATACATGGCGTTTGAGCGCCGATGGCATCAAAGAATGATCGTTCAACATTTCAAGCTGGAACGGTATTTCGGCAAAGACATGGCCGATACCCTGATTGACCTGGACGACATCCCCATGGGCCCTACCAGCCTAGACGCCGAACAAGAAGGCAAAGCCCCCAAACCTTACAACCTGCAGAAGCTTGCGGCCGATATCGAATACACCGTACGCAGAATGACAGCCATACAGGATGTCATTGACGAAAACATACGAGACAAACGAACCGATGGGCTGATGGAAATGATTGTGTCGACCAGCAGCTACAGGGACACAGCAAGCCGCCAGCTCAAGAATTACGATACCGGCACGATCAGGCTGCTTAAGGCACTCGACGAAAGACTCACCCAACTGGGTGCCAGGAAGGTCACCGTCGTCAACGTAAAGCAAAAGGACTGAGGATGACCAATCTCCCCATGGCTGATGCGCGCCAAACGGATAAAAACCGCAAGATCATCCAGGCCGCCATCAAGACAAGAAACCTGGCAAGCGCCGCGAACAACACCAAGTGGAACGAACTGATCACACACATGCGCCAGCGCACGGAATGGTGTCCGTCCTATCGTTCAAAATCCATCACCGGCTATATCTCTGAATGGGATGTGGAATGGTTCTACCACCTGCCGTTTCCCTTTGCGTATGTCCAATGGTTCGACATTGGTTTGTGGCAAGAAGCCCCCTCGTTGGGCGTGTTACTGCCACGCACATACATTGACCACACCCAGGAAATCTCTCAGGTCGTCTCGCAAATAGGCTTCGAATTTGAAGTGCAGGCCGACGTGCTGAGGATCTGGGGGTACCTGCCAAAATGCTACGAAGACTTTCCACCCGCACCCGAACTGTAGGAGCCCGGCTTGCCGGCGATCGCGGTAGCCCGACTTGCATCGGTGCCGGCTGACCGGCCGCCATCGCTGGCAAGCCAGCTCCTACAGGGGTTCGGTGGTGCTCAAACTGTAGGAGCCCGGCTTGCCGGCGATTGCGGTGGCCCGGCTTGCATCGGTGCTGGCTGATCGGCCTCAATCATTATCCCGCCGTCACCTCCACCCGGGCACTGATCCACTGGCGACTATAAGCAAGCACACTCCCCGCCATCGCGACCGGAAAATGGATAAACCCGTGCGCCGCCTCCGGCACTAAATGCGCCTGCGCTCCCGGCCAGCGTTCGGCGATCAACAGCGTGTCGTCCTTCAGCGGGTCCAGCGTCCCGACAAACATCAACGCCGGGGGCAGGCCGCTCAAGTCCCCGTACAGCGGTGACAACGGCGGCTGCCGGCGCGCCTCATCACTCAACCCCGGCGTCAGCAACGCCAGGGCCGTGACCATGCCCGGCCCGTCCAGCAGCAAGGTGTCCGGCCCCGCCGCGCGTACGCTCGGGGTGCCGGTCAGGTCGTACACGCCGTAATACAACACCGCCCCGCTCACCCGTTGCAGCAGCGCCGGCCATTGTTTCAACGCCAGCAACGTCGCCGCCGCCAGATGGCCACCGGCCGACTCGCCGACAACGA
Source organism: Pseudomonas sp. GW821-FHT05H12 (assembly GCF_059419385.1). NCBI lineage: Bacteria > Pseudomonadati > Pseudomonadota > Gammaproteobacteria > Pseudomonadales > Pseudomonadaceae > Pseudomonas > Pseudomonas sp. GW821-FHT05H12. Next base: position 163,337 of record NZ_JBWKRS010000014.1, on the reverse strand, counting down.
TCACCGGCAGGCCGGCAAACTCATCGGCAGTCAGCAACCACCGTGCGGCCGTGAGGCAATCCTCCATCAAGCCTTCCACCGGTGTGTCGACCGCCAGCCGATAATCCACCGACACCACCGCCACGTTGCAGGCGTTGACCATGCCCAGGTTCAAATCATCATCCATCTGCGCATTGCCAATCACCCAGCCGCCACCGTGGATATCCAGCACCACGCCCCTGGGCTGGCCGCTCGGCAGCAAGATGCGCACCGGCACGCGCTGGCCGCCTACGCTGACCAGCCGAGTGTGCGCCGGGTGTTGCCGCCTGACCTTTTGACTGACGCGCAACAACGCCTGGATCACACGCGGCGTCACGCGGTTGCGGATTTTAAAGCGCGGCATCCAGGCCAGCTTCTTGTTGAACGCGCGCATCTGCGCCAGCTCGGGCTCGCTGGCCGGCCAAGGGGTATGAGCCATCAGCGGTTACTGCGCAGGATCGAGAAATTCAACGCCACCGCCACACTCAACCACGCCAGGTAGGGGAACAGGATCAAGCCGGTGATCAAGTCCAGCCGCAACGCCATCACCACCAACGCCGCTACCACCAGCCACAACAGCACAATCACCACCATGCCCGCGACAATTTGATGGGCGCCGAAAAACACCGGTGTCCACAGTGTGTTCAACGCAATCTGCGCCGCCCATAAGCCCAAGGCCAGTTGGCTGCCGGGGATCATCGTGAGGCGGTAACCGGCCCAGGCCAGCAGCAAATAGATGACTGTCCAGGCCACGGGGAAAAGCCAATTGGGCGGGGTGAAGCCGGGTTTGACGAGGGATTCATACCATTGGCCCGGCTTGAAGATCAGGCCCGTACTGGCGGCGGCGCCGCAGGCGATAAGGAAAATCAGGAAGATCATGGCCTGTCCTTAGCTGGGGTCAGCTGTAGAGGGTGTGTTTCAGAATAGGACGCCTGAAGAATGGGTAAAAGTTCACCGCAGGCTTCAGGAATGTTCCGGCGTCACGATCTTCAACCAGGGCCAGCGCGCCTGATAACTGAGGGCTTTACGCTCAAACAACTCGCGCTCCGGGTGCAGCGGGTTAATGCGCAGCACTCCCTGGGCCACATCCTCCAAGCCATACGGCGCATACAACTCGCCCGTTTCAATCTCCAGCCCGATGCACGTGCCTGCCACCAGGTAACGGTCCACGCCTTCCTTGGCCGTGCGCAACGGCGGGTAAGGCCGGCCAAAGCGCTGGCCATACCAGAGATGAACCCGCGCCTGGTTCTTGACCTCGACGTTGACGCCCAGGTCCTGGAATAAAACCTCGGCAGCGCGGATGACGTTGTCTTCCGCCTCGTAGGACAGGTCGGTGTCGAAGTAGAAAACGTCGTAGTCCTTCACCCCGTGATCGGCCGGCAAATTCGACTGATGATTCCACACCGCCTGGAACAGGCAGCCCGCCGTGAGCATGCACTGCTCGACACCGAGGGCTGGTAGGCGCGCAGTGATTTCGGCGTTGATGGGGTTGGCCATGGCCAGTTCGAGCAGGGTGTCGACGGTCAGTGTCATGTTCAGTCCTTTGATAGCGGGCGCATTCAAGCCCGCAACATTACACCACCCCGTGATGAGTTTCGTGACAGCGCAAAGGCTGTCGTTACCCCTTCAACTCACTGGCGCGGTGGCTCGCGGCGTCGTCGTAGGCCACATACAACGCTTCGGCGATTTGGCTTTTGATGGCCTTGGTGGACTCCAGCCCCAACACAAACCCTTCTGCCTTGCCGCCTGCGCGGTTGAGCGCTTCGTGGGTGGCGGCGCCGGTGATGGCGTCAAGAAGCTTGGTGGCGTGAGGGCCTACGCCTTTGGGCAGGCTGATCTGGTCGATGGACATAGCGATACCTTCAAAGAGAGAAATCGGTAGCGCGTGTAACCACTGCCGGGGTGGCATGGTAGTCCTGTTTCGGCACGAAGGGGGGCCAGCTCAGCCGGCAATCGCCTTCGCCGCCATCGCCAGCCGCTGGATCGCGGTGCGGATTTCCTCCTGGTTGAGCGAAGCAAACCCCAGCCGCAGGGCATTCTCACGCTGGCCAAACGGCGAAAACAGCCGGCCGCTGCGCACCACCAAATCCAGTGCCAGGGCCTTTTCACACAGCCGGTCGACATCGATAGCGTCGGCAAACTTCACCCACAGCGCCAGCCCGCCTTCCGGCTCCTGCACGCTGATCTGCTCGCCAAACGCTTCCCGCAGGCCCGTCAACAACACCTCCCGGCGCTGACGGTATTCCTTGGAAACCCGGCGCAGGTGCTTCTTCAACTCCCCGTCATTGATCAAGTCCGCCAGCATGCGCTGCATCACCGCATCCCCCTGCCCCAGACTCACCGCTGCCGTGCGCTCAAGCACCTGGATCACATTCGACGGCGCCACGATATAGCTGCAGCGGAACGTGCTGCCGAGGGGCTTGGACAGCGAACCAATGTAGATCACATGCCGTTGCGCGCTGTCGCTGGCCAACGGCAGATAAGGCCGCCCGGCAAAGTGATACTCGTGGTCGTAGTCTTCCTCGACGATGCAGAAGTCATGCAGCCGCGCCAGTTCCAGCAACTGCTGGCGGCGCCCGGCGCGCAGGCTGACGGTGGTGGGGAATTGGTGATGGGGCGTGAGGTACATCATCCGCACGTCGTGCTGGCGGCACAGCGCATCGAGCTGATCGACCCGGCAGCCTTCGTCGTCCAAATCCACGGTGACCAGCCGCGCGCCCAACTGGCGGAAAATCTCCCAGGCCGGTGGGTAGCTCAGGCGCTCCACCAGCACCACATCACCGGGCTTGAGCAACACGCTGGCCGTGAGGTACAGCGACATCTGCACGCCCTGGGTCAGGCAAATCTGCTCGGCGCCCACCGTGAGGCCACGGTTGTGCCGCAGCATTTCGGCCAGCGCCCGGCGCAGGTAGGCGCTGCTGCCCTCGCTGCCATGGCGCACGGTGTTGGTGGTGAAACTGTGGCGCAACGCATTGCGGTAATAACGGTGCAGCACCGCTTGCGGCAGCAATCGATGGTCACTGGCGCCGTTATCGAAAAACAGCGCGCCCGGCCGGTGTTGCAGCGCAGCGGCCTGTCCGTCCGGGGAGAAATAATCCGCCGCCGGCGTCTCGCGCAGCGCCAGGGCAAAAGGCTGGGGCGCGCTGGGGGCCGCCACCGCGCCGCTGGCCAGTTGCGTGCTCACAAAGGTGCCGCGCCGCTGGATGCTCACCAGCCAACCTTTGGTCACCGCCTCCTCGTAGGCCAGGATCACCGTCTTGCGGTTGACGTTTAGCAGTTGCGCCATCTCCCGCGTGCCGGGCAGCAAGGTGCCGGGGCGCAGGCGGCCTTCGGTGATCGCACTCACCAAACCTTCGATGATCTTGCGGTACGACGCCTGGGGCTGCGCGCCATCGAGTTTGAGCAAGGGGCGCCATTTGCGAAGCTGGACCATGTGAATTATCCAAAACTGGAGGTTCTTCTGGTCCTAGTCTACCGCAACAATCGAGCCTCAATTGCCCCGAGGTGTTTATGCACAACCGCCATGTCGTTGAACTGTTGCCCTCGGGCAAATCCTTCGAAGCTGCCGACCATTTGCTGCTCGACGCCATGCTCGCCAGCGGCCTCGCCGTGCCCTTTTCCTGCCGTCGCGGCGCCTGCGGGTCGTGCAAGGTCAAGGTGGTGGCCGGCGAATACCGCGCCAAACAGCTCGCGCCCGACGCCCCCGCGCCCTCCTACCCTCTCGCGGCGGACGAGATGTTGCTGTGCCAGAGCCACGCCTGCAGCGACATGCGCCTGGAAATCCCCGGCTGGTCGCTGGACACGCCGACGCTGGAAACCACCGCATACGTCATCAGCAATCGCCCCTTGAGCGCCGATATCGTCGAACTGGTGTTGCGCACCGCCCAGCCCCTGGACGTGCGCCCCGGCCAGTACCTGCGGTTCCGCCTGGACGATGGCGACAGCCGCTGTTTCTCCGTCGCCAACCTGCCCGCCCAGGACGAGGGCCAGCTGGTGTTCCATATCCGCCAGGTGCGCGGCGGCCGGTTCTCCGAAGGCATCCTGCCGACCCTGCACGCGGGCGCTAGCGTGAACCTCGAAGGCCCGGTGGGCGCCTGCACCTGGCAACACAAGGGTGAGCGCCCGGTGGTGCTGTTCGCCACCGGCACCGGGTATGCCGGTATCAAGCCGTTGTTGCTGACCGCCCTGGAGCGCGGGGCCGAGGTGACCTTGTACTGGGGCAACGCAGCGTCAGCGGATTTCTACGACGCTGAATTTCTCGACCGGGCCAGCCAGGTGCACCCACGCTTTCGTTGGCATCGCGTGCTGTCCGTCGACGCCCGCGTGCAGCAAGTCGCCCTCACGCAGCCCCACGACTGGCCTGACAGCCAGATCTACGCCTGCGGCAACAGCGGCATGATCAGCCAGGTGCGCGAAACCTGCCTGGCAGCCGGCACGCAGGCCCACCGTTTTGTCGCCGAAGCCTTCGTGCCCAGCGGCGCCTTGGCGCCCACCGCGTCACTCAACGCCCTGGACCCGGTGCTGGAAAAAGTCGGCCCGCGCTACTCGCTGGACGGCATGCTCGCCGCCCGCGAACAAACCGTGCGGGCCCTGGCTGCCATCGCCGAGCAATTGAAGGTGGGCATGACCACCGCCCAAGCCCTCGACATGGCCAGCCACACCTTGCAGGCCATGGGCGCGTCCCACACCTGGCACCCCACCTACATCCGTTTTGGCGACGACACCGTGCGCACACCCCGCCAAGGCATCGACCCGCAGCGCCAGCTGCGCGCCACCGACATCGCCGTGGTCGACCTCGGCCCGGTGTGGGACGGCTACGAAGGCGACTACGGCGACACCTTCGTGTTCGGCGGGCACCCGTTGCATGAAGCTTGCGTAAAGGCCCTGCACCAAGTCTTCGACGAAACCCGCGACGCCTGGCACCAAGGGCTTACCGGCCGCCAGCTGTATGACTTCGCGGAAGACAGCGCCCGCGCCAAAGGCTGGCGCCTGGAGCGTAACCTGGCAGGGCACCGCATCGCCGACTTCCCCCACGCCCTGTTCAGCCAGGACAAACTCGCCGACGTCGAGATCGTGCCCAGCGACATGGTCTGGGTGCTGGAGATACAGCTGTGCCACCCCACCCTGCCGATCGGCGCGTTCTTTGAAGACATCCTGATTGGCGAGCCCACCTACCAGCGCCCTAACGCCATGGCCCAATCCCACGCATAAACCGGCCCGATCCCGCGCGCCAACTTCCCGCCCTTCCGAGCATGCTGGCTCGCGACGCCTCAGCCCCGAGGCGTCGCAGCCCATTAAGACCGACCAAAAACAACAAAGAGGTTCTTATGCCCGTGCTCCCTCGCCCGTCCTCGCGCTTTGAGCGCCGCCCGCTGCGGGTACTGATGTGCGCATCCACCCTCGCGCTGGCGCTGGCCGCCAGCGCCACCCACGCCGACACCGCCAAACCCTACCCCCACGCACACGAGCCGATTGGCGACGTGCAAGCCATCTACGACGGCCGGCTCAGCCCGGAACTGGCGATCACCACCTTCCGCAACACCGACCGCCTGTTCCCGGTGCGCACCATCAAGGCCGGCGGCCACCCGTTCCCGCTGCCGCGCAGCGCCAAACCCCTGGCCCCCGTGACGTTCGAGTTCAAAGGCAAGCACTACAGCCTCGACGACTACGTGACCACCAACCGCGTCACCGGCCTGCTGGTGCTCAAGGACGGCAAGATCGTCGACGAGCGCTACGCCCACGGCAACACCGCCGAGACCCGCTGGATGTCGATGTCCGTAGCCAAATCCGTCACCTCCACCCTGGTCGGCGCGGCCCTGCAGGACGGCTCGATCAAAAGCCTGGACGACAAAGTCACCCATTACCTGCCCGCCCTGGCCGGCAGCGCCTACGACCAGGTCACCGTGCGGCAGATCCTGGCGATGCGTTCCGGGGTCAAGTGGAACGAGAAATACACCGACCCGTCCTCCGACGAACGCCACCTGATCCAGCTACGCAGCGAACAAGTGCCCGGCTCCCTGCTCAAGTTCATGGCCACCCTCAGCACCGCCGCGCCACCCGGCACGCGCACCAACTACAGCACCGGCGAAACCCAAGTGCTGGGCCAACTGGTCAGCGCCGCCGTGGGCAAACCCCTCACCCAATACCTCAGCGAAAAAATCTGGAGCCCCTACGGCATGCAGACCGACGCCAAATGGTGGCTCGACGGCGCCAACGGCAACGAAGTTGGCGGCAGCGGCATCAGCGCCACGCTTGAGGACTACGGCCGCTTCGGCCAATTCGTACTCAGCGGCGGCAAGGCCGGTGGCAAGCAAGTGCTGCCGGAAGGCTGGTTGAGCTTCGCCAGCGCCGTCACCGGCTCAGATGGTGCCTACGGCGACTTCGCCTCCATGTGGTGGCCCGGCTGGACCGACGCGTCCAAGGCTGACAAAGCCTTCACCGCAGCGGGCACGTTTGGTCAGTACGTCTACATCAACCCGACCAAAAACGTGGTGATCGTGGTGTGGCAAGCCCAGACCCAGCCGACTGGCGGCAAGGTGATCGACGACATGGTCGCGTTTGACGCGATTGCCAAGGTGCTGCCGTAAATGAACAAAGGGGACGAACCTGCCTGACGCGGGTCTGTCCCCTTTGCGCGCATTGCCCCACAGCTGTCCCACACCTACAGTGAATGCCTCATTTATCAACACCGAGGTCATCACCCATGGCACGCATTGTCCGACTCCACGCCTACGGCGACGCCAGCGTCTTGCAACTCGACGACATCGACGTCCCCGCCCCCGCGGCCGACGAAGTGCAAATCGACGTCAAAGCCTTCGGCCTCAACCGCGCCGAAGTGATGTTTCGCAACCACGCCTACCTGCAAGAAGCCGAATTCCCCAGCCGCCTCGGCTACGAAGCGGCCGGCGTGGTCGCCGCCGTCGGCGCCAACGTCACAGACCTTAAAGTGGGCGACGCCGTCAGCGTCATCCCGCCGCTCGACATCGCCCGCTGGGGCACCTACGGCGAAGTCGCCAACGTGCCCGCCCACCTCACCGTCAAACACCCGCAAAACCTCAGCTTCATCCAGGCCGCCGCCTCGTGGATGCAATACGTCACCGCCTGGGGCGCCCTGATCGAACAAGCCAAACTCACCACCGGCGACGTCGTACTGGTGACCGCCGCCTCCAGCAGCGTCGGCCTCGCCGCCTTCCAGATCGCCCGCAGCGTCGGCGCCACCGCCATCGCCGTCACCCGCACCCGCGCCAAACACCAAGCCCTGCTCGACGCTGGCGCCCACCACGTCATCGTCAGCGACGAAGAAGACCTGGTAGAACGCGTGATGCAACTCACCAACAGCAAAGGCGCCCGCGTGGTATTCGACCCCATCGGCGGGCCGGGCTTCGAAACCCTCACCCAAAGCATGGCCCAGGGCGGGATCTTGCTGGAATACGGCGCGCTGAGTGCCGAGCCGACGCCGTTTCCGTTGTTCACCGTGTTGGGCAAATGTTTGACGCTGAAGGGGTATTTGTACGCCGAGATCGTCGCCGACTCGGCAGCGTTGGAACGGGCGAAAGCGTTCATCCTGGATGGGCTGGCGTCGGGCGCGTTGGCGCCGGTGATTGCGAAGACGTTTGGGCTGGATGAGGTGCAAGACGCGCACCGGTATTTGGAGGCGAACCAGCAAGTGGGCAAGGTGGTGGTGACGGTATAAGGGAATCGTCCTAGGACATTTCCCAAAGGTGGCGAGCGGGTTGCCCGATTGCCTACGCGTAGCCCAGAATCCGCTGGCTTGTGCGCTGAGGTGGTGGAATCTAAGGTTGCGCGGTCGCTGAATTTTTTGGTGATCGGGTTTAGTAGCCCGGATCGGTTATCTAAATGTGCATGAGCGTCATCAATCAGACATCGCGTCTGTGCTTGATGGTAGCTGTGCGCAGGGCGTCCTCGGACGCGCCGGCTTTAGATATCCACCGGTCTACTAACCTGCGTACAGCTGCCACCCACTCGTTTAGTAGCGGGAAGGTGGTGGCATAAGCCAGGGTATCTTTTATGTCTAATGTCGCACCGGATTCAACCGTTCTCTTCTGCGTTGCTTCAGACGTGAGCAATGAAGCTCTCATTACCAATAGCTACGAGACGTTCGCATCGGTCAGCACCCTTTTGCTCGACCTTTCCGAAGATCTGAGTGGCAAACACCGTGATATTGCACTGGCGATTCACCAACTGAGCGAACTGGGTGTGCTCATGACGGCAAGACTCCTCGACCAAGAAGCACCCTGCCCTCGTTGCAAAACAGAAATTCTAGTCACTAGCTGACTGCTCGCCGAATCGTCGTATGCGGCAGTTACGATTCGGCGACCTTTCTACCCATGAAATTGATCAATTCCGGAGCAGGGCTAAGCCTTCGACTTTACCTATGGAGTTCAGGGTCTGCTTTCGGCCAGGAGCGGTCGTTGAGCATTTACGAAATTAGGAGCGATTACTATAGACATCACCGTCGCTCATCTTGACATTATTAAATGCTAATCGCGTCTTTGTCTGTTGTAAATGTAATCTACCGATAAATTACTGGCAGCTTCATTATTCGCATCATACTCAAAACTTCCGCCAATGTAAGCTCTCACTATAAACGATAGCTTAACATGGCTGCCTTCGTGCTCAATATTGTACAGCGCTCTAATGGCTTCAACTTCATCAGCATATTGCTTGTATTCTGTTGAGTCGATTGAGATCACCAAATCAACTCTACGCATCTCAAATTCGGACTCAATATAAACACTATCACCCGGAAGCCCCTTGATTGAATTTATTTGCGTGTATTCTAGACCTTCAAAAATATCTGATCTAACTTCCAGAACAGGAGTCATCTTATCGGAAAACAGCCTGGTTTCCAGCAACTCACTGAGATCATCATTATTCATTGCATCTAGAAATAACTCCGTCTCAGAGATCAGAAAACCCTCGAGATCGTCTAATAACTTTCGCTGATCAAACGAGTGAGGTATTTTATCAACATTTTCCTTCACGAAGTCATAAACATTTAAATAAGGCTTAATCTTTGCCTTTATATTGCGCGCTTCTATGTCCTTTAAAAGATCATCGCTGAATGAGAGGGATTTATCTTTGATCTGAAAAAAATCGTGCTTATTATTTGTTATGAAAGCCACATCACCCTCTATGTTTCTGGAGGATAAATAATCAAGAAATGAGAGCCAGATCAGCGTATCTCTATATCCCTTCTCCTCACTGGTAAATGGCTTTACCGAACCAATAGCCCTTTGAACAATGATACTATGCGGTACATTATCGTATTCAATTGTTTCAACCCAGTCTACCCGTTCCTTTAGTACGCTAGCCAAATCATAATTTTGAAACCCAAGATTTTCGATATCAAGCACCAGACTCTTCTGGCTCAGCTGACTCCCTTTTTTTATTGTTTTTGCCAGCTCCGAGAGTACCTCATTAACCTCGCACTGCCTAATATTGTTTGCTTCCTGTATTACTATATTTGACAGCAGCAACTCATACTCCAAATTATTCAAATAATAAAACAATAGTTTGGAGTTGGCATTGGTTGCAAACCAGTTCTTATAAAACACATTTGTATCTAGAAATACCCTCATTGAAACCCACCCTTAAGATCTTTCGTTACAGCGCTTTAAGATAGCTAGCTTTTGATTAGGGCGGAAGTCGGAAGCGTAAATCGCATATCACCCTAGTTTCTAAAAACACTAGATTACACACACTATTAAATTGATTCAACCCTAAACCTATTGTCGTTTCAGGCGCCCGGATTTAGTGGCTGCCGCTACCGGCAATTGTTGGTCATTAGCGACTCTTCTAAATTCTAAAAAGACAGATGAGCTAGACGGACAAGCGTATCAAATAAATTCAATGAATATATCTGCTTTCATCTGTATCTTTCATCACTCAGTCTTAACGACTTTACAGCGGAAGCCATTGCCTGCGCAGCCTCGCGAAGTATACTTCGCTTTGAAATGTAGTTTGTATCATTGCTCGCGATCTTCAATTTTTCTTGAAAAGTATTTTTTGCATCAATATAAGTTTCTGGAAAAGCTGCCTTATTGGCCTCAAGAAATGCTAATCCGGAAATAACAATTCCTTGAAACTCACCGTCCGAAACAAAATCAAATTTATCAACGCTGGGCCAAGAATTGTAAAGAGCGGCTGCTTCCAACTTTGTGTTATGCAGGCGCGTATTTTCCGCCTCAAGTTCTCCATTTTCCCGCCACAGCAATGTGGATACCACGGCAAACAAAAGTGCAATCGCCAATAGGCTGTAAGTAAACGGTTTTTCTTTATGCTTATACAGCTGATGGGCAAATCCAAAAAGTGTAGCTAGCGTGCCAATTGTTGTTAATGCTGCCCAGATCATGAGACCCCCAATGAAAGTTATGAGTGTAGATGTGTTGACAGATAGCACTAACAGACTTAGGCCAGATCGGGCCGGCTTACTGACAAAACTGTAAATATGCAATGAGAAAGAATACGCTATAATGGTTTCCTTGCTACTTACGAAACTGGCGATTCTAGCATACCACTTAGTACGAAGACTATTTAACTAGCAAACATATCTATATCCGCTTCTGACCCAATGTAGAAATGCGTGAACACCGCTTCGACCCGGATTAGCCACCTCGATAAGCCTTGAAACTCAGACAAAAAAAGTAGTAATTTTTACTTGAGCTCACCGCTTTACACCTAGCGTAACAAAGTGACTCCTCAATGCGGAGTTCGCCTTCCGACTCCTCATTGATTTTAGAAGTTTACACACTCCGTTAAACACATCTTTTGAGGCGCCGCTGAGCGCGCCAGCCCCTCCATCATTGCCGATAATGGCCGCTGGAATTGTACCGGTTATTGCTCCAATACTGATATCCATAAGAGATGCCCCGAGGCCTCGCCCCCATCTGCTTTCGACAATCCTGCGAATTGCCTCATTATTTTTGCTTTCTAATTCTCGGCGCACAACTGAGTTAAACTCAGCGTTTACAGACGAGGCCATTTTCTGGTTATTAGCTGTTTCTTTCAAGGCCTCACCAAGAAAGCCTCGCCAACTATCAAAAATCTCATCGTTTTTTCGAATATTTATAATCTCCTGAATACCTAAGGAATCCACGTCTATTGTATCCAGTCGAGCAAGCAATGAAGCATTCAGCTGAAATGTCATTTGCTCAGAAATAAACTCACGCTCCAGCGAACGTAAGATCTCAATCAGAACATGCACGTAGTCTGCTTCAGGAAAGAAATAATCTGCAGCCCCGTCAAAGCTATTATGTCGCGCAATTAGCGCTCTCACTACATACTGATAGCGGTTGAAACTTTTAGCGGAAACTTTCCCTTCAAGCGCTGTCACAATCGACTCTAATGATGCTTCATTTAAGTAAGGAGCATTTCCGCCATTCATCACAGTGAATGGGGCGGTGATCAGTATCTTGTTTCTTATGAGGTCGGCCATGTCAGCAAGCTCTTTTAATAGGCTATTTGCTGCATCTACTCTGCCGAGTATATAAGGAGGAAGGCCGTTCTCGCCATCATCAAGGAAAAAATCTAAAATATAATCAAGTGGGTCGTTTATTATTACTGCATGAGAATATAGTAACAGCCTCTTGATGCTCGATGTCATCCTGCCTGAAATAGAGTTATCAAATATGAAGGTGTCAAAGTTGCTAGACAAATTACCCTTGATCGCATAATCCATTACACCCATATTGAATTCCGGATCTATAAAAGGCCTGATCTCAAACTCATCAACCCTCTCAGGAACAAATTTTTCATTATATGGCTTTCTGGACTCAACTGCTAACAAATGTAAGTCTTTGGCTGTAAGAGGGTTTAGTTCCAATTCGCCGCGTTCCAACGGGCGATCTAATGTGTTCTCGAATAAACTAACAACGTTTGCGAATTCGGCCATGTTCGCTCCTTGAGTTGGCTGATCATACCCGCTATAGCAGTGTGGGTCGCATATTAAAACACATTTCTAATATTTGCTCTATTCACTCTGACAGCAACGCCTGCTTGCGATCCTAGGCAGCTTTTCGTGTGACACCTATTGGCCGGTTGCTACCCCCGCGACAGGCGGCAATCGGCCAGAAGCGGACGTTGACAAGCGACCGCCACCGGCCAGAAGCGGTCCCTCAATGGTGTCTATCAAAACAGTGGTATTCATTCCCTGACGGACCTCGGTTTAGGTTTTGTACGAAGTTTCGGGACGGTTAGAATCGCCGACATGATTGACTGAAGGCACGCACGGTATAGAGTTACGACTCCGATACATCCTGTGAATTGATCAAGAACCTAGTTTCTCCCGAGAAGAAGATGGGTCGACGTCGAGCACACCTTAACGCGCTGCTCACAGTCGATCAGACTCTTCCTCCGAAACCAAATACTCAACAAAATCCAAGTAGGAGCCCCATAGTTCAGGTGCTGTCATCAGTGCTTCTTTACCAATACGATCAACATCAATCGCATCACACCAGAGCACTTGCCCCAATTGGGAATTGCAATCCATCACGATCAAACCTTCAGCAGACTCCCCCAACACAAGATAGTTTGATAAAAGTCGGCCACTGCTTCTCAAACGCTTCGTTTCGTTAGTTGGGGATTCCCAACCGATCTGGTGCAGCGGTAAAACATAAATACCACTTCCATCGAAAAATTCCCCAACCAGTTTGAAGCTATCTGGAAGTGATATTTTCAACTCATGCTCGAGCTTTTCAATAAAATCCGGATCCACTGTGCGAATGCCATTCAACGACTCAAGTCGGCTCTTTACCATCTCTAAGCTTGACATACCAAACCCGCCGATTTTTTACGCGCCATTGCCGATACTCTCAAATGCCCTGCACTTTAACTTATGCAACGGATAGGAAATCGGGGGGGGATTCGTCCTGTTTACGATGCAGCAATCATGTGACTGCTTTCCAACAGCGGAGATACCAAGGCTCGTTAGACTGCCGCTCTCGCAGCATTTTGAGATTCTCGGCAACCTGCATGGCTTGTTCAAGAAGCAAAGCGTTCTCCTCATAAGCACATGGATCATTGGTGCCCTGGTACAATTGCCCGCCCTGCGAAACGTCTCTCACAACACTATCTGCAAGCTGATAGAACCTGACAATGAGGGCTGCTTGTTCCGCATCCAAGCAACCGATGTTTTGAATGTTCCCGGCGTAAACTCGGCAGTAATGGTCTGCCACTGATATACGGTACTCCTCGGCTGGCTTGGACGGGTCGCTGCGATAAAATTCTGCGCGCACTCTCAGATCTTGCAAAAAGTGCCGATGTCTCGTTATCTCAGTTAGCGCCATGATCTCCGAGTAGATAGCTCGACCAACTGTGCTTTGCTCCCGAGACAGCTTTAGCCACCAGGCAAGGATCGCCAAGACCACAGGCAGTGAAAATTTGACTACTTCGTCCATGCGCCCTCTCAGTTGCGTGAATTTCAAAAGGAAGCCTCAAGTGATTTTTTTCAGCCCGGTCAGCCTTAATTAAAGCTCGTGCGCGAAAATTTGCTGGCGAAATAGCGGCCCTCATGAATTAAAAAATATTGAGCGGCCGCGTTTGGCCGATAGCGGGCAGTCTCTCTACTCCCTTCTCAGCAGCATACGACTACCTACCTCCCCAACAACTCCCTAACCCTCCCCCCCAGCACCTCCACCGCAAACGGCTTCGTCAACACCCCCATCCCCGCCCCCAACTGCCCATACCCCATCACCGCATTCTCCGCATACCCGGTAATAAACAACGTCTTCAACCCCGGCCGCAGTTCCATCCCCGCCTCCGCCATCTGCCGCCCATTCATCCCACCCGGCAACCCCACATCCGTCACCAGCAGATCAGTATGCACATCCGACCTCAACAGTTTCAGCCCCGCCGCGCTGTCAGCCGCTTCGATCACGGTGTAGCCCAATTCGCCGAGGACGTCGGCGAGCAGCATGCGTACGGTGGACTCGTCGTCGACCAACAGCACGGTTTCGCCGTGCCTGGCGACTTCGAGGGCGGTTTGGCCGGGTTGCAGGTCGTCGCCCGGGGCGGCGCCGTGGTGGCGTGGGAGGTAGAGGGACACGCAGGTGCCTTCGCCTTCGGTGGAGTGCAGGTGCACTTGGCCGCCGGATTGTTGGGCGAAGCCGTAGATCATGGACAGGCCCAGGCCGGTGCCTTGGCCGATGGGTTTGGTGGTGAAGAAGGGTTCGAACACGTGGGCCATCACGTCGGGGGACATGCCGGTGCGGGCCTCGGCGCGTTGATTCAGCAGTACGTATTCCAGCTGGCTGACGTCGACAAGGGCGGTCCACTTCCCCATGGATGCCGGTGGTCATCCGCTATTACTGAAGCAAAAAAAGCACCCATTCAGAAGATCACCCTGTGAACTCTGACAGTAGCAAAGGACAGAGTACTGCCCTTAAATGGTCTGGGCAGAAAACTCATCCCACCGCTAAAAGGAATTTAAAAATGGCAGACAACATCGTTATTACCAGATTCACAGGCACGGTATCGTCGATCTCTCCGTCGGGGCCTGGAGGCGTCATTGGCGTAATGGACATAAACATTACGCCAGACAATGGCGGCGCCAAGGTTTTTATTCACGAACAACCATCAGGCAGTTATCAATCCGGCAGTAAAATTTCATACGCCAAAGTTGAGAACACCACGAGAGGAACCAGCTTCTACACAACAAAAGAGGTCTGAGAATAACGACTGACTTACCGCTGTAGTCAGTCCTCTCAACCCCATGAAACTGCTTTAACGTCACTCCACTCTACCTCCCCAACAACTCCCGAACCCTCCCCCCCAACACCTCCACCGCAAACGGCTTCGTCAACACCCCCATCCCCGCCCCCAATTGCCCATACCCCATCACCGCATTCTCCGCGTACCCCGTAATAAACAACGTCTTCAACCCCGGCCTCAGCTCCATCCCCGCCTCCGCCATCTGCCGCCCATTCATCCCGCCCGGCAACCCAACATCCGTCACCAGCAAATCAATATGCACATCCGACCTCAACAGTTTCAGCCCCGCCGCGCTGTCGGCGGCTTCGATCACGGTGTAGCCCAGTTCGCCCAGGACGTCGGCGAGCAGCATGCGCACGGTGGATTCGTCGTCGACCAGCAGCACGGTTTCGCCGTGCCTGGCGACTTCGAGGGCGGTTTGGCCGGGTTGCAGGTCGTCGCCCGGGGCGGCGCCGTGGTGGCGTGGGAGGTAGAGGGACACGCAGGTGCCTTCGCCTTCGGTGGAGTGCAGGTGCACTTGGCCGCCGGATTGTTGGGCGAAGCCGTAGATCATCGACAGGCCCAGGCCGGTGCCTTGGCCGATGGGTTTGGTGGTGAAGAAGGGTTCGAACACGTGGGCCATCACGTCGGGGGGCATGCCGGTGCCGGTGTCGGTGACGCTCAGGCGCAGGTACGGGCCTTCGGTGAGGTCGAGGGCGCGGGCGGCGTTGGCGTCGAGCCAGTGGTTGCCTGTTTCGAGCAGGATGCGGCCGCCTTCGGGCATGGCGTCGCGGGCGTTGATGCACAGGTTGAGCAGCGCGTTTTCCAGCTGGCTGACGTCGACGAAGGCGGTCCAGGCATCGGCGGCGCCGGTGGTTTCGATCTGGATGCCGGGGCCGGCGGTGCGTTGGATGAGTTCGGCCATGCCGTACATCAGGGTGTTGACGTTGGTGGCGCGCGGTTCCAGGGTTTGCCGGCGCGAGAAGGCCAGCAGGCGTTGGGTGAGGACGGCGGCGCGTTTGGCCGAGCCTTGGGCGGCGACCATGTATTTGTCCACATCGGCCAAGCGGCCCTGGGCGATGCGGCGGTTCATCAGTTCCAGCGCGCCGGAGATGCCAGCGAGCAGGTTGTTGAAGTCGTGGGCCAGGCCACCGGTGAGTTGGCCGACGGCTTCCATCTTTTGTGACTGGCGCAGTTTCTCTTCGGCCTGCATGAGCATCGCGGTGCGTTCGGCCACGCGCTGTTCCAGGGTTTCGTTGAGGGCACGCAGTTCGGCCTGGGCGTCGCGCAGGGCTTCGTCGGCGATGGTGCGTTCGAGCAGGTCGGCGGCTTGGCGGGCGAGGATGTCGAGCAGGCGCAGGTCGCGTTCCGAAGGCTGGTGCGGCGTGCTCCAGTGGGTGGAGATCATGCCGAGCAGGCGGCCATCGCGGGAGCGCAACGGCGTGGTCTGGGCCGAGCGGATGCCCGCACGGCGGAAGGCGGCCAGGTCTTCAGTGCCGGCGATCTCGGACCATTCTTCGAAGTCGGGGATGATGGCGCGCTGGCCCAACTGCAGGGCCATGGTGCAACTGCTGTAGGCCATGGGGCTCACCCATTGCCAGAACCCGACCGCTTCCGGTGGCAAGCCTCGCGAACACAAGAGCTGCAACTGGCCGCCATGGCCAGACGGGTGCCCCTCGGGGCACAGCAGCTGCATGGTGCCGAACTGCGAGCCGGTGATGGACACGGCGGCGTCGACGATCTTGCCGTAGAGGGCTTCGAGGTCTTGCTCGCCGATCAGGTCGAGGCTGATGCGGTGCAGGAATTCGATGTCCGACAGGGCGGTTTCCGAGTCGCGGGAGGCGGCGCGGGGAAAGGCGGCCGGGAAGGCGGTGCGTAGGGTTTTCATGGGGCTACCAAGGGAATGGCATTGAGCTATTAGCAGCGTATCAGCAAAGCTGTGACCACGCGCTATGGGCAGACGTTCGGTGGTGATCGCGGCAGAACGCGTGTGCAGGGCGACGTGCGCGTTTAGACTGACGCTTTTGCGCCAATCACTCAGGGAAGAAGCCGATGTCTACCGATCCGTTATGCCTGGTTTTCGTGCCTGCCCTTGTGGCCGTACTTGTGGCGGCCGAGGCAAAAAAGGGCACGCCGCTGAACGAAACCGAGGTGTGTGAGGTCCGAGACGCAGCCACCTGTATTGCGCTGCCGTTCAGCGCCGCGCTGGCGATGGAAACCCAGCGCGGTTATCCGGATATCGTCCCGGAAGACTGCTGGAACGAGTGGCAACGCGTGCGCCCTTCGCTTTCGTAACCCCGTTTTTTGCCCGCTACGAATGGAATCGACCCTTATGTTCACATCGCTACGCCCGTTAAAAACCTTCGCCGGTCTCACGCTGCTGGCCACCCTCACCGCCTGCGGCGCTATCACCGATGTGCGCTCGTTCTCCACGCCCTACACCTCCCCCACCAGCGGCGAGACCGCGCGCCTGCGGGTCATGAGCGACGGCATGGTGCGGGGCGTGCCCAAGTCCGGCTGCATTGACTTCCGCCTGCCCGGCGCGGGTGTGATGGTGGCCAACCGCGACGGCTACGCCGACCGCAACGGCGAAACCCTGGGCATGGCGCCCGTCGCGCGCTACTCGAGTAATACGGTGATGACCGAACTGTTGGTGCCAGCCGGGCAGCCCATCGCGTTTCATTACATCGGCGACCGTTGCTACAACATGTTCAGCTTCGTGCCGGAAGCGGGGATGGACTACGAGCTAGACGCCGCCAACCGCTATAAATGCGGGGTGACGCTCAAGCGCATGTTGGTCGGCGAGATCAAAGGTTCCCTGGTGCCGTTGGGTGAGAGCAAGTTGTGCAATTGGGCTGATAATTTCTAAGGAAGGCTCACACGCCATGGATATCCACGAGATCCAGCAACGCCTGGCGGGGAGGTTACTACCCCCCTGCGTCCCCTGTGGGAGCTGGCTTGCCAGCGATGGCGGTGGGTCAGCTGCAACGCTGTTCACTGTTGGATCGCTATCGCCGGCAA
>NZ_JBWKRS010000014.1:130972-145489 GCF_059419385.1 Pseudomonas sp. GW821-FHT05H12 | reverse complement strand
CAGCGATGGCGGTGGGTCAGCTGCAACGCTGTTCACTGTTGGATCGCTATCGCCGGCAAGCCGGCTCCTACAGTGGGCGCAGGTCAGCGGGTGTACTCGGTCAACGCTGGGTTGGTGAGATCAAAGGCAGCCGCATGCCGTTGGGTGAGAGCACGTCGTGCAATCGGGCCGATAATTTCTAAAACGCCGCCGGAGTAGCCCTTCAATGCAATGGAATACCTATTCATCGACCCATCAACCGTTATCCGATGATCTGGTTGACGGTATTCAAAAAGTGATCCGCTTCACCCTGCCTCACGACTACGTTGATTGCGTAAAGCGCTATCACGGCGGGCAACCCGCAGGCCACACGTTGACCATCGAGGTGGATGGCACGCCCTGGAACATCGGTTTCGGCATGCTGCTAACCCTGGACCCCTTCGAGAGCGCGGAGAACATCATCACCGCGCTGGTGACGCTGCGAGAGCATCATCAACTGCCTGAGCATTACTTGCCGATCGTGGTGGGCGGCGGCGGTGATTACTTGTGCTTCGATTATTCCAAAACGCCCGCCTCCCCCACGGTGGTGTTCTACTTTCATGAACTGGAGGTGGCGGAAGGCATGTTTAACGTCGCGGAGTCCTTCACCGCGTTGCTGGGGATGTTGCAACCCGAGGCGTAAGCCCCAGCGCTTGGGATCGACCGTCGCCCTGCCGGTTGGGTATCAACTCTTCCTGAACGTCGGCACAGCAACCTTATGCCGAATGAGCCTGTAAAACTGTCAGCTAGTCTGCCATCGCCTCCGGCAGCGGATGGACCGCTGAGAACCCGTATGCACAAGAGCACTACCTCAAGGGAATGAAGTTCGAATCGGCCGCCATCCGCACCGACCAGTCAGCCCCGGGCGAGCGTGAGTATTACTTCGTGGCCTGTGACTACGAAGGGCCGGAGCCATTTGCATTTTTGAGGATGTCGCAGCGCTACCCGCAACGCCCCCATGCGGTAGGGCCACACTGGAACGCGGACGACTTCTGCCGCGCAAGCTCAGAGAGCGACTGCCCCTTCACAAGTTTCACGCCCGTGCCATAACCCTCTGTGGGAGCCGTCGAGCCCCAGCGAGGCCGCGAAGGCGGCGGCACAGTCAACAGATAGGCCGCCTGACCCACCGCCTTCGCAGCCTCGCTAAAGCTCGACAGCTCCCACAGGGGTCTGCGTAACGACGAAGACCCACTGTAGGAGCTGGCTTGCCTGCGAAAGCGGCAGCACAGCCAACAGATATGCCCCTGCCCCACCGCCATCACCGCCCCACCAATCCCCAACAGCCCCAACCCAGAAGACTCTGTTAACCTGCTGCGCCTGCCCCTTTGCCAGAGCTTCCCATGGCCCTCTCAAAACGCGACATCACGCGCCTCGAACGCGAGCTGGTCACAGCCCTCACCGACGCCTGCGACACCGCCAAAACCGAAATCCCCGGGTTTGAATGGCTGACCCACACCGTCAACCACGCCGACTTCCCCGCCAGCCTGCGCATCACCTGGGTCTTCGACACCCGTGCCAGCAAGGACCACGCCGTGGCCACAGGCCTGGACGCGCGCATCCACGAATTGACCGCCGCCGCCCTGCACAAAGCCCAGCTCCCACCCATGCCGCTGCAACGCTGCATCCAGCTGGACAGCGAAGAAGCCTGCCAAACCCAGCACGGCGGTAATTGGCGTTTGCGCCTCACCCGCTCAGCCAACTAGAGCCCGGCGCCCAACTGCTGGATAATGCCCGCCCTGCTCCCTGCTCGTCGAAAAGGAAGTTCCGTCCCATGAAGTTGCCGTTTTCCGCCGCCCTGCTCGCTGCTGCCTTGCTGGTGCCAGCCGTGTCCCACGCCGACGATGCCCCGCTCACCGACACGCTCAAGGCCTTCACCCGTTGCGACGAGAGTTTCTTCAGCAGCCTGAATACCCACCGTGACGCGTGGCAGGCCTATGCGCCGCTCAAGCAGGACAAGAACTTCAGCTGGATCGCCGTGCGGGATCGCACCAACCGCCAAGCCAATGCTGTACCGGTGAGTGCGCCGGCCATCGCGGGTTTGAAGTTGCTGTCGTACAACGATGAAGTCGCCGATCTCGGCCCGTTGGGCCTCTACTATTACTGGGGCTTCGTGGTGGACGGCGGTCTCGACGAGGTCGCCCAGCGCCTTGCGCCGCTGATGGAACAACGCGGCGCGCTGATTAAAACCGAGGGGCAATACAGCCGCAGCGAGCTGAAGGTGGGCAACGGCTGGCAGTCGATCAAACCCATGCTGGGCAAGGCGCCGGGCCTGCGCCATGTAGAGCGTGTGCTGATCGTAGAGCCAGAGAACACGCAAGGCACGCAAACACGGGTGAGCTGTTCGGTACAGGGCGGCGTCAACGCCGGGATCCTGGCCGTGTTGCGCCCGGACATCGCGCCGGTGGACTACCCGCGCACCGTCGTCGAAACCTCTATCGGCGATGTGCCGGTGCCCGCCAACGTGCGCCAGCAACTGGACGTGCCGCTGTTGCAGCCCAGGTTCAAGACGTTGAGCTACAGCTACGTGTCGAAGGACGGCAGTGGCAAGGACAACCCGGTCAGGGTCACCTTCAACGCCGAGGGCGGCTTGCTGCGCAAGAACGAAGCCTACGGCGAGGCGTTCAATGTGGACCGCCTGATGCTCGCCGATCTGGTCCAGCTGAAATCAAAAATGAACGGCTTGGGCGCCGACCAGGTCATGCAAACCCAGTCGGCTGAATTGAAGGTGCCGAGCCGTTGGGCCCCCGGCCAAACACTGAGCGCTTACATGAAAATGGCCTATGTGCCCGTCAAGCCCACCGACAAACCGACCGACACGACCTTGACCTGCCAGGTGGGCGAGCGCTTCCCGGCAAGCCAAGTGTTTGCGTCGTTGACGGGCGATGCGATCCGGCTCACCTGCGAGCAGGGTGACTATAAGTCCACCCGTGCGTTCATCGAGGACCTGGGCGTCGCCCTGACGCTGGAGTCGGTGTCGAGCAAGGCGCGTATTGTGAATGAATTCACCGCATTCGACGTGGTGCGCTGACTAAAGCCCCAGCCCCTGCAACACCGTGTCGACCTGGCGCTCGAAGCCAGGTCGTTCGAACTTCACCAAGGCCATGCGCCACAGGCCTTGCAGATAGGTGAGGATCACCGTGGCGGTCACTTGCGAGTCCAACGAGGCCGGCAACAAGCCCTGGGCCTGATCCTCACCCAGGCGCTCGGCCATGATGCCGCGCACCGCTTCCAGCCCTTGCTCGGCGCGCTCGCGCAGCTCCGGGTCTGACAACACCACGTCCGTCACCATCGCCGCCACCATGCACAGGGGCGATGGCATCTGTGCGCCTTCCAGGTCATCGAGGATCACGCTGAAAAATGCGCGGATGCCCTCGGCCGCCGTGGGCGCCGCCACCAGGGCTTCCAGGCGTCGCGCCACCACGTCGTCTTCGTAGCGCTGCACGCAGGCCAGGTACAGCTGCTTCTTGCTCTTGAGCGAGTTGTAGAAGGAGCTTTCGCCGATGTCCATCACCTTGAGCAAGTCGCGCAGGCCGGTGGCCACGTAGCCACGCTGCCAGAACAACACCTTGGCCTTCTCGACCGCCTGGTCGTAATCAAACGCTATTTTTCTTGCCATGGGGCACCTGCTGATTCTGTATCGGCCGATACAATATCATTGACGCAGGATTTCTGCTCAGGCTATTTTGTAGCGGCCGTTACAAACAATTCCCCTGGAGACAGAAATGCCCGCAACATACGATTTTTCCGCCCATCGCCCCCTGGTCTTGCCGCCTGCCACCGAGGCCGTCACACCGTTTGAAGTGCACGTGCCCCAGGCCGCTCTCGAAGATTTACAGCTGCGCTTGCGCCTGGTGCGTTGGCCCGATCAGGAATTGGTGGAGGACTGGTCCCAAGGTGTGCCGCTGGAGGCGGCGAAGTCGCTGGTGGACTACTGGCTCAACGGTTATGACTGGCGCCGGTTTGAAGCGCGCTTGAACAGCTTCCCTCAGTTCCGTACGCGGATCGACGGCGTGGGCATCTACTTCATCCACGCCCGCTCGCCGCACCCGAATGCCACGCCGATCCTGCTGACCCACGGCTGGCCGGGCTCGGTGCTGGAGTTTCTGGAGGTGATCGAGCGCCTCACCGATCCGGTGGCCTTCGGCGGCACGGCCGAAGACGCGTTTGATGTGGTGGTGCCGGCGATTCCCGGCTACGGCTTTTCCGACAAACCCACCGAGCAGGGCTGGAACCCGGCGCGTATCGCCCGAGCCTGGGCGGTGCTGATGCGCGAGCGGTTGGGCTACCCACACTGGGTGGCCCAGGGCGGCGACTGGGGCGCGGCCATCACCACTGCGCTGGCCGGCCAGGCCCCCGAAGGCTTGAAGGCAGCCCACGTGAATTTGCCGATGGTGGTGCCGGCGCAGTTGCCCGCCCACCCCACCGAGGAAGAACGCCAGGCCCTGGAAGACATCGAGCGTTACGTCAGCGACAAGGCCGGCTACGCCAACCAGATGAACACGCGTCCGCAAACCATCGGCTATGCCCTGAACGATTCGCCGGTGGCACTGGCCACGTGGATGTATGAAAAATTCTGGGAATGGACCGACAACAACGGCCGCCCCGAAGACGCCCTCACCCGTGACCAGATGCTCGATGACATCTCGCTGTATTGGTTTACCGGCACCGGCACTTCAAGTGCTCGCCTGTACTGGGAAGGCGTGGGCGCGACCATTCGTGGCGCGGACTTTTTCTCGTCGGCCCGGGGTGGTGTGGAGCGCATCCAGGTGCCGATGGGTGCAAGCCTTTTCCCCGCCGAAACCTTCAAGCCGCCACGCGCCTGGGCAGAGGCGGCGTGGGCCAACCTGTTCTATTGGAATGCCGTGGACAAGGGCGGGCACTTTGCGGCCTTCGAACAACCGCAGGTGTTTGCCGAGGAACTGTGGAAGGCGTTCCGACCGTTTCGCGCCAGCGCCGGGTAATCGCGGCCATTGTGTTTTAGCCGTGGTTGCACTCAACTAAGCGCCCTCCCCTCTAGCGAGTATCGACAGTGGAACGTTATGAATCGCTGGTCATCGGTTTGGGCGCCATGGGTGCCGCCACGGTGTACCAATTGGCCAAGGCCGGCGTAAAGGTCGCCGGCATCGACCGGCATCACCCGCCGCACACGCTGGGCTCCAGCCACGGCGACACGCGGATCACGCGGTTGTCGGTAGGTGAAGGCGCGCCGTACGTGCCCATCGTGCGTAACTCGCACCGTATCTGGCGGGAGCTGGAGGCGGTGTCGGGGGAGGCGTTGTTTGAGCAGTCGGGGTTGTTGGTGCTCACATCCAGCGATGATTTCGACCCCAGCGACACTACCGATTTCACCCTGCGCACCATTGCGCTCGCGCAAACCTACGGCATCGAACACGAGGTGCTGGATGCCGCGCAGATTCGCCAGCGCTTCCCGCAATTTGCCACGGTGGCCGACGATTCCATCGGCTACTACGAGCCCGGTGGCGGGTTTGTGCGGCCGGAGCGTTGCATCGATGTGCAGCTCAAATTGGCCGAGCAGCACGGCGCCACGCTGTACAAGGGCGAGACCGTGACCCACATCCGCTCGGATGAGCACGGCGTGACGGTGACCACCGACAGGCGCACGTTGCAGGCGGACAAGCTGGTGGTGAGTGCCGGCAACTGGGCAGGCGGGTTGTTGGGCGCGCCGTTTGATCAGTTGCTCAAGGTGTACCGGCAGCAGCTGTTCTGGTTCGAGCTGGAACCGGGTGCCGACCTGATGGGGAAATCGCCCACCTACATCCTCACCCATGGCCGGGGCGACAGTCAGAACCACTACGGCTTCCCCGCGCTGCCCGGCGAAGGCAGCCTGAAGGTTGCCACGGCGCAGTATCACACCCACTCCACGCCGGAAACGCTGGACCGCACGGTATCCCCGGCGCAGGAACGGGAAATGTTTGAGAGCCAAGTGCAGGGCCGTATTGCCGGGCTGACGGGCAAGGTGGTCAAGTCGGCCGTGTGCGCCTACACGGTGACGCCGGATCATCACTTCATCATCGACCAACACCCGACGTTGCAGCACACCCTGGTGGCGTCGCCGTGTTCGGGGCATGGGTTCAAGCATTCGGCGGCATTGGGCGAAGCGTTTGCCCAGTGGTGCATGCACGGCAAGAGCGAGCTGGATTTGTCCTCGTTCTCCCTGGCGCGCTTCAACATCCCCTAACCCACCCAGGAATTGGCGTAAAACCAACCTCGTAGGAGCCGGCTTGCCGGCGATGGCGGCGGGTCATTTAATGATGGGCCAGCTGACGTACCGCTATCGCTGGCAAGCCAGCTCCTACACAAGAACTTGCGTCAAACCAACCTTGTAGGAGCCGGCTTGCCGGCGATGGCGGTGGGTCATTTAATGATGGGCCAGCTGATGTACCGCTTTCGCTGGCAAGCCAGCTCCTACACGGAAATCTGCGCAAAACCCACCTTGCCGGCGATGGCGATCATTGCAATTAAAAGCTGTGGATCAGGGTGCTGAAGAGGTCGTTCCTGGGCATTTTGCTTAGCGGGATCTCGGCGTTTTCGAACCATTCCTGGCTGGCCTCGGGGTGCGGGCCGCTGAGCACCACCACGCCCTTTTCAAAGGTATACCGCGCCGCCGCTACATCGCCGTTGCGGTAGGTCGCCAGGGTCGTATAGCGCCCAGCCTTGGGCATGTAAGGGCCGTCCTGAAAAAACACCTGATCCGCCTTGCCGCCCCACGTGACCTGCACGGCGGCGTCGACAATACCCGGCACTTCAAAACCGGGGCGGCCGGCTTCGCCGTCTAGGTCTTGGGGGATCAGCCCGAGGTTGGTGTCATCCGCAAGGTACGCCCCCATGCACAACCCCAGGTAGCGACCGCCGTTGGCGACGTAATCACGGATCGCCTCACTGCGCGCTTCCCCCAGGCTGCGCAAGGCGCCGGGGATGTCCTGGCCGCCGCCCGGCTGCACATAGAGGTCGTAACGCACCAGCGTTTGCGGCGTGATGTCGATCGACTCATCCGCCCCCACAAAATCGATGTGGACGTCGGGGTTGACCCGTCGCAGAGCCTTCGCCACGTTCTCGGAACAGTCGTCACACCCCGCCGCTCCCCGATAGATGGCGACACGGGTGATGGACGCCGCGGCCTCGGCCGGTGACGGCAGCAACAGGGCAAATGCAAACAATGGGGCGGCGATGGCTCGCAGGTTCATGGCAATAGGCTCCAGGGCGGACAGCCCAAAGCCTATAGCGATTGCGTCGTCCAATCCGTTAACAGTTGTAAGCAACCCTGCCCAGCGTCACCGGGCAAACGCGTATTCGCCGCCCTGCTCCACCGCCTTGCGATACGCCGGCCGCGCCTGGAAGCGTTGCACCCACGCCGCCAGGTTCGGGTACGTCGGCAACTTGCCCTGGGCCTTGGCGACTTCGCCGATAAAACTCATCTGGATATCCGCCCCACTCAACTCATCCCCCAGCAGGTACGGGGTTTTCCCGAGTGCTTCGTTCAGATAGCCCAGGTAGTTGGCCACCTCCGATTCAATACGCGGGTGCAGCGGCGCGCCCGCTTCGCCCAGGCGGCCGACGTAGAGGTTGAGCATCAGCGGCAACATCGCCGAGCCTTCGGCGAAGTGCAGCCATTGCACGTACTGGTCATAGGCGGCGGTAGCCGGGTCCGGCTGAAGGCGGCCCTGGCCGTGACGGCGGATCAGGTAGTCGATGATCGCGGCAGACTCGATCAGCTTCAGGTCGCCGTCTTCGATCACCGGGGATTTGCCCAGGGCGTTGATGGCCTTGAGTTCCGGTGGCGCGAGGTTGGTTTTCGGGTCGCGCTGGTAGCGCTTGATCTCATAGGGCAGGCCGAGTTCTTCGAGCAGCCACAGGATGCGCTGCGAGCGCGAGTTGTTGAGGTGGTGAACAATGATCATGACGTGCTCCGAAGGGCCAGTGGGGTCTTGGCAAGAGACTACGCCAGCAGCCGAGAGTGCCGGCAAATAAATTTCTAGGCGATACGCGCCATGGTTAGGATAGGCATCGATCTACAAGGAGCCCGCCATGGACCTGAAATTCAGCCACGTCGACATACTCGTCGAACACCTCGAAGACGCCTGCGCCTACTACGCGCGCATCCTCAAAGCGCGTATTTCCAAGACCTTCGTCTGGGAACGCGGCGGTTTGCATGTGCGCTATGCCGTGGTGCTGATGGGCCAGGAGCGCTTCATGCTGGTCCAGCCGATTGCCGGCAACTTGCGCGAGCTGTTGGACGCCCACGGCGAAGGGATGATTTACCGCCACTGCTACACCACGCCGGACATCGAGGTCGCTTACGACGAACTGGTCGCCGCCGGTGTGCAGCCCGAGAATGAAAACGGCGTGCCCCTGGCCCGCGAGAACCTGCAGTCACCCTCCGGGGGACGCATTATCTGGCTGCCTAAACGCTTCGGGCATTTCTCCATGGAGATCCTCGAAGAAGCCACGCTGGAAGCCTTCATCAAGGACGCGTTTGACTGATGGACGCCCATGCCGCCTGCGCCAGCAACGGCGCATGGTCAATCGGGCTGTTCTTGACCCGCCCGGACAACCACGCCCGGGCGTAACTCTCCGCCGCCCCGATGATCAGTGACAGCAACAGCTCGGGCGGAATATGGCTGAACGCTTCACGGCGCTCAGCCTCGCTCATCCACTCGGTCAACTGCCGGTTGCGCTGTTTGTTGCGGGTGAGCAACTCGTCCTTGTGCGGGCCGTTGGCCACGGCGAATCGGCTCTGGAACACAAAGCGCGCCCATTCGGGTTGCGCGTCGACCCATTCCACATAACTGCGCACCAGCGCCTCCACACCGGCCTGGGGCGTTTGCGCCTGGCCCAGGTAGTGCTCGCGCAAGGCGGCCTGGTCTTCCAGCGCGGCAAAAAACAGCGCGGCGACGATGCCTTCCTTGTTGCCGAAATGATGGTAGATCGCGCCCACGCTGGTCTCGCAGCGGGCGCGAATGGTATCGATGGTCGTCGCTTCAATACCCACGTCGTTAAAGCAGGCCAGGGCCTCGCGCAGGATACTGCGTTTGAGGTCGCTGCGCCGGCCCGGAAAGGTGCGCTCGAACAGATCAGGTGCGTGCATGAAGTGGCCCGGCAAATGTACGGAGTCTAAAGCGACAGTGGCCCAGAGAGAAGGCATGGCCTTGACACCTCTGGAATTTACAGAATATTGTTCCGTCACAGAATATTATTCTGTAAATCACCCAGAGGAAAACCCATGAGCCAGTTTCTCACTATGTTCAACAGCGCAGGCCCAGCCGCGTTCAGCCAGATGGCCTGCCAGGTGGCGCCCTACTTCAGCACCATCAACCCGCACATCGCCGAACTGCGCCCGGGGCACGCGGTGGTCAACGTGCCGTTTCGCAAGGAAATCACCAACCACCTGGCCTCCGTGCATGCCATTGCCTTGTGCAACGCGGCGGAATTGGCGGGCGGCACCATGACCGACGTGTCGATCCCTCAAGGGGCCAAATGGATTCCCAAAGGCATGACCGTGGAATACCTGGCCAAGGCCAAGTCGAACATCCGCGCGGTGGCCGATGGCAGTGGCATTGACTGGACGACAGCCGGGGACAAGATCGTGCCGGTGGCTATTTTCGACGAGGGCGAGGTGAAGGTGTTCACCGCCAACATCACCATGAATGTGAAGCTTGCCTGAGGCCTGGGCGGCAGGCTCGGCCTGGGCCGAGCCTCGCTTCACCCAACCGCCACCATCGACCACAACGAAGCCCCCACGCCGGTGATGCTCTCCCCCGCAATCAACCCCGCAGCCGCGGTGATCGCAAAGCGTTCGGTGAGGCTCGGCCAGCGGCAGCTCACCAGCCAGGTGAGGATCGCGCCCAGGGCCATCATCAGCGAGACCGAGGCCGGCAGCACAAAGGCCAGGCCCAGCGCGGCGGCGCTCGGGAGATAACGGGCACGATGGGCGGGCAAGGTGCTGTCCAGAATGCCCAGCAACACGCCGACCAGACCGCCAAGGGCGATGGCCCAGCGGATACTCGTCGACAACGAATCCAACCCATGGGTGAGGGTTTGCGCCACGGCCTTCCAGGTGGCGACGGCCGGTGCCGGCCACTCCTCGGTGAGCAACATGGAGGACGGGTCAGGAATCAGCGCCAGGTAGGCGAACACACCGACGATGCTGCCGATGAAAATCCCCAGGATCTGCGCGATCACCTGTTTGTGCGGCGTGGCGCCAATGGCCTTGCCCACCTTGAAATCATTCATCAAATCGGTGCACTGCCCGGCTGAACCGCCAGCCGTATTGGCGCTCATCAGGTTGATCGGCACCTGCCCCGGCGCGGCGATGCCAAAGCTCAGTTGCGACAGTTGCCCGATCGCCCCAATCGGCGGAATGCCGGTGGCGCCCACCACGCGCGCGGCGACGGCGGCGAGGCAGATTGCCAAGGGGATGGTGAGCAAGGCCATGCCCAGGTGGATGCCGAACAGCAACGCCTGCAGGCTCACCACCAACACGATCGACAGCGCCAAGCCGGCGGCCGGCCCTGGCTTGGGCAGCGTCCAGGTGGCCGCGCCGCTGGCGCGCGTCGAGCGATGCAACGCCCACAAGCGAATCGTCAACGAAGCCAGGGTGGAACACACCATCAGGCTCACCCCCGGCCACAGCAACCACTCCACCAGCGCGGCGAATTGCGGGCCGCTGCTGTCTGTCGGCAAGGTCACCAGGTGCTGCGCCAGCAGCCAGGGGCCGACGCCGCCCCAGGCGAGCAAGGCGCCAAGCAGCAGGGTCAGGCCCACGCGAATACCGATGATGCCGCCGAAGCCCACCAGCAACAGTGACGGGTCAGCGGTAAAGGTCAGGCGCTCCAACGCGGCGCTGGGCGACCAACGTGGGAAGGCCCACACAAAGGTGTCCACCCACTTGACCAGCCCCGACAGCAACGCGGCACTGAGCAGCACTTTCAAACGCGTCGCGGCTTCACGGCCGTGGTTGTAGATGTGCAGCAGGGTTTCCAGGGTGGCCATGCCTTCGGGAAATTTCAGCGCCTTGTCGTTGAGTAACGACGGGCGCAGGTACCAGGCGATCCAGATGCCCAGGAAACTCACCGAGAAGACCCAGGCAATCATCGGCAGCGCGTCCAGCTGGTTGCCGGTCAACAAGGTGTAGGCCGGGATCGGCGCCACCAGCCCGCCGGAGATGATCGACGCGGCGGCCGACGCCACGGTCTGGTTGATGTTGCTTTCGTGCAACGTCCACGGCAGCTGCTCGCCGGAGCGCTTGGCCAAACCCTGGAAAATCGCGTAGCCGATCAGCAAGGCAATGATCGACATGTTGAACGACCAGCCGATCTTCAGTCCGGCGTAGACGTTGGAAGGGGTGAGCAGAATGCCGAGCACGCTGCCAGTGATGACGGCACGCAGGCTCAGTTCGCGGGTGACGGGGCCGTGCGGCAGGGTCGTTGCAGGCATGCGGATTCCTTTCGGCAAGGGAACGGGCTACCTGATAAGTGAGCCCTGCCTGCGCCGAAGGTTCAGGTGGAAGACCTGACCGGCCCCTGAAAACACCTGAGAACAAAATGTGGGAGATTCTGTGTTGTAGGGCAAGCCTGCCCCCTCAACATTTGAATCTGCGCCAGACTCGGAGAATAGGCATAGCGCCAATCCCCTGTGGGAGCGGGCTTGCCCGCGAAAGCGGTGTGTCAGTGGCAGCTGCAATAACTGATACACCGCCTTCGCAGGCAAGCCAGCTCCCACAGGGGGGATGAGTTGTGTCAGCTCAACCCAGGCGGAACCGCGCCGTGTTATCACTCAACGCCTGGCTGCCCTTGCTCAAGGTATCCGCTGCACGGTTCACCGCCCGCGCACCGTCCAACAAACGCCCGGCCGCCTGGTCCACCTGCTGGATATTGCCGCTCACTTCATCCGCCGTCGCCGCCTGCTCCTCCACCGCCGTGGCGATCTGCGCCAGGGTGTCGGTGACGTGCTGCACCGCCCCGGCGATTTCACCCAGGCGGGTGCCCAAGCCGGTGACCGATTCAGCATCCGTCAGTGCTTGTTCACACGCGGCGCCCATCAACGCGACGGCCTGGCTCACGGTGGCGCGCAGGCTGTCCACCGTGCCGGCGATCTGCGCGGTGGAGGCCTGGGTGCGTTGCGACAGGCTGCGCACTTCATCGGCTACCACGGCAAACCCACGCCCCTGCTCACCGGCGCGGGCGGCTTCGATGGCGGCGTTGAGCGCCAGCAGGTTGGTCTGTTCGGCGATGCCGCGAATGGTATCGACCACCGACTGAATCTGTTGGCCTTGCTGGCTGACCTGTTCCAGCGCGTTGGCGGTGTCGCCCAGGCGTTGGTTCAGTTGCTGGATGCTCGCCGTGGTGCGCTGGCTGTCGCGGCTGCTGTCTTCGGCAATCTGCCGGGTCTGTTGCGCGCTGCCCGAGGCCTGCTCGCAGCTCTTGGCGACGCCCATGGAGGTGGCGGCCAGTTGCGTGGCCGCTGCGGCGATCTGGCTGATTTGTTGTTGCTGGTCCTCGACCTCGGTGAGGGTGCTGCCGGACTGCGTGTTGAGGGTGAGCACGGTGGAGCCCAACTGCTGCGTCTCGTGGTTGACCCCCAGCAAGCTGGTGCGCAACTGCACCACGGCGACGTTGAGCGCCGTGCTGATCGCCGCCAGTTCGTCGCGGCCTTCCACCGCCACTTCTACGCACAGGTTGCCGTCACGCAGGGACTCGGCCAGGGTGGTGATGCCGCTGGCGCTGCGGCGGATGGACGCTTGCAGGCACATGAACAGGTACAACGCCGCCAAGGCCAGCAGGCTGAAGGTGGCCACCACCGGGATGAAATGTTTGAGCGAGCGGTCGCGGTAGTAGCCCAGGCGTTCGTCCAGCGAGTTGAGCGACTGGCTGCGCAATGCGCCCAATGCACCGAGCATGCCGTCGACACTGGCGTCGAACGTCGCCATGTCGAGTTTGATGGTGCCGCCGAACACGCCTTCATCCAGAGCCTTGAGTTGGGTGTCGAGCAGTTGCAGGCTGCTGTCGTACTGCACTGTCCATGGCTCCAGGCCTGGGTATTGCTTGGCCTTGAGCGAGGCGGCGGCCTTGACCAGCTGGTCCCGCGCATCGCCGATGCGCCCGCGCAGGTCACGCATCTGCAGGCGGCTTTGCAGGGTGAATTGCCCGGAGGCAATGGACGACTCACCCACACTCGCCGTGCGGCCGATGCGCTCGATCAGGTCGGGGGTGTGCTGGGTGGAGATCTGCATCAGCAGGTAGGTTTCCAGCCACGGGTCGAGGATCAAGCCGGCGTCGAGGGTGATCTGTTCACGCAGGGCTTGCAGGGCGGTCAGCGCAGCGGTGAAACGATCGTAGCCATCCGGCCACCAGCCCACGGTGCGCAGGGACTGGGTGTCCATGCCCTTGACCGTGGCCTGCAACGCTTCGAAGCGCGCCAGGGTGTCAGCGCTGGCGTTCTGGGCTTTGAGGGCCTCGCCAAGGGCTTGCAGACTCTGCTGGATAACGGGGCTGCCGGCGTCCACCTTGTCCATCGCCGCCTGGGCTGCGGGGGTGGGGGCGTGCAGGATGTCGACCGCTTTCCAGCGTGCAGCCAGGTTGCGCTGGGCGGTGAGCTGGGCGTCCAGCGCGTCCAGGGCCAGCAGCTGGCGCACGCCGGATTGTTCGCTGGAAATCACCGCGAGTTTGTCGCGGTAGTCCTGGCCGATCATCCACAGGCTTCCCGCCAGGGGCAGCATGAACAGGAAGAACAGCACCTGGAACTTACGCGCAAAACCCAAGCGCCCGAGCAGGCGGATACCGGGGGACAAAAGACTGTGCATGGCCGACCACTCCCTAAAACAACCCACACGGTGCACCGAGGGGCGAAGCCTTGAAATGACTAGCAGCAAAATGCCATGTCATTGATTAGCTTGGCTCTAGCAAGATACGGGCCGTTGATTGAGAGGCAGGAGATCAGCGGGTTTGCACACTACAGGTGCACAACAAACGCCCTGAAATGGGGCAAAAGCACTCAGCCTTGGGGGCGGACCTGTAACGGATAAACACCCCGATCAACGGTAGAAGCCGGCTTGCCGGCGATCGCGGTGGGTCAATTACCCCAATGCCAGCAGGTATACCGCTATCGCTGGCAAGCCAGCTCCTACACAGGAATCGGCGTCAAACCCCATTTGTAGGAGCCGGCTTGCCGGCGATGACGCTGGGTCATTTGCCCCAGTGCCAGCAGGCGTACCGCTATCGCTGGCAAGCCAGCTCCTACACAGGAATCGGCGTCAAACCCCATTGTAGGAGCCGGCTTGCCGGCGATGACGCTGGGTCAGTTGCCCCTGTGCCAGCAGGTGTGCCGCTATCGCTGGCAAGCCAGCTCCTACACAGGAATCGGCGTCAAACCCCATTTGTAGGAGCCGGCTTGCCGGCGATGGCGGTGGGTCATTTGCCCCAGTGCCAGCAGGCGTACCGCTATCGCTGGCAAGCCAGCTCCTACACAGGAATCGGCGTCAAA
>NZ_JBWKRS010000014.1:8237-130873 GCF_059419385.1 Pseudomonas sp. GW821-FHT05H12 | reverse complement strand
GGCAAGCCAGCTCCTACACAGGAATCGGCGTCAAACCCCATTTGTAGGAGCCGGCTTGCCGGCGATGGCGGTGGGTCAGCTATCCAGGTTTCAGCGGGTGCCGCCCATGTACCGCTCGAAATTGTTGATGTGATCATCCAGGTTGTCTTCCAGCATCATCCGGTACTGGTCACAGAAGTACTTGAGCATCGCCTCCCGCGCATCGGCCATTTCTGCGCCGGACTTGAAGTTGCGCGCGCTGGCCCAGGCGCTGAAGCGGGTGGCGCCGAATGTCATTGAGGCGCTGACCTCGCCGAGGTTTTCGCAGGTCTTGAGCTGCTCGTTCGACAGCTCGATATGTGCATCAGCACGGTCATAGAAAGCTTGATCAGTGGCATCTGCCATGGCGGGGTTCCTGGGTGAGCGAAGAATGGCGGGCATTGGAACATATCCGCCAGGCGCCCCCAAGCAGGAGGCGTCCAGTCACTCAGCCCAACAACGCCGCAATCCACCGCGCCTGCTGGGCGACTTCCTGCCGCTTCTCGTCCGGCACCGCCTGACGTGCGCGCTCAAAGCTGGCCAGGGTTTTCTGTTTCTGGCGCAGCAGGTGCTGCCACTTGGCCAGGAACACCGGGCTGCGCGCCTGCATCTGCAGCGGGCCGAAGTACAGTTCTTCGCCGGTGTAGGTCACAGGCTCGGCGCGCTCGGCGACGATGATTTCGTAGTAGAAGCGGTTCTCCCGCAGCAGCTCTTCACGGAGGATGCGGTAGCCCTGCTCCATCAGCCACTGGCGCAACGGCTGCTCGCCGCCATTGGGTTGCAGGATCAGGCGTTCGTGACCATTGAGGTGCGCCTGGCCAGCGTCGAGGATGTCGCGGATGGTTTCGCCGCCCATGCCGCACAGGCTGATCGCAGTGATGCCGTCCTGGGGCTCGATGGCCGCCAGCCCGTCGGCCAGGCGCACCGTCACGTGCGCCTCCAGGCCGTTGTCGCGCACGGTACGTTGGGCCGCGTGGAACGGCGTCGCCGCCACCTCCCCCGCCACCGCCGCCGTGATCGCGCCGCGACGCATCAGCGCCACCGGCAGGTAAGCGTGGTCCGAGCCGATATCGGCCAGGCGTGCGCCCGCCGGCACGTTGGCAGCCACGCGCTCCAGGCGCTGGGATAAGGTGTGTTCGTTCAACGCGTTTTACTCTCCAGAAAATCGATCACGGCTGTTGGTCAGGTGCAACACCATGGCCGCCCGCGCGGCGTCCGGGTCCTGGCGCTTGATCGCATTGAAGATCGCTTCATGCTCCAGGTTCGCCAGTTGCCCCAGCTTGGCGAAGTCGGCGCCACCGCGCTCGGCGCCCTTTACCTGGGTGCGCGGGATCATCGCGTTGCCCAGGTGCAGCATGATCTCGGTAAAAAAGGTATTGCCGGTGGCCTCGGCGATCAGTTGATGGAAACGCTTGTCTTCCTCCACGCAACTGTCGTTGTTGGCCAGCGAGGCTTGGTAGTCATCCAGCGCCTGGCGCATGTGGGTGAGCTGTTCATCACTGCGGCGGTGCGCGGCCAGGGCCACGGCCTGCACCTCCAACCCCAGTCGCAGCTCCAGCATGTTGCGCACGCTGGCGACGGTGTCCACGTGCAAGCGCAGTCCCTGCTGGGCACTTGGCGCCAGCACGAAGGTGCCAATGCCGTGACGCGTCTCCACCAGGCCCGAGGCCTGCAACTTGGAAATCGCCTCGCGCACCACCGTGCGGCTCACGCCGTGTTCACCGACGATGGTGGATTCCGACGGCAGTTTTTCACCGGGCTTGAGCTGCCCGAGCAGGATGCGCTGGGTCAGCGCGTCGACCACGCCTTGGGCCAGGTTGTTGGAGCGTTTACGAACAAGGGTTCCGCTTTCAATGGGCATCGCGACGGGTCCACGGGGCTGAGCTGGTGGGAGCTTAACACCCCGTCCGGAGCCCACGCTGACTCGATGCAAAAAACACTCAACTTGTATGACAACCAATCTTAAAGCGGTGAACCTCTCAGTCTCTGCTCGGAGGCCATGCGCCTCGTCAACCACGTACGCCCGCACGCACAAACCCCAACAAATACAGGGTAAATAACCAAACAACTCGGTTCACCCACCGCCTTATAAGAACAAAATCACGCTACCCTGCATTGCGAACCCAAGAAAACCACTTGTATGATGTCTATCAACAAAACACGCAAACCCGCATAAAAATAATCAGGGGGAGTTTTGAATTGTGAACAATTCAAACCATGCAGCTGCCACGCCAGAAACAGAGTCCGTGCTCGCGCGCACCGTCAGCAAAGTGAAGAGCCACGTGCTCCCACTGTTCGTGATCATGTTCATCCTCAACTACATCGACCGGGTCAATATCGGCTTCGTGCGTACGCACATGGAGCATGACTTGGGCATCGGCGCAGCGGCCTACGGTCTCGGTGCCGGGCTGTTCTTCATCGGCTACGCGCTGTTTGAAGTGCCCTCCAACATGCTGCTGCAAAAGGTCGGCGCCAGAATCTGGCTGACCCGCATCATGTTCACCTGGGGCATCGTCGCCACGCTGATGGCGTTCATCCAGAACGAAACCCAGTTCTACATCCTGCGCTTCCTGCTGGGCGTCGCCGAAGCGGGTTTCTTCCCCGGGGTGATCTACTACTTCACCCGCTGGCTGCCCGGCGTGGAGCGCGGCAAAGCCATTGCGATCTTCCTCAGCGGCTCGGCCGTTGCTTCGCTGATCTCCGGCCCGCTGTCAGGCGCGTTATTGCAGATCGAGGGTTTTGGCTTCCACGGCTGGCAGTGGATGTTCGCCATCGAAGGCCTGGCCTCCGTCGCGCTCGGGTTCTTCGTGTGGTTCTGGCTCGACTCCAAACCCCACGACGCCAAATGGCTGACCCGCGAAGAACAGGACGCCCTGGTAGACGCCATCGATCAGGAACAGCGCGAGCGTGAAGCCCTGACCACCGTCAAACCCACCCTCGGCAAACTGCTCAAAGACCGTCAGATCCTGCTGTTCTGCGTCTTGTACTTCTGCATCCAGCTGACGATCTACGCCGCCACGTTCTGGCTGCCGAGCATCATCAAGAAGATGGGCGACCTCAGCGACGTGCAGGTGGGCTTCTTCAACTCGATCCCCTGGCTGATCTCGATCATCGCCATGTATGCCTTCGCGTCGCTGTCGGGCAAATTCAAATTCCAGCAGGCCTGGGTCGCCGCTGCGCTGTTGATTGCCGCTGCGGGCATGTTCATGTCCACCACGGGCGGGCCGATCTTTGCCTTTGTGGCGATCTGTTTTGCGGCCATCGGCTTCAAGTCGGCCTCGTCACTGTTCTGGCCGATCCCCCAGGGCTACCTGGATGTGCGCATCGCCGCGGCCGTGATCGCGCTGATCAACTCCATCGGCAACCTTGGCGGCTTTGTTGCGCCGACCACGTTCGGCTTTCTTGAACAGACCACCGGTTCGATCCAGGGCGGCCTCTACGGGCTGGCCGGCACTTCGATCCTCGCCGCGATCCTGGTGTTCTTTGCCAAGACTTCGCCCTCTGCCGTGTTGACGTCGCCAGGCGCCGTACCCACCGGTGCCGCCATCAGCAAACCTCTTTGAGCTTATTTAGGAACGTGCCATGACCACTCCCGTTATCACTCACTTCCAGGTCATTCCGGTGGCCGGCCACGACAGCATGCTGCTCAACCTGAGCGGTGCCCACGGCCCTTACTTCACGCGCAATATCGTGATTCTCAAGGACAGCAGCGGCAACACCGGCGTAGGCGAAGTGCCCGGTGGCGAACGCATCCGCGAAACCCTGGAAGACGCCCGCAGCCTGGTGGTCGGCCAACCCATCGGCCAATACCAGCGCATCCTCAACCAGATGCGCAGCACCTTTGCCTCCCGGGACGCGGCCGGGCGCGGCCTGCAAACCTTTGACCTGCGCATCACCATCCATGCCGTCACCGCCATGGAAGCCGCCCTGCTCGACTTGCTTGGCCAGTTCCTTGAAGTGCCGGTGGCAGCGTTGCTCGGCGAAGGCCAGCAGCGCGATGCGGTGAAAATGCTCGGCTACCTGTTCTACGTCGGCGACCGCAACGCGACCGACCTGGCCTACCGCAACGAGGCCGACGCCGAGGATGATTGGTTCCGTCTGCGCCACGAAAAAGCCCTGACTGCCGCTGCCGTGGTGCGCCTGGCGGAAGCGGCCAAAGCCAGATACGGTTTCAACGACTTCAAGCTCAAGGGTGGCGTGCTCAGTGGCGATGAAGAAATCGAAGCTGTCACCGCTCTGGCCGAACGTTTCCCGGATGCGCGCATCACGCTTGATCCAAACGGCGCGTGGTCACTCAAGGAAGCCATCCGCCTGTGCCGTGACCAGCACAAGGTACTCGCCTATGCCGAAGACCCGTGCGGCGCCGAAAACGGCTATTCGGGCCGCGAAGTCATGGCCGAGTTCCGCCGTGCCACCGGCTTGAAAACCGCCACCAACATGATCGCCACCGACTGGCGCGAAATGGGCCACGCGATCCAGCTGCAATCGGTGGACATTCCCCTGGCCGACCCGCACTTCTGGACGATGCAGGGCTCGGTGCGCGTGGCGCAGATGTGCAACGAATGGGGCCTGACCTGGGGTTCGCACTCCAACAACCACTTTGATATTTCCCTGGCGATGTTCACCCAAGTGGCGGCCGCCGCACCCGGCGATATCACGGCCATCGACACCCACTGGATCTGGCAGGACGGCCAGCGCCTGACCCGCGAACCACTGAAAATCGAAGGCGGTTATGTGAAGGTGCCGAGCAAGCCGGGCCTGGGCGTGGACATCGACATGGACGCCGTGGCCAAGGCCCACGAGCTGTACAAGGGCATGGGCCTGGGTGCCCGGGATGACAGTGTGGCGATGCAGTTCCTGATTCCCGGTTGGGCATTCAATAACAAGCAGCCTTGCCTGGTGCGGTAACGGCGTCGGCGGGGGCAGCCAGGGCAAGTTTCAACAGCTCCTTGCGCTGCATCCCGCGCGGCAGCACCGCCAACGGTCCTTGCCATTCAACGTCGACCAGCCGGCTCAGCGTGTGCCGGCTGAGTGATGATCCTGTTAGCCAATAGCTTTTGCACTCGCGAAGGCTGATGGCGTTCAACAGCCAGTCCTCCCCTTGCGCCGCCAGCCATTGATCGATGGCGACGTGGTGTTGATGGATCAACTCGCTTGCGTCCCATACCGTCATCTGCGCGATGCGTTGTGGCAGGTTGGGCGTGGCCCTCATCTGCTTCATGTCGGCGGCCAGGGCACCGGTCAGGTCGGCCTCGATGGCGGCCTGGCATTCGCCGAAATAGCACTGTGGCCACTCCGCTGAAAGGTTGGCGCGCCGTGCGAGCACGTCATAGGCGCGAGTATCTTGCGGCGTGGTCATTTGGCCGGTGAAGTTGAGGGTGTTGTCCAGGATCGCAGTGGCCAGCAAGGCCGCGCTGTGCGGGCTGATATGAGTCAACGCTTCGGCGGCCTCCCAGCGCAGGAATACCAGGGTAGCGGCTGCGCCGATTGGCTGAATATCGGCGGCGGTGCCAAGTCTCTGTGCCCAATAACGTTCAAAACCGGGATGGTGGTCGATCACTTCCCGTACGTTTTCAAGCTGCACGATCGGGTCGAAGTGATCGGGGTCGCTGACGTCCATCAGCACATACTCGTCGCAGTCCATTGGCTGATAATCGTCGAGGCGGGCGTCCCAGCCCAGAACGCTTGTGGAAATGCTCGCGTTGAGCGGTGCGCTACTCACCGCACGCGCTGCAATGCCCTGGTGGTTCAGCAACTCGGCGTAGGCGATGCAACAGGCGTAGGCGTCGATGTCCAGATACGCCGAGCCAGAAGTCACGACTCGCATGATGGGTTCTCCTTGAAATGCCGCTTCCTGGGTTGGAGCGTGAGGCCGAAGGACGTTCCCATGGGCGTATGACAAACGCATGACAGGCGCATTCACTCCAGTTGAGATTTCAAGCGCTAGGGTCTTTAAAACCTGCAGCACCAAAACTGGTCGCAATCGACCTGGCAGCAACGGTCAAATGTGGGAGCTGGCTTGCCTGCGATAGCGATACATCAGTTGGCACAGCGTTAACTGACACGCCGCCATCGCCGGCAAGCCGGCTCCTACAAGGTTATGTTGACGCCGAATCCTGTGTAGGAGCTGGCTTGCCAGCGATAGCGATACATCAGTTGGCACATCGGTAACTGACCCATCGCCATCGCCGGCAAGCCGGCTCCTACAAGGTTATGTTGACGCCGAATCCTGTGTAGGAGCTGGCTTGCCAGCGATAGCGGTACATCAGTTGGCACAGCGTTAACTGACACGCCGCCATCGCCGGCAAGCCGGCTCCTACACGACCTGTTGGTGGCCGTTGCTCACAAATTCCACCACCCGCGCCAACATCCGGTCACACGCCGCCAGTTGCTCCACGCTGATGAACTCATCTGGCTTGTGCCCCTGCTCCATGCTGCCGGGGCCGCAAACCACGGTGGGAATACCGGCCTGATCAAACAACCCGCCTTCTGTACCAAAAGCCACGGTGCCGAATGCACGCGAGCCACAGAATTGCGCCACCCATTCAGCAGCCTGGCTTTCCAGGGAGGTGGCCAACCCCGGGTAGCTGGACAACTCACTGAAACTGATCGCCGATTGTGCGCTCACCGCCTGCATCGCCGGCAGCAAGGTCTGTTCGGCATACCGCTGCAACTGCTCGGCAACCTGCCAGGGATCCTGGGCCGGCAACGAGCGCACTTCAAAATCAAAGGTGCAATTTTGCGGGACGATATTCAGTGCCTTGCCGCCGTTGATCACACCGGTCTGCACCGTGGAAAACGGCGGATCAAACCGCTCATCCAACTGCGGTGGCGACTTGAGT
Source organism: Pseudomonas sp. GW821-FHT05H12 (assembly GCF_059419385.1). NCBI lineage: Bacteria > Pseudomonadati > Pseudomonadota > Gammaproteobacteria > Pseudomonadales > Pseudomonadaceae > Pseudomonas > Pseudomonas sp. GW821-FHT05H12. Next base: position 124,013 of record NZ_JBWKRS010000014.1, on the reverse strand, counting down.
TCTTCGCCGAGCCGCACCAGCTCGCTGATCAAGCACGCCGCGTATTCAATGGCGTTGACCCCGGACGGCGCATACGCCGAATGGCACGCCGCGCCATGCACCTCGCAACGCACCGCCAATTTGCCTTTGTGGCCCAGCACCGGCTTGAGTTCGGTGGGTTCGCCGATCACGCACAGCAGCGGCTTGACCGTCTGCCCATGAAACCGCTCGATCAGCGAGCGCACGCCCAGGCAGCCCACCTCTTCGTCATAGGACAAGGCGATGTGCACCGGCATACGCAACGACGCCTGCAACAACGCCGGCACGCTCGCCAACACACAGGCGATGTAGCCCTTCATGTCGGCCGTACCGCGTCCATACAACTTGCCGTGTTTTTCCGTGAGCTCGAACGGCGCCACGCTCCAGCGCTGGCCGTCCACCGGCACCACGTCGGTGTGGCCGGACAACACGATGCCCGGCACATCCACCGGGCCAATGGTCGCCAGCAGGTTGGCCTTGCTCTTGTGTTCGTTGTAGACCAGCTCACAGGCCACGCCGAGGTCCTGCAGGTAGGTGCGCACAAAGTCGATCAAGGCCAGGTTGGACTCGCGGCTGGTGGTGTCAAACCGCACCAGCTGGGCCAGCAGGTCGCGGCTGTTCATCGGTCATCCCCCGGCACGGCATAGCCCGGGGCGATGTGCGGGTTGAGGGCGCGGTCGATGTAAGCCTGCGATTGCCCGCGATAGGCCTGCCAGAGTTGGTCGAGGGCACCGATCGGGTCCTCCTCGACCCAGTCCACCCGCAGGTTGACGATGGGCCAGAGCAAGTCGTCGACCACCACCAGCGCCGCCGAATGCACCGGCCCCGCTTCACCGCCCCGCGCCTGCCCGGTGTGCAGGGCGGCCAGCAGGCGATCCGCGAGAGGGCCGGCAGCGTTTTCGAACGCGCGTACCATGGCGTCAATCACCTCAGGGCCCGCCAGCATGTTGCCCGCCGCCACACACTGCTCGCCGCTGACCGCGCCATGAATGCCAAGGGTCTGGGCGCCACTGAAATGCTCGGTGCGGCCCTGGCTGTCGATCACCGTCACCTGGCGGTATTCGCTGTGGGCCTGCTCGGCCATGGCCGCCAGCGCTTCACCAGGTGTTGCGCCCTGCTCCAGCAGGTCCAGCACCTGGGGCCCGAGGCTGGGCAACGTGATGTTCTGCGACGCCACTGCGCCCACGCCGGGCCGCAGCCACGGGCAACGGGCGCCCACGGCAATGCTCGACGAACTGATGGCAATGCCCAACTGGCCGGTTTCGGTGCAGCGGGCGACAACGGAAAACGTCATGGGGAGGCTCCTCAGTCGAGCACGGAAGGGTCAGCGTCGATCATCAACTGCTTCATTTCTTCAAAGTGCTGGCGCGAAAAATCCGCGATGCCTTCCCAGCCCCGTGCGGTTTTTTCTGCGACGTCATCCGACAGCACCCGCAGCGGTTGCCCGGTGGACCACGCCGTCACGAGGATCTGGCAGGCACGCTCCAGGGTCCAGATGTCGTCGAAGGCTTCGCCGATGGACGCCGCGGTCACCATCACGCCGTGGTTGCCCATCAGCAGGCGGCGCTTGCCGTCGAGCAGCCCGGCCAGGCGTGCGCCTTCGGCCTCGGTATCGGCCATGCCGCCGTACAGCTCGTCCACGGCCACGCGGTTGAAGTAACGCGCGGTGTTCTGGTCGATCGGCGGTACGTGGGGTTTGGCCAGGCACGCCACCGCCGTGGTGTAGACCGGGTGCAGGTGCAGCACCGCGCGGGTGTGCGGCAACAGGCGGTGGATCTGCCCGTGGATCGACCAGGCGGTGGCGTCCACGTTCGGGTTATCAGCGCAGGCGGCGTCATCGGCATTGAGCAACAACAGGTCGCTGGCACGGATGCGCGAGAAGTGCTTCCACTTGGGGTTGAGCAAAAACTCTTTGCCATCGGCCGACACGGCGGCGCTGAAGTGGTTGGCCACCGCTTCGTGCATGCCCAGGTGCGCGATGATGCGAAAGGTCGCAGCCAGGTCGATGCGCGTCTGTTCTTCGAGGGATAACGCCATGAATCGGACTCCGCAGGGCGCGGCCGCACACGAATGCGGCACGCGCGGGTAGTTTTACTGCGGCATCAGCGCCGCGATGTCGGCCTCGGTGGGTGCCTGGAAGTTGTACTTCTTCAGCAAGGCCGCGTATTCAGGCGTGGCGCGGTATTTTTCGAGGCCATCGAGCAGGGCTTTTTTCACCGTGTCATTGCCCTTCTTCACGCCGAAGCCGTTGAGCACCGGGTAGATCAGGGTGTCGGAAGAAATCAGCACACGGTTGCCCAGCTTGTCGATCACGCCACGGGCCACGGCGGCGTCGGTGATCTGGGCTTCAACCGCGTGAGCCAGCAAGGCCTGGGTGGTTTGCGGGTCGGTGCTGTATTCGCTGATCTGGATCGGCTTCAAGCCCTTGGCCACGCAATATTCCGCCGACAGTTTGTTCATCTGCGCCAGCCACGAGGTGGCGCCCATGGAGCCGATCTTGTGGCCGCAGAATTCTTCCGGGGTCTTGGGCTGGAAGGCGCTGTCCTTGAGGGTGAGGATCGACTCGCCGCTCTTGAGGTAAGGGATCATGTCGATGACCTTGACCCGCTCGGCCGTGATGTACATCGACGAGTTGGTCAAGTCGAAACGCCCGGCCTGCAGGCCGGTGATCAGGTTGGGAAAACGCGTGTCGAGGGTCTCGACCTTGCGCCCCATGACCTTGCCCAGGCCGTCCATGAACTCGATGTCAAAACCTGCCGGCTTGTTGTTATCCATGTACTCATAGGGGAAGAACGTCACATCGGAACCGGCGATGATCTTGCCGTCCTGCTGGAACGCTGAAGCCGCCAACGAAGTCATCGCAACCGCGGCGCCCAACAGGCATGCGGCAAGGGGACGAACACTCATACGAAACGCTGTCATGGTTTTTACCTGCAAGGGTTTGAGTTGGGTTAGGCAGTGGTTGAATCTTGTCCGGCCTGTTGCACGAAGAACGAGGCGCCACGGGGTTTCTGCGGCAAGCGCAGGTGGTTGTCCGTGGAACGCACCAAGCCGCTCTCTTCACCGGCCACCAGCAGGCCGGCGTGTGCACTGGGCAAGGGGTTTTCGCCGAATGGCAGCGCGTCTTCAGCGGCGTAGACGCTGATGAACAGGGTGCGCGGAAGTTCGGTCTCGTTAGGGCTGGAAGCATGCAAAAGCCGTGTGTGCATGAAGCACACGGAGCCGGCCGGGCCGTAGCAGGCCACCGGCTTTTGGCAGTGCTCCTCGACCACCGCGTCGTCCACCGAACCGGTGAAACGCTGGTGCTGCCAGTGCGACCACAGCGGGCCTTTATGGCTGCCGGGGATCACGTTCAGCGGGCCGTTTTGCGGGGTCACTTCGCTGACCATCAGCAAAGCGGTGACGATGTCATCGTTGCTGTGGGGTGTGAACAGAAAGTCCTGGTGCCACTTCACCTGAGTCGCGGTGTGGGGCAGTTTGGAGTTGATCTTGCTGTGGTGAAAACGCGTGCCCTGGGCGCCGATCAACTGCGCGGAAATCGCTGCCATGCGTGAGTGCAACGCCACACGCTCATAGGCCGGGGAGATCTCGGTGGGCGAGCTGACCCGGCGCAACGACGGGTGATCGGCGCGGTGATCGCCTTCCAGGTCAAAGCGTTCGCGGCCATCGACGGTCGCGCCCCAGCCTTTCTGGTGGCTTCGGCTTTCCTCTACCCATTGATCGAAGTCGTGTTGCAGTGCGGCCACTTCGTCCTGCGACAACACGTCTTCGACCACCAGGAAACCGTCACGCTGGAACTGTTCGATTTGCGCTTGCTCGATCATTGTATTTTTTCCTGAACGTTGAGGGGGTCACGCCAGCGAGACGTCCTTGAGGAACGCCTCCACGCGTGGGTTGTGGCCGCTGCGCAGGGCGCCCGGCGTGTCGTCACAGACCACGCGGCCCTTCTCCATGAACACGATGCGGTCGGACACCTTGAAGGCGAAGTTCATCTCGTGGGTGACGATCACCATGGTGATGCCCTCCTCGGCCAAGGCCTCGATGACCTGCAGCACTTCGTTGACTTTTTCCGGGTCGAGCGCCGAGGTGGGCTCGTCGAACAGCATGATCTGCGGGCGCATCATCAAGGCGCGGGCGATGGCTACCCGTTGTTGCTGGCCGCCCGACAGTTGATGCGGGAATTTCCAGGCGTGGTCGAGCATGCCCACCTTGTGCAGCAGCGCGTAGGCCTGTTGCTTGAGGTCGGCCAGGCGCCCCAGGCGGTGGTATTTGGGCGCCATCAGCAGGTTGTCGAGCACGCTCAAATGCGGGAACAGGTTGAAGCTCTGGAACACCATGCCGATGTTCAGGCGGTGCTCGGCGTGTTCGACAAATTGCGGCTTCTGCGCGCCGACCTTGTTGAGGTGAATGAAGGGCTGGCCGTTGATCCGGATCTCGCCGTTGTCCAGTTGTTCCAGGCCGTTGAGCAAACGAATCAGCGTGGTTTTACCGGAACCGGACGGGCCGATCACCGACACCACTTCGCCGGGCTGGATCTGCAAGTTCACCGAGCCGAGCACTTCAACGTTGTTGTAGGCCTTGTGCAGCCGCGCCGCCAGCAACGCCGGTTCGCCGTTGCTGGCTGGGCGCACCAACGCCGTGCGCTGCTGGGTGGCCAACGCCAGCACTTCAGCGTCCGGCACACGGGACACGTTGCGTTGGTTGACGTCGAGAAAGCGCTCCAGGCGTTTAAGCAGAAAGTCGAACACGGTGACGATGAACACGTAGAAAAACGCCACCGCCGCCATGGTTTCGATCACCAGGAAGTTCTGCGAATACAGGCGCTGGCCGACCATCAGGATCTCCGTGAGAGAGATCACCGACACCAGGGAAGTGAGCTTGACGATGGAGATGTATTCGTTGGCCAGCGAGGGCAGCGCCACCCGCAAGGCTTGGGGGATCACCACGCGCCACTGGGTACCCAGGAACCGCAGGCCCAACGCCCGTGCTGCTTCGCCCTGCCCCTTGTGAATCGAGAGCAAGCCGCCGCGATGGATCTCGGCAACGTAGGCGCTTTCACAGATCACCAGGGCCAGCAGGCCGGACCAGAACGGGTCCGCCAAAATCGCCGAGGTGCCGGGCAATGCCTGGGGCAGGTTGTAGATAAAGATCAGCAGTACCAGCAGCGGCAGACTGCGGAACAACCAGATATAACCACGGGCCGGCACGCTGAGCAGGCCGTGCCTGGATTGCTTGGCCAGCGCCAGCACAAACCCGAAGACGATGCTTAACAACCAGGTCAGGGTGCTGAGCTTGATCACCGTCCACGTCGCGCGCCAGAACTCGGCGTCGCCGAGCAAACCAAACATGTAGTGCCAGTCGAATGTCATCGTCGTGGTGCCCTGAATAAGTTGATCTACATCGATGGGTTGAGAGTCGTGGCGGGAGGTGGTCAGGGTCAATTCGTAAAAGCCGGGGCACTGGGTAGGCAGAACCTATGCAGCCATTTGAGAGCACTGATAACTCATGTGGGAGCTGGCTTGCCTGCGATGGCGGTGGCTCAGTCGACCCCTCATTTCCAGATAGACCGCTATCGCTGGCAAGCCAGCGCCTACCGGGGAGCTGTGTTGCGCCTGGCCAGAATGGTGCACGGGCAAAACCGCATGACCGCCCACGCCACCTATTGGTGCAAAATCAGCTCACGCCACTCATCACCCGCACCGCATGCGGGTCGAAAAAGCTCGGCGGTGCCATGCCGGGGATGTATTGGTCGGAGACAAACATGCGGCAACGCTCGGCAAACGCCGACACCACCCGCGACAACTGGGTGTTGCTGGCCGTGGCGTAGCCCAGGCGCATCGGGCGATGGGAGCCGGCCAGGCGCAGGCGGATCACGCGCTTGCCGTCCTGGGACACATTGGATTTGGGCCGCGCATTCGCGAAGGAATAGCCGATGCCGTTGCCGACCATGGCACGCACCGTTTCGAGGTTGGTGGAACGCATGATGATGTTTGGCGTGGTGCCCGCCTGGATGAACAGGCTGAGGAAATAGTCGCGGCTCCAGGGCGTGTCGAGCAGCACCACCGGGTAGGCTTCGAGGTCTTGCATGCTCACCGCCGGCAAGTTCGCCAACGGGTGGTATTCGCCTACCATCACATAGGGCGGCAGTTGGGCCAGGGGCTGGAAGTCGATGTCCGGGCTGGTCACCAGGTCGTAGGTCAGGGCGATGTCTAGCTCGCCGCTGCGCAGTTTCTCCAGCAGTTCCTCATGGTTGCCTTCGGCCTGGGTCAGCCGCACGCCGGGGAACGCACGGCCAAAACCGAACACCAGTTCCGGCGTGATCATCGGCGCCAGCGATTCCAGGCAGCCCACTCGCAACGGCCCGCGCACGGTGTTCAACGACTCCGAGGCGATGGTGTAGAGGTTGGTCATCTGCTCCAGGATCAGCTTGGCCTCCTGCATCACCTGGCGCCCGACGGCCGTGAGGGAAATGCCCTGGGCGTGGTGCCGCACAAACAGCTGGATGCCCAGCTCTGCTTCCATATGGGTGATCGCCGCCGAGATCGACGGCGACGACACATGGATGCGTTCAGCCGCAGCACTGATGCTGCCCGCCTCGCCGGACGCGACAAAATATTCCAGTTGGCGCTGAGTAATTCGACTGAGCATCACGCCTCCACAACAACAATGGGTGTACGTGATCGATAGTGCAGGGTTCGTGCCGGGTCACCGCGCCAGCCGATGAGGGGCATGGGCTTCGGTTTTTCCTAAGCACTACCGCGCACAAATGCTGGTTTCGCCGGAACCTTGGCGATGTGAAGCTGCGGTCATCCCGTTTCCAACGAGCTAACCGCGATGCCCACCCACACTCGAATTCGTATGTTCAACACCCGGGAAACCTACCCCAACCAAAGCCTGGACAACGACCTGTCCCAGGCCGTGCGCGCCGGCAACACCATTTATGTGCGCGGCCAGATCGGCACCGATTTCGACGGCAACCTGGTGGGTCTCGGCGACCCGCGTGCCCAGGCCGAACAGGCGATGAAAAACGTCAAGCAACTGCTGGAAGAGGCGGGCTCCGACCTGTCGCACATCGTCAAGACCACCACCTACCTGATCGACCCACGCTACCGCGAGCCGGTGTACCAGGAGGTGGGCAAATGGCTCAAGGGGGTGTTCCCGATTTCCACCGGGCTGGTGATCTCAGGCCTGGGCCAGCCGGAATGGTTGATGGAAATCGATGTGATCGCCGTGGTGCCGGATGGCTGGCAGCCTGAATGAATTGGAGTACGCCATGAGCCACCGTGTGATGTTCCTCAACGGGCCGAACGCCAACCTGTATGGGCTGGATAAAAACGGCACCTACGGCAGCGAGAGCTTTGCCAGCATCGAAGCGCGCTGCCAACGCCACGCCGCTGAATTGGGCCTGACCCTGGACTTTCGCCAGAGCAACCACGAGGGCGTGCTGGTGGACTGGGTTCAGGAAGCGCGGTTGAACAGCGACGCCATCGTGATCAATGCGGCCGGGCTGACCTACAGCTCGGTGCCGATTCTCGATGCGCTGCTGGCGTTCGACGGGCCGATCATCGAAGCGCACATGAGCAATATCTGGAAGCGTGAGAGCTTCCGGCACCACTCCTTTATATCCAAGGCCGCCACCGGCGTGATCGCCGGGTTGGGGGCGCTGGGTTACGAACTGGCCCTCAGCGCTGTGGCCCAGCTGCTCCACGAACGCCAAACCACCACCGAGCCCCTGTAGGAGCCGGCTTGCCGGCGATGGCGTTGGGTCAGCCAGCCCATCCATTAACTGGGAGACCGCTATCGCCGGCAAGCCGGCTCCTACAGTGACATTCGGGGCTGCAGACAAACCTTTACCTTTCGGGAAACGCCTATGTCCGTCGAAACAATCAACACCCTGGTGGTCGGCGCAGGCCAGGCCGGGGTTGCCATGAGTGAGCACCTGTCCCTGATGGGCGTGCCGCACATCGTGCTGGAACGCCACCGCATCGCCGAACGCTGGCGCTCGGAGCGCTGGGACTCGTTGGTCGCCAACGGCCCGGCCTGGCACGACCGCTTTCCCGGGTTGACATTCGAGGGCATTTCCCCCGAAGCCTTTCCCCCCAAAGAGCGCATGGCCGACTACTTCGAAGCCTACGTCGACAAACTGCAGGCGCCGGTGCGCACCGGTGTCGAGGTGCAGCAAGTGGAGCGTCATGTGGGTCGCCCTGGCTTCAAGGTCACGACCTCGGCCGGTGTCATCGAAGCCACCAACGTAGTCGCGGCCACTGGCCCGTTTCAGCGCCCGTCTATCCCCGCCCTCGTCCCGGCGTCGGCACCGCTGTATCAATTGCACTCCTCTTCCTACAAGAACCCTGCACAATTGCCCGAGGGCGCGGTGCTTGTGGTGGGGGCCGGCGCCTCCGGCTCACAGATCGCCGAAGAACTGCAAAAAGCCGGCAAGACCGTGTACCTCTCGGTGGGCGAACATTACCGCCCTCCCCGCGCCTACCGTGGCCGAGACTACTGCTGGTGGCTGGGTGCGCTGGGCTTGTGGGACGAGGTCAAGATCCAGCCGAAAAAGAAGCACGTCGCTTTTGCCGTCAGCGGCTATGAAGGTGGCAAGACCGTGGACTTCCGTCGGCTGGCCCATCAAGGCATTCACTTGGTCGGCGTCACCCAAGGCTGGGACGCAGGCGTGATGACCTTTGCCCCAGGCCTGGCCGATAACGTGGCCGAAGGGGACCGTGCGTATTTCGAAGTGCTGCGCGACGCTGACGCGTACATCGAGGCCAACGGCTTGCCCTTTCCCCTGGAGCCCGAAGCCTGGGACCTGCTGCCCGATCCGCCATGCCTGCTCAATCCGATCCTGAGCCTGGATTTGGCCGAGGCCGGCGTGACCACGATCCTGTGGGCCACCGGCTTCACGTTCGATTTCGGCTGGTTGAAAGTCGATGCCTTCGACGAAAAAGGCGAGCCGTTCCATAAGCGCGGGATCTCGGCCCAGAGCGGGATTTATTTCCTGGGCCTGCCGAACCTGGTGAACCGTGCCTCATCATTTATCTATGGGGTGTGGCACGACGCGAAGTACGTGGCCGACCATATCGTCTTGCAGAATGAATACAGGGCATACCGCCAGTCCTGAACGGGACTGGCGGTCTACCGCACCGACTCAAGCACGCTTAGGCAGTTTCCAGTTCGGACGTATGAAGTGGCAGGTATAGCCGTTGGGGATGCGTTCCAGGTAATCCTGGTGCTCCGGCTCCGCTTCCCAGAACGGCCCGGCCGGTTCAATTTCAGTGACCACGCGGCCTGGCCACAGTTTGGAGGCATCGACGTCTGCCGCAGTGTCTTCGGCGATGTCGCGCTGCTGTTCGCTGAGGTAATAAATCGCGGAGCGGTAGCTGGGCCCCAGGTCATTGCCCTGGCGGTTCGGCGTGCTGGGGTCGTGTATCTGGAAGAAGAATTCCAGGATCTGCCGGTAGGTAATAACGGCCGGGTCAAACACGATCTCGATCGCTTCCGCATGGTTGCCATGGTTGCGGTAGGTGGCATTTGCCACATCGCCGCCGGTGTAGCCGACACGTGTGTGCAGCACGCCGGGGTAGCGCCGCAACAGGTCCTGCATGCCCCAGAAGCAGCCGCCGGCAAGAATGGCGGTTTCGGTTGTGTTGGTCATGGTCTGTCACCTCGATGGATACAGGTGTAGTTATGGGGCTGTGTGGGCCAAACCCAAGCCCCGGGCGTCGGTTTCACGCAGACCGGCCGGCCTTGATAGCTACTACATTCTTTCGCGGCGGGGCGCCGAACAGCCGTTTGTATTCGCGACCAAACTGGTTGGCACTTTCATAACCGACCGTTAAAGCGGCCTGGATCACATCATAGTGTTCCACCAGCATCAGGCGCTGGGCTTCATCCAGGCGTAGACGTTTTTGATATTGCAGCGGGCTGAGGGTCGTGACTTCTTTGAAATGCTTATAAAGCGTTGAAGGCGCCATATTCAACCGCGCAGCCAACTGATCCACCTGCAGTGTTTCCCGATAATGTTCACGCAGCCAGATAACCGCCTGATCAATCTTATTGCTTTGAGAACCCAGCGTATTAAGAAGGCGAAGTTGATGACCAAAGGGGGTCATCAGCAGTCGGTAGTGAATTTCTCGATGGATCAATTCGCCCAGCGCCTTCGCCTGATCGGGTTTATCCAGCAATTCAAGCAACCGCAAAAAAGCATCGAGCAACTCCGGGTTGAGCCCTTGCACCGCTGCGCCGACAGCGCTGTCGGCGCCGTACTCCAGGGGCGGTGGAAGTTTGGCAGCCAACTCAGCCATCAAGCCTCGATCAAGCGCCAGCGACATCGACAGGTAGGGTTGCTGTGGGGTCGCCTCCACCAGGCAGCTGGTGACGGGCATGTTCACCCCGGCGATGAAGCAGGTGTGCTCACCGAAAGAAAGGTCCTGGATGCCGATACGCACCCACTTCTTCCCTTGTACCGCGACGATGAGGATCGGGTCGTAGAAATGCGGTGTGGCCGTATCGGAGTGGTCATAGCGGTGGAGGGTAAATCCGTCTATCGACGTTGGGAAACGGCCTGCCTCCGGGAGCAGTTCGAGCAGCGTTTCCCTGAGCGCTCTGCAGCCCTCTCCAAATGTATAACGAGCGTACTTCACCAACGATGACCTCCGACGCAGGAATGCGGGAATCATGCGCCGTCGTTATAGGGCACTCAATGTTTTTAGGGTGTATAGAGAATCAGGCAGCAACCCTGGAGAAACGTGACTATTGCAACGCTCCAGCTCATGGAAACATAGGCAATTGCAACGACACTCCCTACTCAAGCCCTCCCCCACTTCGGTAATTATCATGCCAAGCAATGTCATTGAACGTAAAACCTACGCAGCCCTTCCGCCCGCTGTCGGGCCTTATTCCCACGCAGTGAAACATGGCAACACGCTCTACCTGTCCGGCTTCACCGCCTTCGGCACCGAAGCCCAAGGCCAGAGCCTGGAAAAACAGGCCAACGCCATCCTGGAACAGATCAAAGCGGTGGCCGCCGACGAAGGCACCGACATGTCCTCACTGCTGAAGGTCACCCTGTTCATCACCGACTTCAGCCAGGTGGGCGACCTGCGCAAGGTGCTGGCACATCACTACGCAGGAAACCTGCCGGCCAGTTCCTTGGTTGAGGTCTCCAAGCTGTTTTCCCCAGAGTTGAACATCGAGATCGAGGCCATTTTCGGGGTGTAAGGGCCACGAGACTCGCGTGCCAAACTCACGCGGGTCCTCTACCCAAGCAGATCGCTTCCCTGCATGATGCGCCAACAAAAAATCAAGGATGATTAACAACAATGAAAAACCCCCTTATCGCCCTGCTTCTGCTGTGCGTGACCGCCCCCGCACTTGCGCAGGAAAGCCCCATCGGTTTTCGCACCGCCACCCTGCCTGACGCGCAACACAACCGCCCCGTCGACATGGTGGTCTGGTACCCCGCCGCGACCCAAAGCCAGCCCGAGCCGATCGCCGATGACGCAGTCTTTATCGGTGCCCTTGCCGTACCCGACGCACCACCGGCCAGCGGTAAACATCCTCTGGTGGTGCTCTCTCACGGTTACGGCGGCAATTGGCGCAACCAGCTGTGGCTGGCCAGCGCCCTGGCGCATCAAGGTTATATCGTGGCGGCGGTCAACCACCCCGGCACTACCAGCAAAGACCGCAGCCCCGCTGCCGCCGCGCAGTTGTGGCAGCGGCCTGCCGACCTGAGCCGCGCCATCGACGCGGTGCTGGCCCAACCCAAGCAATTTGGCGAGGTCAAAAAACAGCAGATTGCCGTGGTAGGCCATTCCCTCGGCGGCTGGACTGCACTGGAAATTGCCGGCGCCCGTTTCGACCCGGACCTCTTCACCCGCGATTGCAGCGTCCACACGAAACTAAGCCCTTGCACGGTCTACACACAGATGAACCCTGCCGGCACGCCAGAGGGCAAGGCCAAACTGGCGGCAGACTTGAGCGACAAGCGTGTGACCGCCATTGTGTCCCTGGACCTGGGCCTGTCTCGCGGCATGACCGACGCAAGCCTGGCGGCGCTGCACGTGCCGGTATTGGTGCTGGCCGCAGGCGTGCCATCAGACGAACTTCCCGCCCAGTTGGAATCGGCCAACCTGGCCAAACGCCTGCCCAAGGCCTCGACCCAGTACGTCGAAATCAGTGATGCCACCCACTTCAGCTTCATGGCGATATGCAAGCCGACGGCCGTGGCGTTGATCGAGGAAAGCTCGCCAGGCGACGGCATCATTTGCGGCGATGGCGAAGGCGCTCGCCCACGGGCAGTGATCCAGCAACAAGTCACTACCCTGATCAGCGGGTTTCTCACGCAGTCTTTTCGCCATTAACCGCCCGTTCAGGCGTATTGCTTTAAGCCTCGGCGTAGGGATTACTGTAGGTCGACTCTACTGCCGAGGTGACATGCGATGTTCGAACTGGCCCCCATGCTCACGTATATAGCCGTAGTCATCGGCCTGTTCCTGATCCCGGGCCCTGCGGTGCTGCTGGTCATCACCCGCACGCTGCAGGGCGGGCGCAAGGCCGGTATCGCCACCGGGCTTGGCATTGCCACCGGCGACCTGATCCATACGCTGTGTGCTGCCCTGGGCCTCTCGGCGATCCTGATGACCTCGGCCACGGCGTTCAACGTGGTCAAAACGGTGGGCGCCTGCTACCTGATTTACCTGGGCGTGCGGGCGTTCCTCGCCCGGCCCGGCGCAACCTCACAGAAGCACCTGCCCAGCGTGACCTCTGGCCAGGCGTTCTTGCAGGCCGTGGGCGCAGAAGTCCTGAACCCGAAAACCGCCCTCTTCTTCCTGGCCTTCCTGCCGCAGTTCGTTCACCCGGAATCAGGCTCCTCCCTGACGCAGTTCGCCGTGCTGGGCCTGATTTTTTCGGCGCTCAGCGCGGTGTACACCAGCCTGATTTCCATCGCCATCCGCCCACTGAGCCAATGCTTTGCCAGCCTGTCCAAACTGCGTCGGTGGGAAGGCAAGATCATCGGTACGCTGTTCATGGGGCTGGGGTTGAAGATTGCTTTTCAGCAACGCTAGACCTATGGCTTCCACCCCAAAGAAACGCCTATGCAAAGAGAAACGCATCACATACGATGCATTTAGAGATATTCTCATTAAATGCATTGCATAGGATGCATATTTAAATGGATGACTTAGGTCCCTTGATCAAACGCCTGCGCCAAGCCGCCGGGCTCACGCAAAGCCAACTCGCGGAGCGACACGGTATGAGCCGCGCGACCATTTCCGGGATCGAGAACAATACGGTCCCTGAAATCGGGATTCGCAAGGTCGCCGCCATCCTGGAAGGCTTGGGGTACGAATTGACCGCTGTGCCAAATCGTCGACGCAAAACGCTCGATGAACTCAAGGCAGGAAACGTGCATGAGTAAGCCACGTGATCGGCTGTACATCGGCGCAGGGGAAGCAGCGGCGGGAATACTGGGGCGCAGTGCGCAAAACAGCCGCGACGCTGTGTTCTCGTATAACCCGGGCGTTGCCGAAAAAGACGCGGTGTCCCTGACCATGCCGGTGCGCCTGGAGAGCTACAACTGGGAATACGGCATCCATCCGCTGTTTGAAATGCACATCCCCGAGGGGCATCTCAAAGAAGCGCTCGTGCGACGGTTCAGCAAGTCTGTGCGCGGTTTTGACGACTTTGCGCTACTGGGAATTGTCGGGCCGCACCAGTTAGGTCGCATCAGCGTGACCCACGCCAGCGGCGACGAATCACTGCCCCAGATCGTGCTCTCCGACTTGCTGATCCATGACGGCGCGAAAGATCTGTTCGACGAGCTGGTAAACACGTATGCCGCCTACTCTGGGGTTTCCGGCGTTCAACCGAAGGTCCTTGTACGCAGCGCTGAAGCACTGGGCAACGATGTTGAGCGATTCACCCACCGGGGCGCCACGCACCTGGTGAAAGCGTTCAACGAAACCGACTTTCCGCAGTTGGCGGCCAATGAGTTCTTCTGCATGCGCGCGGCCTTTCACACGGGCCTTGAAGTACCGGAGTGCCAACTAAGCCAGCACGGTAAATTGCTGGCGGTGAAACGCTTCGACATTGGCGAAAACGCTTACCTCGGGTTTGAAGACATGTGCGTGCTTTCCGGTTGGGGCACCATCAAGAAGTACGACGGCACTTACCAAGGGTGCGCGAAGCTGATCAAGTCTTACGTCTCCCCCCACCGCGTCACTCAGGCACTGGAAGATTTCTTCATGATGGTGGCGCTGTCGGCCGGCATCCAGAACGGTGACGGCCACCTGAAGAATTTCGGCCTGCTCTACGAGGATTGTGCCGAAGAGGCCGATATCTGGCTCGCCCCCGCTTACGACCTGGTGACCACCACTGTGTATCAGACCAACGACATCATGGGACTGCTGCTGGGCGGGTCAAAAGCCTGGCCGAAACGCAAGATGCTGGTCCAGTTCGGGCGCAGCTCGTGCAACCTGACCGAAGCGCGCTGCAACGCGTTGCTGGGCAGGGTGAGCCACGGCATGCATCGCGCGCTGGCTGAGCTTTCCGAGTATCGAATCTCTCATCCTGAATTCGATGACGTAGGGGAAAAGATGACCGCTGCCTGGACGGCAGGGCTGGAGAAAAGTATTGAGCCCCCTGATGTTCAAGGGTAGCGGGAGACCCGGCCACCTTTCGGCGCCGGGTCTTCCCACTGACGATCAGAACGGCTTGGTCGGCAGGTACTTGCCATCCAGGGTGATCACTGCACGGGAACCGCCTTCCGGGTCATCGACTTTCTTGATGTCGAGCTTGAAGTTGATCGCGCTGATGATGCCGTCGCCAAACTTCTCGTGCACCAGGGCCTTCAGCGTAGTGCCGTAGACCTGCAGCATTTCGTAGAAGCGGTAGAGGATCGGGTCGGTCGGCACGCCGTTGCCGAGGCTGCCGCGCAATGGGATGGTTTGCAACAGGGCCACCGCGTCGGCGTCCAGGCCCAGGATGTCGGCGACGGCCTGAGCAGCATCGGCCGGCAGCGGGTGCTGGCCCAGCAAGGCGGCGGTGACGAAGGCTTCGGACAGGCCGGTGCCCTCGGCGATCTGGGCGAACGACAGGTCTTTGCGGGCCTTGGCCAACAGGATCACGTCGGTCAGGGCAAGGCGGCTGTTCTGGCTGATTTGTGACTGGATCATGGCGTTATCTCCTGGGGTAAAAATCGTCTTGGGGTTAATGCGAAACGGCGCGTACATCCGGGTTTTCGGCCAGGGACACAAACGTGCCGGTGCTGCCGTCAAAGGCCTGGATGCAGCCGCTTTCGATGTCGTAGACCCAGCCGTGCAGCGCCACACGCTTCTCTTCAAGGGCAAGGCGCACCGAAGGGTGGGTCTGGAGATTGGCCAGCTGCGCGATCACGTTCTCACGCACCATTGAAGCCACTTTGGCCTGCGGGTCTTGATGCTTGCGCGCTTCGTTCACCACCCGGCCCGAGTCGGCATAGCGTAGCCAACTGGCCACGGCGGGCATGTGATCCAGGCACGTGCAGCTGGCGATGGCGGTCATGGCGCCGCAATCGGAATGCCCGCAGATCACAATGTCGCGCACTTGCAGGGCCGCCACGGCGTACTCCACCGAGGCCGACACACCGCCTGGCTCCGGGCCGTAGGACGGCACGATATTGCCGGCATTGCGGATGACAAACAGGTCGCCTGGCTCGCGTTGCGTGACCAGCTCCGGCACCAGCCGGCTGTCCGAGCAGGAGATGAACAGCGCACGCGGGCTCTGTTGCGTGGCCAGGTCCTTGAACAGCGTGGCGCGCTCGGGGAACGCGTCACGCTGGAACCTGAGAAAACCGTCGATGATGTCTTTCATGGGGTAACTCCCTTGGATCGCGATGCGATGAAGCAGAGGTTACGCAGCCCATGAAATAAGGTAAAAGTCTGATATATGATCAACCGCATCAGATAATCTTATGAGTTGAAACATGCTGGCACGACACATTCACTACTTCCTCGCCGTGGCCCAGTACGAAGGTTTCACCAAAGCGGCGGCGGCCCTGCATGTGTCGCAGCCTGCGCTGTCGCAGCAAGTGCGGCAGCTGGAAGAAAGCCTGGGCGCGCAGTTGTTCGACCGTTCAGGGCGCAAGACACGCCTGACCGACGCCGGCGAGGTTTACCTGCGCTATGCGCTGCGGGCCGCGCAGAAACTGCAGGAGGGCCAGCGCGCGATCCATGACGTGGGCGACCTCAGCCGAGGGGCGCTGCGGGTGGCGGTCACGCCCACCTTCACCAGCTACCTGGTGGGGCCGCTGGTGGAAGCGTTTCACCGGCGCTATCCGAACATCACGTTGAACGTGCGTGAAGTGGCCCAGGACGCCATGGAACAGCAACTGCTGGCCGATGAACTGGACGTGGGCATCGCCTTCGATGAAGCACACGCCCCGGATATCGACGCCGCGCCCCTGCTGGTGGAAACCCTCGCCCTGGTGGTCGGCCGCCAACACCCCCTGGCCACCGAGCGCGCCATCGGGCTGGACGCGCTGAATGCCGAATCACTGATCCTGCTCAGCGCCGAGTTCGCCACACGCGAACAGATCGACCGCTATTGTCGCCAGCACGGCATTCGCCCGCGCGTGGTGATGGAGGCCAATGTCATTGGCGCGCTGATCGAGGTGGTGCGCAGGACCACGTTGTCGACCGTACTGCCGGCCACGATTGCGCGGGCGCACCCGGACCTGGTCGCGATAGAGCTGGGGCCGCAGCAACTGCAGCGCACGGCGGTGCTGATGCAGCGCAGAGGGGGGTATCAGTCGGCGGCAGCGCGGGCGTTTATGGCGGTCGCGAATGAAGTAGCGACGGGGCTGGAAGCGTAAACCGTACCTGTCAGGGCTGGCGATCGCTTGCAGCCTGGGCCAGCAGCCACTCCCGAAACGCCTTCACCTTGGCAAGGTCAGCCACTTCGGGCCGGTGCACAATGTAGTAAGCGAACGCCAGCGGCCGGCTGGCCTCACCAAAAGGCCGGACCAACCGCCCCGCTCGCAGGTCATCGCGCAGCATCACGCTGCGCCCCAGCGCCAGCCCCTGGCCGTCAATCGCCGCTTGAAGCACCGCCGCCGAGTTGTTGATGCGCAGGCCGTGCTCGGCATTGACCCCGGGGAACCCCGAGGCGTCGAGCCAGGTGCGCCACGTCGGGTATTGGGGGTCGCCTGCCATCGACAGGTCGTGGATCAACGTTGCCTCGGCGAGTCTTTCCAGTGGTAAACGGCCCTGCTCCAGCAGCGGATAGGTGGGCGCACACACCGGGTACAGGTCCTCGTCCATCAATGGGGTGGCGACCAGCCCAGGCCAGTGGCCGGCGCCATAGCGCACACCGATGTCCATGCCTTCGGCGATGAAATCCACCGGTCGCAGGTTGGTGTCCAGCAGCACATCGGTCTGCGGATGGGCACGCTGGAAATGTTCGATACGCGGCAACAACCACTTGGCCGCGAACGCCGGGCTGACCGTTACCGTAAGCCCTGTGCCGAGAGCGCCCTCCTTCAACCGCGCCACCCCCAGGCGCAAGCGATCAAACCCCTCGCGGATATCCGGCAATGCCTGGCGCGCCACCTCGGTGAGCACCAGGCGCGCAGCGCCGCTGGACGCACGCGTGAACAACGGCACGCCAAGCCAGGATTCCAGGGTTCGTACCTGCTGCCCCACCGCCGCCGAGGTCACGTGCAATTCTGCTGCGGCCGCTGAAAAGCTCAAGTGCCGGGCAGCCGCTTCAAAGGCTCTGAGTGCATTGAGGTAGGCAGGCGTATTCATCGTTAAAGTTTTTCTTTAGTAGGCGGCAATGAATTCTGGTTTGTGAGCAGTGTTGCCCGGGGCGAAGAATAGCAGCCATGGACACAGTAGATCAGCTTCGAAAGCGATGAACCGTTCAGGCACTTTTTCTTTGACACCCCACAGGACACTCTCAACATGAAAAGATTTTCTTCCAAGGTTGCCATTATCACCGGCGGCGGTTCGGGTATCGGCAAAGAAGTCGCACAACGCCTGGTCGCCGAAGGCGCCAGCGTGGTGATCAGCGGCCGCGATGGGGACAAACTTGAAAAAGCCGCCGCGCAGATCGACCCCAGCGGCCAGTACGTTCGTACCCTGGCGGCAGACATCGCCAAGCCCGCGACCGCCAAAGCGCTGGTGGAACTGGCCACCAGCGCGTTCGGCGGCGTGGACATCCTGATCAACAACGCGGGCGTCTTTAACCCAAAACCCTTCCTGGAGCTGGACGAACACGCGTACGACGGCTTCGTCGATATCATCCTCAAGGGCAAATTCTTCATGGCCCAGGCGGCGGCCCAAGCCATGTTGAAACGCGGCGGTGGCGCCATCGTGCAAACCGGCTCGCTCTGGGCGTTGCAAGCCATTGGCGCCACACCGTCGGCGGCCTATTCAGCAGCCAACGCGGGTGTGCACGCCCTGACCCGTAACCTGGCGATTGAACTTTCGTCCTCGAACATTCGCATCAACACCGTGGCGCCGGCTGTGGTGGAAACGCCGGTGTACAACACGTTCATGGACAGCGAGCAGGTCAAGGCCGTGCTGCCCACCTTCAATGCCTTCCACCCGCTGGGGCGCAATGGCCAGCCAGCCGACGTTGCCGAAGCCATCCTGTTTTTGGCCTCGGAACAAGCGGCGTGGATCACCGGCACCGTGCTGCCAGTGGACGGCGGCGTCACAGCGGGCCGCATCTGATCATCGCTCCCCCGGGAACACCCGCCACCGCCAAACAGGTGCGTTCGGCGATGCCTTGCGCGATACTCGCCCGCCCCCACACCGAGGCGGCGCGAGTGATCATGGACAGGCCCTCAACTACCCCTTTCGCCTACCAGGCGGTGTACCGCTACCTCGTCGAGTTGATCGCGGCCAGCCCGTCACACTCTGAACATAAGCTGCCATCGCTGCGCCAACTGGCCCAGCGCCTGGGCGTGTCGGTCTCGACTACCAAATACGCGTACGCCTTGCTCGAAGACGAAGGGCGGATCATCGCCCGGCCCAAGTTCGGTTACTTCATCAAGGCAGCACCCTCCCCGCTCCCGCAAGACGATACCCCCAGCCTGCTCGACCAGGCATTCGCCCAGGCGCGCATGCCTGGGATGATGGCCTTGAGCAGCGATGCACCGGCAATGCTGTTGTCACTGGACAACCCCTTGCTGATGATCGAGCGCGAGCTGGCGCGGCAATACACGCGGGCGCCCTCGCCGCCTTACCTGCCGTTCGGCGAGCCCGAATTACGCGGGGCATTGGCCGAGCGCTACACCCAGTCGGCCGAGCGTTATTGGCAGGCCGACCAGGTGTATATCGGCTCGGACCTGCACAGTGTGCTGAACCTGGCACTCAACGCCCTCGAGCTGGCCGGCACGGTGGCGCTGGTGGAGTCGCCCTGTTCGTGGGCAGTGCTGCGGCAGTTGGAGGCGGCGGATATCCGTGTGATCGAAATGCCGTTGGGCGCTGATGGGCGCTTCGATTTAGTCGCCTTCAATGAACGGGTCAAGGATGAGCCGATTCGCCTGGCCGTGCTGTCATCCACGGTGAACATGCCCCACGGCAGCCGGATGCCCGGCGAGGACAAGCAGCAGATCTGCCACTGGCTGGCGGAACGCTCAATCTGGCTGTTTGAAAACGACACCTACGGCGAGCTGTATTTCGACGCCCCCCCACCCCGTTATCGCGACTTCGCCGACCCGCAGAGGCTGTTGGTGTTCTCAACCTTTGAGAAGGTGATCGGCGCAGAAGCGCCCTTCGGTTACCTGTTATGCCGCGAACACGGCGCACGGTTGCGCGAGTTATTCCTGGCGCGGGGGTTTCGCCTCTCGCCGATTCGCCAAAAGGCTATCGCCCGGCTGTTCACCACCCAGCGCATCGACGCGCATCTGAAAGCACTGCGGGCCCAGTTGATTGCACGCATGAATGAGATGAACACCTTGCTGCACGCGCAGGGCAAAGGCCTATGGGAGGTGATGGCACCACAGGGCGGCGCGACCTTCTGGCTCAAGGCAACACGCCCGGTGGACATGCGCCGGGTATTCGACCAACTGTTGGCCCGGCACATCGTCATCGCCCCCGGCGAACTCTTCAGCCGGCAAGGGCATTGGCCGTACCACCTGCGCCTGAGCTACACCCTCGACTGGAGCAAGGATGTCGCCCAGGCCATCAGGCAACTGGCCGACGCGATCCGTCACAGCCCGTAGCAATGCCGCGCTTCAGGAAAACGACCTTGGCGCACCTCGTCGGCAAACCGCTCACAGGCGTCACGAATCACCGCACCGACGTCGGCGTACTGTTTGACGAAACGCGGCACGTGATCGCCGCCCAGGCCCAGTACATCCTCAGTCACCAGCACCTGACCGTCGCAGGCCGGTGACGCCCCAATGCCAATGGTGGGCATGGCCGAATCCAGGGTGATCTGCCGGGCCAGGCCTTCCGCCACGCCTTCGAGTACCACGCTGAAGGCGCCCGCCGCCAGGTTGGCCCGCACGTCTTCGGCAATCACCGCGCCGGTGTGTGCCGTGAGGCCCTGGGCCTTGAAACCGCCCATCACGTTGACGAACTGCGGCATCAGCCCCACATGGGCCATCACCGGAATACCCCGTGCCACCAAAAACTCGACGGCGCCTGCCAACGCCTGGTTGACCTCCAGCTTCACCGCATCACAACCGGTGCGTGCCAACACCTGGGCACAGTTGCGAAAGGCTTGCTCACAGGACTCCTGATAACTGCCAAACGGCATGTCGGCCACCACACACGCCAGGCGCGTGCTGTCGACCACCGCCCGAGTGTGGCCGATGATTTCTTCCAGTTGCATGCTCAAGGTCGACGCCCGGCCGTAGCCGACCATGGCCGTGGAATCGCCCACCAGGATGAAATCCACCAGCGGGTCGATCAGCCTGGCAATCGGGCTGGAATACGCGGTGAGGGAGACGATTTTCTGCTGGCCCTTCATGGCGACCAATTGAGGGACGGTCATGCGTTTGGTGCGGGTATGGGTGCTCATTGAAGTCTTCCGTTTACGCGGGTTGATCAAGGCTTACCCGGCCTGATTATTGGCCAAACGCAGCGTGATTCAATGCACAGATCGGCGCTAAAAAGCGACCCAGGCAGATAGGCCCCGGTGCGGGGCGCCAACTGATATCATCGCGCCCATTACCCGCCGGATAGATCACCATGAACCGCCAGAAAAAACTCCAGCAGCTCTTCAAGGCCAAGGCCAAGAAGGCCAGCGCCAAATTGGCGCCGAAAAGCAAGGACCGCTACATCAGCAAGGCCGACCGCGCGAAGCTGGCGGCCGAAGCCGATCAAGCACCCACGACCGCCTCTGACGCGAACGACTGAACGGCACGCAGGATTCGCCCCCGCTCGCGTGCCCCCTCCCCTTACTTCGCGAACAGCTGGCTCATGTCCTTGAACGCCTTGAACTCCAGGGCGTTGCCACAGGGGTCGAACAGGAACATGGTGGCCTGCTCGCCGACCTGGCCCTTGAACCGCACGTAGGGTTCGATGACGAATTGAGTCTCACGTGCCCGCAACCGATCGGCCAGCGCTTCCCATTGTTCCCAGTGCAGGATGATGCCGAAATGCGGGACCGGCACATCGTGGCCATCCACCGGGTTGGAGTGCACCGACTCCTGGGAGTGGGTCTTGGGGTGTTCGTGGATCACCAATTGATGGCCGTAGAAATCGAAGTCGACCCATTGCGCGCTGGAGCGGCCTTCGGAGAGGCCGAAGACGTCGCCGTAGAAGTGACGCGCGGCGGCCAGGTCATACACGGGAATCGCTAGGTGGAAAGGAGAAAGGCTCACGGTTGCTACCTGCTGGTTCGGTTATTCAGAACTCGATTCTTCACCAGAAAGACCGGGGGATAAAGCGCATATCCTTGGTCCTGAGCCTCAAGAATTTTGATGCTCGCCCCCTATTGGGGCGCCTCCAGCACACTGATGACGCACGAACGGAATAAGTCGAAGAGTGGCAGTTGGCGCTGGGTGTACTTGGTCAGCAACACGATTTCGCGGAAAAACGTCAGTTTGTCCAATCGCAAAACCCGCACGTCGCTGCCATGTTCCAGCCACAACCCGGCCATGGGCACCAGGGACACGCCGAGGCCGCTGCGCACCATCTTGACGATGGCGTCCAGCTCATCCAGTTCCAGCGCCAGTTGGGTCTGGATCTTTTGCTCCTTGAGGAACTGCGTCACCTGGCGCCCGCCGAACGAGCCCCGGTCGTAGCGCACAAAGGGTTGCTCGCGCAGGATCTGCAACGGGTCATCGCCCGGCACGTCGTTGGCGGTAATCAGCACAAACGGCTCGCGGGCGATGACTTCAATGTTGAGGTCTTTGGGCAGGTTAAACGGCGGGTTGATCATGATCGCCAGGTCCAGGTCACCGGCATCGACCTGGCTGAGCAGGTTCAACGAAACGCCGGGCACCAGGCTGACTTCGATAAACGGCGCACGCTGCTTCAGGGCTACCAGCGCCTCTGGCAAGAGGCCGGTCTGCACGCTGCCGATGGCGCCGATGCGCAACGAACCCTGGAAGTTGTTGGCACTGTCGGGGGTGCCCATGCGCGAGAAGATATCGAGGATCTCTTCCGCCAGTAGCACCGCCCGCTGCCCCGCCGCGTTGAGGGTGGCGGAGCGTCCGGTGCGGTCGAACAGCTTGACCCCCAGGGCGTCTTCAAGGTGCTTGATCTGCGCGCTGACCGCCGATTGCGTCAGCCCCACTTGCTGGCCAGCGGCCGCAAAGGTGCCTTTGCGCGCCGCGCATACGAAGGTCCGCAGTTCTCGAATCATCCAGGCACCCTGTGGTTGAAGGTTCAGCAGCCGCTTAAGGCGACCTGCGGCCGCTCGCCGGCAAAAAAGAACGGGCGCAGGCGCACGCCCACGCTGTTGCCGATGAACGCGGCCACCAGCCACACCCAGCCATGCAGGCTGCCCGAGGCGATGCCGCTGAAGTACGCGCCGATGTTGCAACCATACGCCAGGCGCGAGCCATAGCCGAGCAGCAGGCCACCGATCACCGCCGCCACCAGCGAGCGTGCGGGGATTTTCAGGCTCGGCGCAAAACGCCCGGCCAGGCCCGCCGCCAGCAGCGCGCCGAGCACGATGCCGATGTCCATGACGCTGGTGATGTCTTCCCACACCGGCGCGGCCAGGGCCTTGGCATTGCCCGGCATTTGCCAGAACGCCCAACTGGCCACGTCGACGCCCAGGCCACTCGCCACCTTGGCGCCCCACAGCGCGAACGCCGAGGTGATGCCCCATGGGCGACCGGCCAGGGCCAGGGTCGCGTAGTTGAGCAGTGCCAGGCCAATGGCGCCCCACACCAACGGCCACGGGCCGCGCAGGAAGCGGCGCAGACCGATGTGTTCACTGGTGACGCCTGCTTCCAGTTGGCCGTGACGGGCTTTTTCCAGACGTACCGTGATCACCGCGATCAGGGCAAACACGGTGAGGCTCAGGCCCATGGCCGGCGCCACGCCGAAGCTCTTGACGATGGAAATCGCCGGGAACGCCGGCAACGAGAACCACCAGTCCACGTGGTGGGTGGCGATCAACGAACCGCAAATAAAGAACAACAGCGTCACCAGCATGCGCGCATTGCCGCCGCCCACCGTAAACAGGGTGCCCGACGCGCAACCGCCGCCCAACTGCATGCCGATGCCGAAGATAAACGCGCCAAACACCACCGACACCCCGGCCGGTGCCACCAACCCGACCACCGGCTGGCCGAACAAAGTGCCGGCGCCCAGTGCCGGGAAGAACAGCAGCACCGCCACCGCCAGCATCACCATTTGGGCGCGCAAGCCGGCGCCGCGCCGATCATTGATGAACACCCGCCACGCCGAGGTGAAGCCGAAGGCCGCGTGGTAAAGGGTCAAGCCCAGCGCCGCACCGACCACCAGCAACAACACCTGGTGCGCGCCAACGCTGGTTTGCAGGAACACGGCGCCAAGCACCAGGAAGATAAAGGCCACCAACGGCGCGACGGGCTTGCGCGCGGGGGCGATGGGAAGAGAGGTGCTCATGGGGTTCTCGGTTCGTGTGAATGGGTGGGTTGCGAGGGGGCAAGTATAAACCGCGAGGTGGCGCCAGCCTTGGTTTATTGGCCCCGGATGACGTGCCAGGGTTTATGAAGAAAATTTAATACAGCCAAACTGTACAGTTTTCCTGCGCGGGTGCTACGGTTCAGGCATGACCGACTCTTCTGTAACCTCCGCCCCCGACTCTGCCGCCCTGGCCGCAGCACTGCGCATTTCCCTGGGCAAACTCAGCCGCCGCCTGCGCGAACAGACCCATCCCAACGATTTCACGTCGGCGCAAAAGTCCGTGTTGCTGCGCCTGGACCGCGACGGCCCGGCCACTGTGTCCGCCCTCGCCCGCGCCGAAAGCGTGCGCCCGCAATCGATGCGCATCACCGTGGCGGGGCTTGAGGCCATGCAGGCCGTCAGCGGCCAGCCAGACCCCAGCGATGGCCGACAAACCCTGATCACCCTGACGCCCGCCTTGCGCAAACACCTGACCGAAAGCCGCGCCGCCAAAGACGACTGGCTGCTGCGCGCCCTGCACGAACAACTGTCGCCCCAGGAACAAGATGAACTCGCCGCTGCGGTGAAACTGCTGGAGCGTCTCGCCGATTTTTGACCGACCTGCTTTAAGAGGTGCCTGACCATGCAATGGCTTGACCTGCTGTCCTACTTTTTTGGTGGCGTGTTCCTGGCGAATGCCGTGCCGCATTGCGTCAGTGGCGTGAGGGGCGAAGCGTTCCAGACGCCCTTTGCGCAGCCCCGTGGTGAAGGCTTGTCGTCGTCGACGGTGAATGTGCTGTGGGGCTTTTTCAACCTGCTGGTCGCCTACCTGTTGCTTAGCCGCGTCGGTGAGTTCGACCTCAAGCACACCAGCCACCTGCTCGCGCTCGGGCTCGGCGCGCTGTTGATGAGCCTGTTCATGGCGCGGCACTTTGGCCGTTTCCACGGTGGCAACACGCCGCAGCCGTCATGAGTTTCCTTGGTACCTTCCGCTCCCTGCGCAGCGTCAACTACCGCATCTGGGCCGCTGGCGCGCTGGTGTCGAATATCGGCACCTGGATGCAGCGCACGGCCCAGGACTGGCTGGTCCTCACCCAACTGACGCCGCACAACGCATCGGCCGTGGGCATCGTCATGGCCTTGCAGTTCGGGCCGCAACTGCTGTTGCTGCCCTGGACCGGTTTTGCCGCGGACCACTACGACCAGCGCAAAATGCTGATCGTGACCCAGGCGGTCATGGGCCTGCTGGCACTGACGTTGGGCGTGCTGACTGTCACCGGCCTGGTGCAGTTGTGGCAGGTGTATGTGTTCGCGTTTTTGTCCGGCTGCGCGTCGGCATTCGATGCGCCGGTGCGGCAGATCTTCGTCGCCGAACTGGTGGCCGAGAAGGATTTGTCCAACGCCATCGCGCTCAACTCCACCTCGTTCAACATGGCGCGCATGATCGGCCCGGCCGTGGCCGGCGTGACGATTGCGTCGGTGGGCACCGGCTGGGCATTCCTGCTCAATGGTTCGAGTTTCTTTGCGGTGCTGGTGTCGCTGTTTTTCCTGCGGGTCTCGGGCCAGGCCACTAAAGTGCGGGCGCTGCGCACCAAGGGCAGCCTCACCGAAGGCATTCGCTACGTGTGGGCACGGCCGGACCTGAAGGCGATCCTGTTGATGCTGTTCCTGATCGGCACCTTCGGCATGAACTTCCCAATCTTCATCTCGACCATGGCCGTCAGCGTGTTCCACGCCGATGCACGCGGCTATGGCTTGCTCACCTCGACCTTGGCCATCGGTACCATCGCCGGCGCCCTGCTCGCTGCCGGGCGCGAGCGGCCGCAGTTCAAATCGCTGCTCAGTGGCGCGGCCGTGTTCGGCGTCGGCTGCACCCTGGCGGCACTGGCGCCCAACTACTGGACCTTCGCAATTGCGCTGGTGATCATCGGCGTCGGTGCGATGACCTTCAGCAACACCACCAACAGCTTGATGCAGCTCACCACCGAACCGCACATGCGCGGCCGGGTGATCGCCTTGCGGGTCGCCGTCGCCCTCGGCGGCACCCCCATCGGCGCGCCCATCGTCGGCTGGGTCGCCGACCACCTGGGCCCGCGATGGGCGCTGGCCGTCGGCGCGGTGTCAGGTATCCTTGCGGCGGCGGTGGCGATCTATACCTTAAGACGCCAGTTGGACCGGCCAGCTTCTGCGATCGAAGCAGTCACAAAATGAGAGGCGCAGTAACCCCTTGGCCAAAGACATCGAAAACCCGTGCATTTCCATCTGCCAGCTCAGCGGCGACCTCTGCGTCAGTTGCGGGCGCAGCAAGGACGACATCCGCAAATGGAAACGCATGAAACGCCCCGAGAAGATGGCCGCCGTACAACGGGCGACCCAACGTCTGAAGGCGTTGAAAAAGTCCAAATAACGGTCAGGTACGCCCGACCGATCCCGACACCGGAAGGTTGCCGAGCAACTTGAGCCCGGTGCTCTTCACAAACGTCTCGTAATCCATCGGCTTTTGAATGCGCGTCTCGGCGTTGGGCAACACATAGGCCCAGGCGCGTTTGCTTGAAGCGTCATACACCAGCTTGAACAGGCGCGTCGGCACCCAGACCTGATTGTCGCCGATGGTGCCGTAGCCGGCATCGAACAGTGGCCCGGTAAACACATACACGTCGCCGCCGGCACGCACGGCGAACTTGCGCACGTCGGCCTCGACCTTGCTCCAGATCTTGCGGTTGTTGGTCGGGTCCTGGGGCACCATGTTCGACAGCGCAAAGGACTGGGCCATGGCGTTGGCATTCGGTGCATCAGCGGCCGGGGACTGGTGGCCACGGTCCATGTGCTGGGCGCGGTAGTCGCTCAACTCGGCGCGGCCGCCCTTGGGGATACGCGGGTCGGCATAAAACTGGTTGGTGCGCTCTTCGCCCTTGGCGTCTTTCAACTTGGCGGCGTTCAGGCGTTCGACCACCACCAGCGGTGTCTTGCTGGTTTGCGAATAGAGCACGGCGAAGTGATCGGAACACAACGCCAGCGGTTTCATGCTGGCCGGTACGGTGGCGGTGTTGATGGGGTTGGCGGCGGGAAATAGGTCGGCGCAAGCGTCGAACGACAGGCGTTTTTCCTGCGGGGAATACAGGTCGGGCAGGCTGCGGGCGCTGACCCCGGTGGAGAGCAAAACAAGGGCGGACAGCCCAACGGCAATTTTGCGGAGGTGCATGCATTAATTCTTCGAAGGGGAATGAAGCGGCAGGCTCCGCGGTGCGGAGCCAAGTGGATGATATTGCGGGAATTATTGACAAGGCATTGTACGATTAGTGCCCGAGAGCTGTAGGTTTTCCTACCGCTCGCGCACCCGGCTTGAACCCATGGCTGCGCGCGCCCCAGGCAATCGCAAACGACACACCGATCAACAGCAGCATCGCCCACGGAAACGACGCGACGCCCCAGGTATCCAGCAACACCCCGCCCACCACACCGCTGCCAGCGATGGCGCTGTTCCACGCCACCACGTTCAACGACAACGCCACATCCGCGCCGTCGCCCGCCGCGTCGGCCAGGGCGGTTTGCAGCAGGGTCGCGGCACCGCCGAAGCTCAGGCCCCACACGGCGATCCCGAGGTAAATCACCTGGGGCACGTTGCCCAGCAAGCCGAACAACACACTCACCGCCGCAAAGGTCGCCAGGCTCACCAGCACGGTGTTACGCAGCAACGGTTCGACCAGCCTGGCGGTCAGCCAGATCCCGGCCAGCGCGGCGATACCGAACACCAGCAGCACCAGGTCGACCCGCTCCGCCAACCCTGCAGGCGCCACGAACGGCGCGATGTAGGTGTACAGAATGTTGTGCGCCAGCATCCAACTGATCACCACCGCCAGCACCGGCCGCACGCCAGGCGTGGTCAGTACTTTGCCCAGGGACAAGCGCTGGTGCGCAGCCTGTGGCGGATAGTCCGGCACCTTCACCAGCACCCAGAAGATCAGCCCCAACGTCAGCGCCGACATCAGGCCAAAGGTGGTGCGCCAGCCCACCAGACCACCGAGCCAGGTGCCCAACGGCACGCCCAGCGACAGCGCTATCGGCGTGCCGACCATCGCCAGCGCCAACGCCTTGCCCTGTTGATGGGGCGCGACCATGCGCCGGGCATAACCGGCCAGCAGGCTCCACGCCAGCCCCGCCGCTACACCGGCAAAGAACCGCGCCACCAGCGTCACGCCGTAATGGGACGACAGCGCCGTGATGGAGTTGAACAGCAGAAACCCGACGATGGTCAGCAGCAACACATTGCGCCGGCGCCAGCCACGGGTGGCGATGGTCATGGGGATCACCGCCAGCACCGAGCCCAGGGCGTAGGCGGTGACCATCTGCCCGGCCATGGACGGCGAAATCGCCAGGCCATCGCTGATCAACGGCAACAGGCCCGCAGGCAGGGTTTCGGTGACGATGCAGATGAAACCGGTCATCGCCAGGGCAAGCAAGGCGCCAATGGGCAAGCGATCGGACGAAGCCGACAAGGTGATTGAGGGGGTCACGGTAAGCTCCTAAGGCAGACTTAAATACTGATCGATACAAATGTTGCAGGCGCACACGGCGCGTTGTCAACGACTTATGTATCGACTAGTATTTATCTCGTTTTCCACCGGAGATCGGTAATGGCAACCATGGGCCGCCCCCGCAATTTCGACCGTGACCAGGCCGTCGACCAGGCCTTGCACCTGTTCTGGCAACACGGATACGACGCCACGTCCCTCGCTCAACTCAAGGCCGGCCTGGGTGGCGGCATTTCCGCGCCAAGCTTTTACGCCGCGTTCGGCTCCAAGGAGGCGCTGTTCGATGAATGCGTGCAGCGCTACCTGGCGACCTACGCCCAAGTCACCGAATGCCTGTGGGACGAAACCCTGGCACCGCGCCAGGCCGTTGAAACCGCGCTGCGCCAGTCGGCCCGCATGCAGTGTGAAGATGGGCACCCAAAAGGCTGCATGGTGGCCTTGGGTGTGATGAGCGCCCCGAGCCCGGAGAATGCTCGGGTGGCCGATGCGTTGACCCAATCACGGGCACGAACGCGTGCGGGCATCGTGGCGTGCATCGAACGGGCAGTGAACGCGGGGCAATTGCCGGACACGCTCAACGTAGCGGCGATGGCGACGGTGTTTGACAGCTTTTTGCAGGGCGTTTCGATTCTGGCGCGGGACAACGTGCCACACGCAACCATCAATGCGGCGATCAGTCAGCTCCTGCTGACATGGGACATTGCCGCCTCTACGGCGCCGCCCACTCGTCACGACACGCCATCAGAAAATCCACAAACGCCCGCACCCGATGGGGCACATAGCGCCCATGGGGATACAGCAAGGTAAACGGTCGCGAGCGGCCGCCAAAGGGTTTCAACACCTCCACCAGGCTGCCGTCCGCCAGTTCCTGCTCGACGATGAACTTGTAGGTCTGAAACAACCCGGCGCCATGCTTGGCCAGGGTTACGCCGCCCAGCACATCGTCGGAGCAACTGTAGCCCGCCTCCCCCGCGTACTCCCGATCCTTGCCGTCCACCTGGAACAGCCACGGAATGCGCCGGCCATTGCTCGGCAATTCGTATTGGATGCATTCGAACCCTGGCAGATCCTCCAGCGTCTGCGGGACGCCGGCGCGTTGCAGGTACGCCGGTGCAGCGACCACCACCAGCTCGGCGTCTTCCAGCAGGCGCGCAATCAACGATGAATCCGGCTGGGCCCGCACGCGCACCGCCAGGTCATAGCCCTCGGCGACAAAGTCGATGTTGCGGTTGCTGATGTGGATGTCCACGCTGACGTGCGGGTACAGCGCGCGGAATGTTGGCAGCAAAGGCAGCAAGCGGTGGTGCGCATAGGTGGTGGGAATGCTGATGCGCAACAGGCCGGACGGCACGGACTGCGCGCCCATCACTTCCTGTTGTGCCTCCACCAGTTGGCCCAGGGCCTGGCGGCATTGTTCGAAGAACGTACGGCCGCTGTCGGTGAGACGGATGCTGCGCGTGGTGCGCACAAACAGGCGCGAGCCCAGGCGCTCTTCCAATCGCGAGACGCTGCGGCTCACTGCTGCCGGCGTGACACCCGCCACCTGCGCGGCGGCGGTGAAACTGCTGGCTTCGGCGGCGAGGCAGAACAACTCGATGCTGCCCAGCTGCAAGTCTTCGAAATGGCGCTTCATGAGTGACACCGGCTACACGACGATTGAGGCGCTGATGATCCTGCCCAACGGCCCTTCACCACAAGGGCCTGAATCAGTTTGTAGTGAGCGGGCTTGCCCCGCGCTGCGGTGTGTCAGGTACCTCATGTGTATCTGACACACCGCGGCGCGGGGCAAGCCCGCTCACTACAGCCGTCAATAGCGCGGCGCTCAGGGCGTGGGGGTCACCGTTGAACAGCACGCCCAGTGGATCACTGCTTTCCAGGTGTCGATACAGGGCGCTGCGTTCGGTAAAGCTGCCCGCCATCCGCGCCGCCGCCTCCACATAGTCTTCATGGGTGCGGGCAATGCTCCACTGCGGCAACCCCACCCGGCGAAACAGGCCTTCGTCGATATGTTCGAACACCTGCGGCCCGGTCTTGCACACGCCCGGCAGGCCCACGGTGAAGGCGTCGATGATGCCGTTGGTGTTGCCGAACGGGAACGGGCTGAGAAACATATCGCAGCCATTGAGCGTGGCCATGTAGTCGGCGTAAGGCTGGTGCGGGTACACCGTGGCGTCGCCGACGTAGCGCTCGATCAACCGCACCAGTTGCGGGAACAGCAAGCCCTGGGCCTGCCCCACCAAAAAATGAAAACGCACGCGCTTGCCGCTGCTGTGCAAGGTGCGCACGGCAATCGCCTGGCAGGCGCGCAGGAAGGTCGGGTTGAGTTTCATGGTGGTGGCGGCGACGGCGATGTTGACCCAGGGCGTGTCTTCGCGCACGGCAGCCGGCAAGTCGACCGCGATGGCGGAGGGCCGATAGGGCTGCCCATTGGCGGGCAGTTGCAGCAGGCGCTCGGTGAAGCACGCCGGGTCGCCGACAAAATCCGACTCGACGCTGATGCAGTCGATGTGCCGTGACGCGGTCGTGGCCGGATGCCCCAGCGCCGCCACCTGCAAAGGCGCAAAGCGCAGGTTGCTGGCAAACATCGTGATCTGGAACATGCCGACGCTGGGCATGTAGAACACGTCGGGCTGGCGTGCGGCAGCGAGGCTGGTGAGTTGCCGCAGGCAGGCAAACAGGTCGTCGGGCTCGCGCAATTCGATGAATTCATCAAACACGGCGCGGCCCAGGGCATCCACATTGGCAGCGTACCCCACCGCCACCACGTGAAAATCTCGCCGTGCCGCTTCCAGCGTCAACGAGTGGGTGCGATAGATCGAATGCCCACCGGAGAACCATTCCAGCAACACCAGCATCAACGGTTTTTCACGTGCTGGCGCAACGCCCATAGGCACGCTGCGAATGCCCACGCTGTCGAGCTTGCGTTCGATCAGCGTGTTGATCGACGCCTTGATGCGGTGGCGTTGTGGCAAGTCGGCGTAGCTGCAATGCATGTACACGTCGTGCAGCACGTTCAGCGGCAAGGTATCCAGGCTATCCAGTTGCTCCAGGCGCCCAGGCAACCAGGCCAGCAGCGCCTCGCGCTTGGAATGCGCAGCCGGTGTGCCGAGAAAACGCGGCGACATCAACGCCATGAACAGCGCGGCTGCGAGCGTTGGGTTTTGTGCCCACAGCAGTTCCACATCCAGCGGCAATTGCGACTCCGGCGAATACAGCAGACAGAACTTCACCAGGTCCTGTTCGGCGATGCGGTAGCCGTTGCC
Organism: Pseudomonas sp. GW821-FHT05H12; assembly: GCF_059419385.1. Lineage (NCBI taxonomy): Bacteria > Pseudomonadati > Pseudomonadota > Gammaproteobacteria > Pseudomonadales > Pseudomonadaceae > Pseudomonas > Pseudomonas sp. GW821-FHT05H12. The sequence goes on along the minus strand of NZ_JBWKRS010000014.1, from coordinate 92,159 downwards.
CCCTGGCCCGAGCAAATTCAGCGAGCGCAGGATGTGGTCGGCGTTGATAAAGGCGCTGGCGGCAAACAACGAAGACAGCCAGCGCTGCAGGTTGATCAACTGGCCGAACCCACCCGGGCTGATGCTGAAGCCCGGGTCGGAAAACAATGCGGTAATCGCGCAAGTCAGCCGCGTGAGCACATGGCTTTCCAGCTCGCCGGGCGTGAGCGCGGGCGACACGCTGAGGGAGAATTGCTCCGACAGCTTGCCGTAGTTGCGGTCGATCAATTGCAGCAGGCGCACCAGTTCACGGGCGCCGCCCTCGTGGTCGCGGCTGTAGCACAGGTACTCGAAGGCTTCGAGGGAAAACACCGGTTCGTTCATGGTGCGGTGCCCTGGGCCACGTCGATGTTCACCTGGTCCGCAGCGCTGCCCAGCGGCGTGAGGTGATAGTCGCCGGTCAGCGGTTGGCGCCAGGTGTCGCCGACCATCTGGCTCTGGTGATACTGGCGCGTCGGTTCGGAGGAGGTGTCCAGCAGGCTGTTGTGGATCAGCCCGCCACGGCTGATCAGCACCGCGCCACTGCCGGTGGCCAGGATCGAGGACGTGCCGTTGCCCTGATTGAGGTAATTGCCCGACGGCGTGTCGAGGTCCAGGCGCAGGGTACCGTCCACCACTTGCAGGGTGTTGGTGCCATTGTCGAAGCTCAACGCCGCACCGCTGGCACTGCGCGCGGTGACGGTGAGGTCGCCGCCGCCAGCGGTCATTACGTTGTTAAAGCCGCGGGCGTTGGTGGCGGTGAATTGCAGCCCCGCCCCCGAGCCCAGCGCAGTGCCTTGCAGGCGGATATCGCCACTGCCCGACAGGATATTCACCCCATTGCCCGCCCCCGACGCGCCGCTGCGAATACTCAAGCCCGGCGCAGCAGAAGCCGCGCCTGCCGTTCCGCTCAACGACAGGTTGCCGTCCAGGGTCGTCAGGTTGATCACCGAGCCGGTGCCCGTGGAATTGACCACGGTGCCGGAGTCGCCGGCGCTGCGGCCATCAACCACAATATCGCCCCCCACACCCGCGCTGAGTGTCACCGCGCCGGTGGTGGAGGCCGCCAGGAATACGCCACGGCCCGACGCCGCAGCGCCCTGGACCGTCAAGGTGCCGCTGCCCACGCTCAGGGTTTGGGTCGATGACGCCGCCGTCGAACACACCAGCACACCACTGCCCGACACCGCACTGCCACGCAGGGTGACATTGCCACTGCCGGTGGCCGCGATGGTGTTGCTGGTGCTGAAGATCCGCGTGCCGTTGCCGCTGCCCAGGTTGGTGCTGTCCACCGTGATGGAGCCCACACCCGAGGTCACGATAGTGCTGCCACCGGTCAGCACAAAGGCATCGCCGCTGCCCGTGCTGCTGGCCTGCACGGCGGTGATGCTGATGTTACCGCCACCCGCGTCCAGGGCGCTTCGGCTGATGTTAATCGCCGTGGCGGTAGAACCGGCAGCCAGGCTGGCGGACGTGGCGCCGCGCAAGGTGATGTCGCCGCCGCTGGTGCTGATGCGCGTGCCGTTGGTCAACGAAATGCCCACGCCATTGCTGACGTTGGTGCTGGCCCAGGACGTCGCCGGGTCTACCGCGCCGCTGATGGTGAGGTTACCGCCGTTGGTGCTGATGCTCGCGTTGCTCAGGGCCACCGAGCCGTTGCCGCTGTTGTTGAAGTTGGAGACCAATGACACGTTAAGCGTCTTGCCGGCGCCATTGCTGATGCTGGTGTTGGTCATCACGATATTGCGGTGCGCCTGCAGGGTCAGGGTCGCGTTGCCCACGCCCTTGACGTTGTCCAGCACGTTGATATCGCCGGACGTGCCCGCCCCTGAAGAGGTGGTCACGAGGATGTTCGCGCCTTCCGACAACGAAGCATTCAGGGTCGCCGAACTCAGGTTGGAGCTGGCCCCCGCGTTCGGCGTGAAAGGCGTGCTGCTGGACGTGCCGGTGCTGGCGGTGCGGGTGATGTTGATGTTGAACGGGTCGATCAGCCACGTGCCGCCCTGCCCCGACACCGCGCTGAGATCGACCACGCCCATCACATCCAGCGCGTGCCCGGAGGTTTCCACCAGCCCGCCACGCCCCTGGCTGCCGGCACCGCGCACGCTGATGCCGCCATAAAATTGCGTGCTGTCCCTGGACCAGAGGATCACTTTGCCGCCGTCACCCTGGCTCAACGCATTGGCGCTGATGCGTGCATCGCTGCCCATGAAGGTGCTGTCAGCCTGGTGCAGGTTACCGCTGCCCTGGTAGTCGCCGCCCATCAACACCGTGCCGCCGCCGATGTCGCCATCGGCATCGATACGGCCGCTGTCGAACAGGCCCACGTATTGGCCGGTCATGGTCACATTGCCGCCGCGCTCGCCGGCGTTTTTGCCCGACACATCGAGCACGCCGCTGTTGACCACCACGCCGCTGTCACCGCCATCGAGAATGATGCGGCCATTGCGCTGTTGCAGGCTGCGGGCTTCGATCACGCCTTCGTTGTTCACCACATTGCTGAGCATGGCCTGGGAGTCGCGGGCGGTCATGGCCACGGCGCCGCCGTTGGCACTGAGCAGCCCGCGGTTGATCACGCTGGCGCCGATGGCCGGGTCGTTGACCTCGACGTTGATCAGGCCGTCACCGGTGAAGTCCAGGGTGATCTTTTCCCCGCCGCCCAACACCACCGAACCGAGCTTGGCGACCACCGTGCCTTCGTTGCGCACCTGGCTGCCCAGCAGCGCGACGCTGCCGCCATCCCGCGCACTGATCGTGCCCTGGTTGATCACCGCGCCACCGCTGGGCCCGGAAAACACGTACTTGCCGGCCATGAAGTCGCTGTTGGAAATGTTCAGCGAACTGGCCACCAGCCCGCCCACATCCACCATCGACCCCGCGCCAAACAGCACGCCCTGGGGGTTGATGAGGAACACCTGGCCATTGGCATTCAGGTGCCCAAGGATTTGCGAACCGTCGCTGCCGGTGACCCGGTTGAGCGCTACCGACGACGCCCCCGGCTGCAGGAAATTCACCTGGGCGGCGCTGCCGATATTGAACGTGTCCCAGGTGGTGATCAGGCGGTCGCTGCCCTGGTGCACGGTCATTACATTGCCGTTGCTGCTGATGGTGCCGCTGCCAGCGACCACTTGGCCATTGGTGGGCAACGCGTTGCTGTCCAGCGCCAGCGCGGGCAGTGGCGTCAAACTGTAGAGCGCGCAGAGCACGGCAAAACTCAGGGGTTTGAGAACAGGCAGCGCGGTTTGGGATTGTGGTTTGCTCACAGCCTTCTCCTCAGAACGAATAGTTGATGCCAGTGCCGACGGCGCTGATGGTGGTGCCCGCGCCGGGCGAATAACCGCTGGCCGCCGTGACGCCGGTAAGGGCGAAGTTGTAGTTGGCCAGGGAGTTGTTCTTCAGCAGCACGTACTGGGTGAACAGGTCGATGCGCTTGGTCAGCTTGTAGTTGGCGCCGATGGCGTACTGGGTGGCGCCCATGCCGTGGGTGTCGCACTCCACCGGGGTGGCGCGGATCATCTCGCATTTGCCGGGCAAGGCCTTGCCGTAGCTGGCCTTCAGGGTCCAGGGGCCGATCTTGTGGGATGCGCCCAGCAGGTAGGCCCGACGGCGATACTTGGAAAGGTCGCTGGTGGTGGTGCTGGTGTTGATCACGCCGTCTTCGGAATAGGACAGGTCATCGGCGATCAGCGACAGCTTGGTCGCGCCAAAGTCGTAGGCCAGCCCGTAGCGGAAACTGAAATCATCCGACGAGGTGCCATCGGTGACGTGGGTACTGCTGCCAAGCCCGCGCGCGTTGCGCCCAAGATCCGCAATGCCGAAGTAGTTGATGTGCCGTTCGGTGGCGAACACCGCCGTGAAGCCGCCGTTGTTGTAGGTCAGGCTGCTGCCGTAGACATAGCCTTTGTCCACATCACTGGCGGCGCTCATGCCGTTGTTCGAATAGGCCAGTTTGAGTTGCAGGCCGTTCCACTCCGGCGTCCAGTATTCCACCACGCCGGCCTGGCGGCGGTTGAACGCCGCGTCGCCATTCACCGCTGTGTCGTTGTAGCTCTGCGGGCCGTTGACGTTGGTCGACAGGCCGGCGCTGAAGCCCGGCGAGCCGATGATGTTGAAGTACGCCGCACTGGTCTTGCCGTTGAACGGGTCCAGGGTGGTGGTGGACTCCTTCATCGGCATGTCCCACACGCCATACAGCAACGTGCCGTAGTCGGTGTTATTGAACGCCGCACCGGTGTTGCGCAGTTTGGTGCTCGGCGACGCCGACGGGTTCACCGACTTGTCGTTGCTCGCGGTGTAGTTCATCGAGATGCCGTATTCCAGTTGCCACAGCAGCTTCCAGTCATCGGTGAGGCCATAACCACCGTGCACGCCGAGGGCGGACACGTTGTCGCGGGCGCGCCAGAAGCTCGCCATGTTGCGCCCGTTCGGCGTGGCCAGGCGGCTCTGGTCAGCCGGTGCTGCCGGGGTGGAGCCGTGGCGATCGACGTATTCTGGGACGATGCCGAAGTTGCCGTAGATGACGGTGTCGGTCTCGGCCACTTCGAAGTCTTCACCCTTGGAGCCGATGTCGCTGGCCAGCCCGGCGAACGCCTGGGGCGAACCGGAAATCGAGAACCACAAGCGCTTGGCCGCACGGTCATCGCTGGTGGGGTCGGCTCCCGGGGAGAACGCCAGGCTGGTGTTCATCACCAGGTCGCGGTGATAGAGGTTCAGGCCCACGCCGTAGCCGTAGCGCGTGAGGGTGTTTTCACTGGCGTCCCACGGGTTCTTGTTGACCGTGACCTTGCCCGCATCGGCAAACAACGTGCCCTCGGCGATGGCGCCGTTGAAGCGCCCGAGGTATTTGCGCAGTTCCAGGCGGCCGAGCACGCCTTCATCGCCGGCCACTTCACCGACAGGATAGGCGCGCACACCGTTCGGCCCGCCGAGGCTGAGTTTTTCCGAGGAGTCGAGGTTCTTGTCGGCCCACTGCCCGGTCACCGAGCCAAACAGCGAGTAGCCATTGCCCAGGTATTGCAGGCGGCTGAAGCTCAGGTTGGCCTTCTTGTAGTGCCCGGCAGCGTTGGCGGTGAGCGCATCCAACGCGGCGTCGGCAGGCGTTTTCTTGTCCAGGTCACCAATGCCGTAGGCCAGGCTCCAGGTGTTGCTGCCTTGCCAGTCATCGCGCCAGTTGCCGTACAGCGTGGCGCTGCGAAACACCGCCGACTTGTTCACGGTAAAACCACCGGCGGAGTCTTCGAAGCGCCGGTGATCTTCGGCCAGGTTGAAGCTGATATTGCTGTCACGCGAACGCAGCAGCGAGCTGTTGATGAACACCGAAGACACCTGCGCGGTGCCGTCGGCATCCAGGCCCTTGAGGTTCTTGCCGATGCTGTATTCCAGCTCGGCGTAGTTGGCGCCCACCGAGATCCCGGTGGCGCCCAGCGGTTGCTGGTAACCGATGCCCTTGATGTTCAGGCCTTCGAAGGAGTTCTGCGAAGTGGCGGTAAAACTGTCGCCAAGGCCCAGGGCGTCGTTGAGGCTGACGCTGGAAGTCAGGCGGTTGCTGCCGGTGTAGTAGTTGCCGTAGTTATCGATGGCGGCGCGGGCGGTCCAGGCGGTCATTTCGCTGAGCTTGAGCACGATGTCGGCGGCGCCGGGCTGCTGCGACGGCCGCAGGATCGCGTGCACGGCCACGCCGGTGATGTCCGACAGGCGCAGCAGCACGCGCTCCAGGTCCTGCTCACGGATGATGGTGCCGGAGGGCAGCGCATGGATGAACTGCTGCTGCACTTCGGGGCGCAGACGCACATTGGCGTCCGGCAATGCGCTGACCTGGCCGATCACGCCCTCGGAGACACCGATGGTTACCTGGCCATGTTGAATGTCCTGGGCTGGCAGATAGGCCCGCGCCACCAGGTACCCCCGCGCCCGGTACAGCGCGGTGACCTGCGCGGCGGCGTCACGCAGGCCATCCAGGTTGAGGGTCTTGCCGGCGTAGGGCAGCAGCACCGGTTGCAACTGGGCATCGCTGAGTTCGCGGTTGCCGGTGACCACGAAGCGCTTGACCTGCACTTGCACCGTCGAGTTGCCCGCTTTGGGCACTGGCGTGTCGTCCTGGCTTTCGATGCGCACACTGCCGGGAGCGGCCGGCTGGGCATTGTCGGTGGGGCGCAGCACCGAGCGGCTGTTATCGAACAGAGTGCCCGACGACGGCAGCGTGTCAGCCTGGGCCTGGGCAGCGATCAGGGCGGCGGCCAGCAGCGACAATGCGCCAGGCCCCCAGGCGCGTGGCACCCGGGCAGTGGGGAGAGTTGGGCTCATACAGTTCTCTTATTGTTTTTATCGAGACGCAGCGTTGGGCAAACAGCGTGGAGCTCAGGGAAACAGCATTCGCGCCACCGCCTTGTCACCCAAGAGGCGCGCCGCGTTGTGGCCGATACCGGGAATCGTGTGCTGGGGATGGCGCAAGGGGATCTGCCATTGGTTCGACAAGAACTGCTCGTAGCTGACGAAATTCAATTGCCGATCAAGCCGGGTGTCGCCCTGGTAATTGGCCCCGCAGGAGCTGTCGAGCACACGGCTGGTGGGGTTGTTGTCCTGGGCACCGACCAGGTAGGTGATATCGCGCGCGGCATAGCGGGCAAACACTTGGCGGTTCGTCAGGTGCTGGTTCTGCAGGTAGGCGGGCGCATTGTCGAGGCCATAGCGATAGCGGCTGTAGCTGGGGCACATGATGCTCACCACCGGCTTGAACACGCCGTCCTGCAAACGGTTTTCGTCGAAGTACACGTAGCTCGAGGGGCTGGCGACCACGTAGCGGATCGTCAGGCCGTGGGCCTTGAGGCTGGCGTCGAGGTCATTCATCACCGCGTAGCGTTGCATCAGTTGCGCGCCGGCCGAATGGCTGACCATCACGATTTCCTTGAGCGCCGGGTATCGCTGGCGATCGGACAGGTAGCCGACCACATCGTCGAGCACCTGGAAGGCTGGAATGCCTTTGCGCCCGAACTGCGATTCGATGCCGTGCATCCACTTGTCCCGTGGCCACAGCGGCATGTCATTGCTCACGCCTGAATCGGTGGGGGTGAGGAAATTCGGCGCCAGCAACAAGGTGGTGGTGCTCGGCAGACGGGCGTTGCCCAGCAGCTTGCGACCGGTGTTGAAGTACTGGTCGGCGTCACGCTGCACGCCGTGCAAAATCACCACCGCACGCTCCAGGGTCTTGGGCGGGTTGTAGAGGTCGGCGTTGGCGTAGATCGGGAACGGGTAGGCGCTGTCATCGTGGCCCAGGCGCAGGACCTGGCGGGCATCGGCTTCAGGCTTGTCGACGCCTTCGCTGTGCACGTCGACCTTGGCGCAACTGCTCAGGGTGCCCATCAGGGCGAGGGACGCCAAAACGGCGGTGAAGGGTTTCAGGGCGGTGGGCAGGCTTATGAACATGACCGGGCACTTCTCTTGTTTTTTTAAGAGCCTATCAGTGCTGTCCACCTATTAAAAATATCTAAATAACGGGGTTTGGATACTTAAAAAATATGCCTATCAGGCGCCCAGCACACGCCCTACCCGCTCGCGGATCAGCCCCCAGGCTTCGGGGTTCAGCAGATGGGGCGGGCGCTCGCCACGCAGCAACGCCGCGATCTGCGCCGCCGATGAACGCGCCACATTGCGCCGCCCACCGTGGGTGACGCCTGCCGTGTGAAACGTCGCGACCACATTGGGCAAGGTCATCAGCGGTGCATCCCGGGGCGGGGGTTCGCAGGCCCACACATCCAGCCCGGCGCCGCTCAAATGGCCGTTCTTGAGGGCCACGTACAACGCCGCTTCATCATGGATGCCACCCCGGGCAGTCGAGAGGAATACCGCCCCCCGCTTCATCGCGGCGAACTGCTCGGCGCCCATCAAGTGGCGAGTGCTGGCATCCAGCGGGCAATGCAGGGACACAACATCACTGCGCCGCAACAGCTCGGCCAAGGTCACCGGCTGCGCGCCATGGGCCTGCATCTGCTCATCGCGCAGGTGGGGGTCGTAGGCCAGCACTTCCAGGCCAAAACCGCGAGCGATGGTCGCCACGCGCCGACCGATTTCCCCCAAGCCGATCAGGCCGAGGGTGCGCCCATGGATCTCTTCGCCCATCAGGTCTTCGCGACTGAAACCCGTGGCGTGGCGCAGGGTGTTGTGGGACTCGACGATGCGCTTGACCACCGCCAGCAGCAGGCCAAAGGTGTGCTCGGCCACCGAGTGGGCATTGGCACCCGCCTGGTTCATCACGGCAATGCCCGCACGGCTGCAGGCGGCCACATCCACTGTGTCGAACCCCGCGCCGCCCGACGACACGCAGAGCAGTGCCGGGCACTGCTCGATCAACGCCGGGCCGGCAAACCAGTGCCTGGGCAACTCGTCCTTGGCGGCCGAGACATGGTAGGCGTGGGCCTGGCGCAAGGCGGCCAGGGTGCGTTCATCGTCGCCCTGGCGCGGCAGCACCTGCAGCGCCAGTTGGGGGGTGGCCTGGATCATTTCGTCAAAGACGGGGTTGATCCAGAAATCTAGGCGACACACCTGCATCACTCGGTTCATCCGGGCTCCTAGGATTGTGGGTTGGCAGCAGTTGAAGGGCGTGGTTCGACCATGGTGAGCACGATGGCGAAGGTGATCAGCGAGCTCACGCCGAGAAAACCAAACACGTAGTCCCAATTGAAATGATCGAGCAACAAGCCGACCACGAACGGCGTGAAGGCACCGCCCAGGGAACCGCCGGTATTGACGATGGACGCGGCAAACGGCACACGCTCCTTGGTGGCCAGGCCCATGGGGTACACCAGGAACGTGGAGTAGCCGATGTTGAGCAGGATGCCCGCCAGCAGGAACACCGCCGACAACAGCACGGGGTCGCTGGGCGCGTTGAGCAGCACGACCATCATCAGCACCGTGGCCAGCGAACCGATCAGCATCGCCGGTTTGCGCCGACGGTCGAACACCCGGTCCGAGAGCCAGCCGCCCAGCAGGTTGCCGATGATCGCGCCAACCCACGGCGCGGAGGCCACCATGCCCATCTTCAGCACCGAGTACTGTTTGACGGTGATCAGGTAAGTGGGCACCCAGGTCATGATCGAATAGGTAATGCCCACCATCAGGAAGTAGCCCATGGCACAGGCCCACACGTTCCATGAGGCGAGGATGCTTTTGTTGTCGGCCAGCAGCGGCACCTGGCGGGTGCGGATCAGCCGGTCGAACCACGCCGGGATACGCACCATCGGCTGGACCGAGGCCGCGCCCTGGGCTTGGCTGCCCTGGATATGCTGCAACTCGCTGGCCGAACAGTGCGGGCTGTCGGCCGGATCGTCCTTGACCAGCCACCACCACAACAGGGCCACGAAGAACCCCGGGATAGCGAAGAAAAAGAACACTTCGCGCCAGCCGTACAGGTGCACGATGTAGGCACACAGCGGCGGCACGATGGCCGGCGCCACCTTGATCGACGACATGAAGATGCCCGTGGCCAGGCCCTTTTCGCTCGGCGGAAACCAGCGGTTGATGATCGACACGATGCCGATGTTGATCGGCCCTTCCGCCGCCCCCAGCAACGCCCGCGCCAGCTTGAGCTGCAGCACGCTGGAGGTGAAGCCGATGAGCAAGGTGGCCAGGGAGGTCAGGACCAGCGAACCGGTCAGCAGCTGGCGGATGCCGTAGCGGCCGAACAGGTAGCCGGCGGGGATCTGCACGATGGCGTAGGTCAGGTAGAACAGGCTCGCCAGGGCGCCGATGTCGGTGTTGCTCAGGTGGTATTCCTGCTTGATGAAGGGCACCACCACGCCGATGTTGGCACGGTCGGCACCGGCCACCATGTAGGCCAGGAAAAACAGCGCCGCCACGACCCAGCGGAAACGGCTGGTGGATTTGGAGTCAGCTTTCATTTCTTCACCGATCTTTCTTGGAGTTATGGTCGGTACGCCGTGAAGAAACCCTCACGCCAGTAGGCCGTGAGCGGGATAGTGCCGAGGAAATTTAAGTAGACATAGAGATATTCCGTGAACTAAAAACATTCCAAAACCAGATGGAATTCATCCTGTGCCTACCTTCAAACAGCTGGAAGCGCTGATTGCCGTGGTCGACCACGGCACCTTCGACGGTGCGGCCAATCGCCTGGGCCAGGTGCAGTCGGCCATTTCCCGGCAGATCCAGGAACTGGAGCACTGGCTGGGGTTTGCGCTGTTCGACCGCAGCGGCCGTGGCGCCCGGCTCACCGCGCTGGCCGCACCGGTGGTGGCCCAGGCCCGCGACGTGCTGTTGCAGCGCGACATCGTCAACAGTTGCCTGATCAGCCCGCAGGTGCTCAGCCGTAGGTTGCGCATCGGCATCACCGAACTCAGCGCCCTGACCTGGCTGCCGCGCTTGATCAAGGCGGTTTCCAGCCATTACCCCAAGGTGCGCATCGAGCCGGAGGTCGACCTCAGCGTGCGCCTGCATGGGTTGCTGATGGCCGGCCAGGTCGATGTGATCGTGGTGCCGGATGCGTTCAGCAGCAATGGCCTGATCAAGGTGGCACTCGATGAGGTGCGCAACAACTGGTTCTGCGCGCCGGGCGTACTCGATCACCAGCAGCCCCTGAGCCTGGAAGATTTGAGCCATTGCACCCTGCTCGCCCAGGGCCGGCTGTCGGGCTCCGGCCTGCTGGTGGACAGCTGGCTCGCCACGCACCAGGCCAGCCCCAGCGCGCACATCCCGTGCAGCAGCCTGGCGGCCCTGATCGGCCTGACCGTGTCCGGCCTGGGCGTGACCTACCTGCCCGACATCACCGCCGCGCCCTACTTGCTCAATGGGCAGTTGGTGAAGCTCGACGTGAGGCCGCCGCTGCCCACCACACCCTATGTGGCGCTGGCGCGGGCCGACAGCTACAGCCCGTTTCACCGGCATGTGATGGAACTGCTCGGCGAGCACTGCGACCTGCAACAAGCTTATGGGCGCCCGGCATGATCAACATCAAGCAGATCGAAACCTTTTACTGGACCCTCAAGCTCGGCACCTTGCAGCGGGCCGCCACGCGCCTGTTCATCACCCAGTCTGCCGCCACCAAGCGCCTGCAGGAACTGGAAAAACAAGCTTGCCTGCCGCTGTTCGAACTCGGCAGCCACAAGGTGCAACTGAGCCCCAAGGGTGCCGAATTGCTGGAGGCCAGCGAAGGCCTGATCGCCAGCCTGGCCCAGCTGGACGCCTTGCGCGGCGCCGCCCACCAGGTACCGCGCGCCGTGCGCATGGGGTTGACGGAGCTGGTAACCATCACCTGGTTCACCGACTTCGTTGCGCGCACCAAGGCCCAGCTGCCGGACATCACCCTGCACCCGGACGTGGACCTGTCCGCACGCCTGCAACGCAAGCTGCTCGACGGTGACCTGGACCTGGTCGTGATCCCGCAGGACTACGTCACCGCCGCCATGGCCTCAATCCCGCTGCAATCGATCACCTTCACCTGGCTGGCACCGCCGCACCTGTTCCCCGAAGGCACCACGCTGTCCCTCAAACAACTGGCGCTGTGGCCGATCATCGTGCAAGGCCCGGACTCGGGGATCACCCAGCGCTGCGAGCAGCTGTTTGCCCAGGAGGGTATCGAGTTCAACCACGTGTACGGCAGCAACAGCCTGTTCGCGCTGCTGGCGTTGATCCGTGCGGGGGTAGGCATCAGCTGTTTGCCCAGGGGTTTGTTTGTGGAAGAGATCGAACGCGGGGAATTTCAGGAAGTGACGCTTGAGGTGCCACCGGCGGCGGTGAACTATCACCTGGCGTTTCTCAAACATGGGCGCACTGCGCTGATTGACACCCTGGCCGACCTGGCGCGCCAGTCGACCCAGGGCGATGCCAGCCGTTAGAGCAACAACCGCGAGAAATCGCAGCAGGCCTGGGCCATCTGCGCCACGTCCTGGTTCAAGCCGAACTGGCGATCGACCCGGTGCAACGCCACATAACGCACGCTCGGCAATTCCGGTTCGGTGACCAACGCCCGCAGTGAACCTTGTTCGATCAGATGGGACAGGCACGCCTTGGGCAGGTAGCTCACGCCAATCCCCGACAGCGCCAAGCCCACCTGCACCAACAGGTTGTGGCTGGTGAGCGTGCGCGGCATCTGCACGTTATGGGTGGCCATCCAGCGCTCATAGATCAAGCCGGTGCCCGACTGCGAGCCCTGGGTGAGCACGGTGTAGCTGGCCAGGGTTTCCAGGCTGACCGGGTCGGCGTCAGGGATCAGCCCGGGCGAGCAGATCCAGGCGTTGTCCACGCTTTGCAGCGGGGTGCTGTGAAAGCGTGAGTCGCTGTAGGCGTCGGGCACGATCACCAGGTCCAGTTGATCGCTTTCCAGTTTGCGGAACAGTTCGCTGCTGAGTTCCACCGACGGTTCGATCTGCACCTTCGGGTACGCCTGACGCAGCGCCTCCACCAGGGCCGGCAGCCAGGTCAGCGCAGTCAGCTCGGTGACCCCGAGGCGAAACCGGCGCACCAGCACGTTGCGCGCGCTGACCCGTTCGAGCAACTGGTCGCGGCTGTTGAGCAGGTCGCGGGCGTAGTCGAGCAGTTCGCCGCCCTTTTCGGTCAGCCGCGCATTGCGCTTGCTGCGGTCGAAAATCTCCACATCGAAGGTTTCTTCCAGCTCCTGGATGCGCTTGGAGATTGCCGACTGCGACATGTTCAGCTTGTTCGCCGCCGCTTCGAAGCTGCCCAGTTCGGCAATCCAGTAGAGCGCGTCGATTTGCTTGAAGGTGATCATGCCGGCCAACTCATGATAAAAAGCGATGCTAACACATCATAAAATATCGCTAAAACTGTCCGTTCATCGCTCCTAAGATTTGGCCATAGCCCGTCGCTATCCAACGATTCTGGAGATTTGCCATGTCCTTGCCCGGTTCCCGCATCCTTCCCAACGCACCGATGGCCCCGGCCGAACTGGTGGAGGCGTTCGCCCACGTGGTCACGCCGCACATCAGCGACAACCTGGGCCGGCACATCGGCGCCCGTGGCCTGACGCGCTACAACCGCACCGGCAAGCTGGTGGGCACGGCGATCACCGTAAAGACCCGCCCCGGCGACAACCTGCTGATCTACAAAGCCATGAGCATGATGCAACCCGGCCACGTGCTGGTGGTGGACGGCCAGGGCGACACCAACAACGCGGTGATCGGCGAACTGGTCAAGCTCTACGCCCAGCAACGCGGCTGCGTCGGGTTTGTGATCGACGGTGCGATCCGCGACGTCGCCAGCTTCGACGACACGCCCTGCTACGCCCGTGCGGTGGTGCACACCGGCCCTTACAAGACTGGCCCCGGCGAGGTGAACGTGCCGGTGTCCATCGGCGGCATGCTGATCAACCCGGGCGACCTGCTTGTGGGCGATGAAGATGGCCTGGTGGCGTTCTCCCAGGCCGATGCCGCCGAAGTGCTGCGCCGCGCCGGGCAACACGCCGAGCATGAAGAAGCGGTGAAAGCCGAAATCGCCACCGGCGCGGTGCGCCAGAGTTGGATCGACAAGGTGCTGGCCAACGCCGGCCTGGCGGACTGAAGGACACCCTGATGAGCACTGCATTTCTTTCCGACCGCGTTTTGGGCATTGCGCCCTCCCCCAGCGTTGCCGCCAATGCCCTGGTGAGCGAGCTGCGCGCCGAGGGCCGTGACATCGTCAACTTCACCGTGGGCGAGCCGGACTTCGACACCCCGCCGCACATCCTGCAAGCGGCCAGCCTGGCGATGCACAGTGGCGACACCCACTACACGCCGACCACCGGCACCCTGGCCCTGCGCCGGGCCATCTGCCTGAAGCTCGCCCGGGACAATGGCCTGGTCTACGGCTTGGACGAAGTCGTGGCCGGCTGCGGCGGCAAGCACATCATCTATCACGCGCTGGCCGCCACCCTGAACCGTGGCGACGAAGTGATCGTGCACACGCCGTATTGGGTGTCCTACCCGGACATCGCGCGCCTCAACGATGCCACGCCGGTGATCATCCCCGGCGATGAAAGCCTGAGCTTCAAACTCGCGCCCGACACCCTGGAGCAGGCGATCACCCCACGCACCAAATGGGTGATCCTCAATAGCCCCAACAACCCCAGCGGCGCGGTGTACAGCGAGGCCGAACTGAAGGCGCTGGCCGACGTGCTGCGGCGCCATCCCCATGTGCTGGTCATGGCCGATGAGATCTACGAGCACTTTGTCTACGGCGACGCCCGGCATGTACCGTTGACGCGCCTGGCGCCCGACCTCAAGCCGCGCACGCTGATCGTCAACGGCGCGTCCAAGGGCTACGCCATGACCGGTTGGCGCCTGGGGTTTGGGGCCGGCCCGGCGTGGTTGATCTCGGCCATCGCCAAGCTGCTGTCGCAAACCACCACCTGCCCCAGCTCCCTGAGCCAGGCCGCCGCTGTGGCCGCCTTTGCCGGCGAGCAGGCCCCCATCGCCGACATGCGTGCGCAGTACCAGCAACGCCGTGCGCACATGCTGGGCTTGCTGGCGGACATTCCCGGGGTGAGCTGCACCCCACCGGACGGTGCGTTCTACGTGTTCGTCAATGTGAGCGCGTTGATGGGCAAGCTCACCCCGGCGGGCGACCGCCTGGAGGACGACACGCAACTGGTGGATTACCTGCTGCGTGACTACGGCCTGGCCACGGTCAGCGGCGCGGCCTACGGCATGTCGCCGTATGTACGCTTGTCGTTTGCCAGCGCCCTGGACGTGATCGAAGAAGGATGCCGTCGTCTCAAAGACGCATGCCACGACCTGCGCTGACGGCTTCCCGCTGCACCCGGCGGCCGACCGCGGCCGCCTTTCGACTGCCTAGAACAACAACTTAAAAAATCATTGATCGCAAATGAGGCATTCCTATGCACACGCCCCGCATCGCGCTGGTCTGGCAAATCGTTATCGGCTTGCTCACCGGCATCGCCATCGGCGCCCTGTTGCACCGCTTTCCCGAGTCCCGCCCATGGCTGGTGGACAACGTGCTGCAACCGGCGGGCGACATTTTTATCAAGCTGATGAAGATGATCGTCGTGCCGATCGTGTTTTCCTGCATGGTGGTGGGCATTGCCGGGCACGGTGACGGCAAATCCCTGGGCCGCATCGGGGTCAGGTCCCTGGGCTATTTCTTCTGCATCACCACCCTGGCGATCATCGTCGGGCTGGTGCTGGGCAACCTGCTCAAGCCCGGCGCCGGCACCGAGCTTTCCAGCCTGCACGCCGCCACTATCAGCCTGCCCACCAGCAGCGGCGCCGGGCATAGCCTGGGCCAGATCATCGTCGGGATCATCCCCGACAACGTGATCAGCGCCATGGCCCAGGGCAGCCTGTTGTCGGTGCTGTTCTTTGCGGTGATGTTCGGCCTGGGCGTGTCGCGTTTGCCCGCCGAACGCAAAGACCCGGTGATCGCGCTGTTGCGTGGGGTCAGCGATGCAATGTTCAAGGTCACCTCGATGATCATGGCCTACTCACCGATTGGCGTGTTCGGCATGATCGCGGTGACCGTGGCCAACTTCGGGTTTGGCTCGTTGCTGCCGTTGGCCAAGCTGATCCTTGTGAGCTACGTGTCCATCGTGTTTTTTGTGCTGGTGGTGCTGAACCTGATTGCACGGATGTTCGGGATCAACCTGTTTGCCTTGATGCGCCATATCAAGGACGAACTGGCCCTGGCCTTCTCCACCGCCAGCTCGGCCGCGGTGATGCCACAGCTGATGAAAAAGCTCGAAACCTACGGCGTGCCACCCTCGCTGGTGAGTTTTGTAGTGCCGGTGGGTTACTCGTTCAACCTGGACGGCGCCTCGTTGTTCCTGGGCATCGGCACGTTGTTTGTCGCGCAGCTCTACGGTATCGACCTGAGCCTGGGCGACCAGGCCTTGCTGGTGGTGACCATGGTGCTCACCTCCAAAGGTGCAGCCGGGGTGCCGGGCTTCATGTTCGTGATTCTTTCGGCCACCCTGGCCAGCGCCGGCCTGCCGTTGGAAGGCATTGCGTTTATCGCCGGTGTGTACCGCTTGATGGAAATGCCCACCACGGCGTTGAACGTGCTGGGCAATGCGTTGGCGCCGTTGGTGATTGCCAAGTGGGAGGGGCATGAACGTCAACCGGTCATAGAGGCAGCGCCTGTACGACGGGGATAAGGACGCAACGCCTATCGAGCAACGCTCACCTGTGACAGCCGGATGCACTGGCGCGCGAGGATCGTGGTGGGGTCCACCAGCGCCACGCGGTGACCGTTGATCTCGAAAGCCTCGCTGTGGGCCAGTACCAACGGCAACTCGGTGCAGCCAAGGATCAACACCTTCGCCCCCTGCTCACACAAGTGCTCGGCCGCCAGCAGCAATTGCTCGCGGCAGATGCCGTCGGTAAACCCCGCCTTGATGCCCCGCTCACCGTAGATCGCCTCCATGACGAGTGCCTGGTAATCAAAACCCGGCGTGATCAACTGCAACCCCGAACGCCGTGCCGCGTGGTGATAGACCTGGCTTTGCACCGTGCCGGAGGTGGCCAGCAGCCCGACCGCCTGGCCACTGCCGTAGTGCTGCGCGATCCACTCCACGGTCTCGCTGAGCATGTTGACGATGGGCACGCGCAGGTGCGGCTGGAGGCGCTCGACAAACGCATGGGCGGTGTTGCACGGAATAGCAATGGCCTGGGCGCCGGCGCTTTCCAAGCGTTTGCAGGTGGCGTACAGAGCCAGGGTCGGGTCGGTTTCATCACGTAGCAGGTTGGCGGTGCGATCGGGAATCTGCGGGTTTTGCTCGACCACCATCTTGATATGGTCCTGGTCTTTGCCGGCCGGCGTGTGGGCGACCACCTTGCCCATGAAGTCCACGGTGGCGGCCGGGCCCACGCCGCCGACGATGCCCAGCTTGAACGGTGGTTGGCGGGCCGGGCCATCGGCCTGGGTGGCGAAGTCGGCGTAGAGCCCGTTGATGTCGAGCGCGCTGATGCCGCGCCGCTGCAAGTCGCCGCAGACCAGTGACAGTTCGGTCATGCCCGGCACGATCAGCGTGGCGCCCTGTTCTTGCAAGGACAGGCAGGCCTGGTACACGCCCTCCAGCGGCACGCCTTCCAGGTGGCCGTCCTTGATGCCGTTGACGCCGTACATCGCCTCCATCAAGGCCGTCTGTGCCTCGGCGTCGGGGTACAGCAGGTTGAAGTGCTGGCCGAGGTGTCTTTCAAACAGGCCGCAGTGGCGCACGAAGTCCGACGCAATCACGCCCAGGCGCGTGCCAGGTGTAACGCTGCGGGTGATGTGCTGGGCGAGTGCTTGCATCATGTCCAGCACGGGGATGCCCAGCTCCTGCTGGATCTCCTCGCGAAAGGTCTGGCTGGCGAAACACGGCAGCAGCACCGCGTCCACGCTGCTGTTTTCAAAGGTCTTGCACACCTGGAACACGTAGAACTTGCGCGACGTCATGCTGGCGTGGCGGTCCAGCGGCAGCAGCACGTCCTTGAACGGATGCTGCTCGAACAGGAAGTGATAGCGGCCCTGGTCCTCCAGCACTGCCCGGGACTTGACCAGCTTGTAGAACAGGTCGGCCCCGGCCAGCGAACCCAGCCCGCCGACGATGCCCAGCCGTCGCGTACTGCTCATGTGCGCACCGCCTGTGGCGCTTCGGCGGGCTCTTCTTCGGCCTCTGATTGCGCCACCACTGCCGTGGCGATGCTGTTTCCGACCACGTTGGTGGCGGTGCGGGCCATGTCGAGGAACTGGTCGATACCAATGATCAGCAGCAAGCCGGCTTCGGGCAGGTTGAACATCGGTAGGGTCGCCGCCACCACCACAACCGACGCCCGGGCGACGCCGGCCATGCCTTTGCTGGTGATCATCAGCGTGAGCAAAATCAGCAGTTGCTGGGTGAAGCTCAGGTCGATGTTGTAGGCCTGGGCGATGAACATGATCGCGAAGGCCTGGTACATCATCGAGCCGTCGAGGTTGAACGAATAGCCCAGCGGCAGCACGAAGCTGGACACGCGCTTGGGGGCGCCGAATTTCTCCAGTGCTTCCATGGTTTTGGGGTAGGCCGACTCGCTGCTGGCGGTGGAAAACGCCAAGAGGATGGGCTCGCGGATCAGCTTGCCGAGAGTGAACACCGAGCGCCCGAGGAACAAATAGCCGGCCGTGAACAGCAGCCCCCACAACAGGACGATCCCCAAGTAGAACTCAGCGATAAGCTTGGCGTAATCGGCGAGCAAGCCCAGGCCGTTGGTGGTGATCGCCGACGCAATCGCCGCGAACACACCGATCGGCGCGAAGGCCATCACGTAGTCGGTGATCTTGAACATCACCTTGGCCAGTTCATCCACGGTGTCGGTAATGCGCGTGTAACCGGCGCGCTTCACACCCGCCAGGGCAAAGCCGAAGAACAGCGAAAACACCACGATCTGCAGGATCTCGTTGTTGGCCATGGCTTCGGCGATGCTGCGCGGGAACACGTGGCTGATGAACGCCTTGAGGCTGAAGTCACCGGTATTGACCGGCACCGCCGCCGCTGCGTTTTGCACCACCTGCAGGTTCATCCCCGCACCAGGCTGGAACAGGTTGACCAGGGCCATGCCCAACAGCAACGAGACCAGCGACGCCGTCACAAACCAAAGCATCGCACGCAGGCCGATACGCCCCACCGAACGCGAACTGCCCAGGCTGGCGATGCCGCCCACCAGCGTGGCGAAGACCAGTGGCGCGATGATCATCTTGATCATGCGCAGGAAGATGTCGGTGACCATCGAGAAATACCCGGCCAGCTCCTTAGCGCCCTGCTCGCTCCCTGCAAAGTGATGACACGCCCAACCCACCAGCACGCCCAAGGCGATGCCGGCTGCAATTCGACGGGGAAGTTTGTTGTGCTTCACAGTGCTGCCCTCATGTGGTTTTTGTTGTGTGGGTGATGGGCAGAAATTCTAGGGACAGCGCCCGGGCGTCATGATGAGTAATCCGGCTAACCCCATGCGCTTTTGGAATAGTTAGCGAAAAGCCGCGCCTGGCCTGGGTGCGGCGGCATACACTCACGGCTCACACCCTGGAGACCGGGCATGCAGATCAAATGGTTGGACGACCTCTTAGCCATCGCCGAGTGGAAGAATTTCTCCCGCGCCGCCGAAGTGCGGTGCGTGACCCAATCGGCGTTGTCGCGGCGCATCCGCTCACTGGAAGAATGGGTGGGCGCCGAACTGGTCGACCGTGGCACCTACCCGGTGCAACTCACCGCCGCCGGCCAAGCCTTCTGCACCGAAAGCCGCGACGCCCTCGCCGGCTTGATGCGCCTGCGCGCCAGCCTGCGCGAAGTGGAACGCATGCCCGGGCGCTCGATCCAGGTGACGGCGGGGCACAGCCTGTCGATGACCTTCCTGCCCAAATGGCTGGCGCAGTTCCAGCGCCAGACGGAGCAGTTCAATGCGCGCGTGGTGGCCGCCAATATTCATGACGCGGTGATCGCGCTGGAGGAAGGCAGCTGCGACCTGATGATCGTCTACCACCACCCGCTGGCGCCGATCCTGCTCGACCCGCAACGCTTCGGCAGCCTGGCTTTGGGGCACGATGCTTTTATTCCGCTGTGCGCCCCGGATAAACGCGGTCGACCGCTGTACCGCTTGCCCGGAACGGCCGGCAAACCGGTGCCGCATTTGGCGTACACCGCGACGACTTTTTTGGGGCGTGTGGCTGAAATCGTGATCAAGAACGGGCCGTCACCCGTTGTGCTGGAACGCTGTTATGAGGCGGATATGGCGATGTTGTTGATGCGCATGGCCATCGAGGGCTATGGCGTGGCGTGGCTGCCGCAGAGTGCGGTGGTGGATGAATTGGAGCGTGGGGTGTTGGTAAGGGCCGGTGGGGAGGAATGGAGTACGCGGTTGGAGATTCGCTCGTATTGCGCGGTGGAGAATCAGAACCCGACGATGAGGAAGTTGTGGCGGGCGTTGGAGGGGCTCTGAATAGAGTGCGGCTGAAATCTCGTTGAAACCTCTGGTGATACGTCTTCTGGGACGCAGGTGCTTAAAAAGTACTGAGGCGCTCTAACCCGAACTTGCTAATTGCTAGCGCACTTGGAACACGAAAGTTAGTCGCGCCGGACAACTATCATGACCCATTACTATTGAAAACCAGGCTCAACTATTTCTCCATTCGAAAAGACAGAGACTATAGATCCTTCCCAGCCATAGACAATCATACCTTTATCAACATGCTCCACCTCGAATCCCGTTTCAAAACACCCTCCTTGCCCAACAATGTCAACTGACGCTCCAGGCTTAATCAGGTATTCTTCAGCCCAGGGCTCGATAATAAGCAGCATCACTGCTTCACTTCCATTGATGCAATTAATTCTCTGCATAGACTTCGCTCCCAACTGCTAACATTTCCCTGGCCAACGCAATACAATGCCGCCACCTTGAAAGATAGATTTTCTTTCAAAATCAATCATATCTAAAACTTTTTGTAATTTTTCTGGATCAGCAGCAGCACCGAAATGATAAGCCAACTTCGTAGGGGTTTCTTCAGACTTTTTCTTAACGACCCAATAAGGAATATAAAATCGTCCCTGAAGGATAACCTCTAACCAAAGCGGCTCAGCGTCTGCCACCATTTCAAAATAAGGTCCATATGTCAGATCTACACATACAAGAACCCGATTACCAGACACACTGTGAATCATACGCCCCCCTATTTTAGTTCGCGATAATCCGAATCGATCAAGTCAAGTATTGCTTGCAGCTTTTCCACATCTACCACCGGGCCAAAATAGTACTCAGCCCCTCCGAGAAACTGTAAGTCTTTGGGCTTGCCGATCCAGTAAGGTACGTAATACTTGTCATCTAGCAAGTCTTCAAGACCCATACTGTCTTCGTAGCTCGACACGCGAACATAGGGACCATACGTAGGGTGTTCGATCAGT
Organism: Pseudomonas sp. GW821-FHT05H12; assembly: GCF_059419385.1. Lineage (NCBI taxonomy): Bacteria > Pseudomonadati > Pseudomonadota > Gammaproteobacteria > Pseudomonadales > Pseudomonadaceae > Pseudomonas > Pseudomonas sp. GW821-FHT05H12. The sequence continues at coordinate 71,272 of NZ_JBWKRS010000014.1, read as the reverse complement.
AATATTTTTTGGCCGGTTATCGAATCAATCATGCTGCCCCCTTTCTAGCGCGTTGAGTTGGAGTATAAAACACTGTCACATATCTCTCGCACCTTCTAAAAAACACAAGTATTTTTAGTGCTACGACCCTTCAACCAAACAAATTCAAATGGATAATCTTACCCTTTGATGCCACTAATATATTCATAAGCCTGTCAAACGCTTCAGAAACAAAACCTACCTCCTCTGGGGACAGTAGCACATTCATTATCTGCTGCTCACTCGGGCAGTCATAAACATCGATAGCAATCCACCCCTTAGACCAAAAATCGACGGTTACGAGTTTGTTCAGACCTTCCAACTCAACTCTTTCAAGGTCCCCAAACTCTCCATTGGCAAACGACGAGCGCTCCAACATAAAATCATCCAACAATGACTTAATTTCATCACAAAACTGGTCAACTTGCATAAAATTCCTTATTTTTTGCTCAGGCCAACTATAAACTCGATGTTAAATTCGGGCAGACTGAATCGTAGAGTTTTATCATACTCAAGCCAGAAGCCGCCTCATTCAAAATTGTAGCGCATCCTTAAGACCGTAATGAGCGGCCGAGCCCCGGGTGCGAAGTTCAAGGCAAACAAAGCATGCATCTTCTGTAGGACTTTCTCTGTCTGGCTTCCCGACGTGGACTCGAACCAGGGACCCAATGATTAACAGTCATTTGCTGGCTGTTAGACGCACCGGGGCCACGACGAAATGTGGCGCAGAAATAGGATTGCTGCATAGCGTGGGTCGCATGAATGCGTCACGCCAGGAAAGTTAGTCGGGTTGGGCTGGCTTGTCAAAGCAGGGGGAATCAATGATCCGTAGGAAAAGGAGACAGAAATAGTCAGCTCTAGGTGCTTTGAAGTCACCGTACATTTAACGCTTAGAATCCGCAGCATACGAGCGATTTTTAGAAAGCGTCATCCATACTTGATCGTTACCTAGAGCCAGGCAACCAAACTGGTTCCATAATCACTTCGGTACAATAGTTACGTTAGCGCTACTCGATATTAAAGAGACAGGAAACTCGATGCTTTCACCTTCTACGTAGCGCCAGGTTAGTAGAGATAGTTTTTTTGATACAGCACGATCAACCGGCATAAAATCCATTAAAAAACTTTCCAGCTTGTCGCCATATTCGATGCCTTTGATATCACCATTCTTTCGCAGCTTCCCTTCAAAACTGATATCAACGCCATCAACTTCAAATACGTAGACAATTTCACATGTATCTCCGCAGTAAAAAATTGACTTAACATCAAGACTACTGCTTGTAGACAGAATGCCCATTCCAGACCTCCTTGAACTTGTCAACATCCATTTTATACTGAGTCCCATTGAAAGGATCCCTGACAATTACACGCCCTGCATCATCAACACCATTAACAACAACCCAGTGTCCTACTCTGCTCCCTGAATCCCACATCATAGCGCTCCAAGAGCCCGTTTTATTAAGCGCGTAAAAGCTGGATGTATCCACTGCGTTTCCGACCCATCCAGAGCTAACTCCGTTCAGCTTGTTTGCCAACGAATTCATTGAGGTTAGTTCCGTCCCCAGATCAATCTGAGAAGCCAAAACTCCCCGATCTTTCAGAAGCATTTCCCCACAAGCAGCTCCACAAGCAGTAGGTGTCGTCTGTTTCACAACATTAGGGCTAAAAGCCTCATCTAAAACGTTCCAGTTACCACCCGCCCCGGCGAGTGTATCTTTTACCCCCGCACTACCAACCGCTGCTTTCAGCCCTACTATATTCAGCAACGCTTGCGCAAAAAAAGCAATTCGCTCGCCAGTGGTCGCCTTCGTGTCTGTAATCGGGTTGGTGGTACCAAACCCCATCGAAAGCTGGCATCCAATCCCAATTAGCCCCATCCCACCACAGCCTTCACTGAAGGAATCAGCAGCGACCTTCTGAAGCGATGCTTTCATATCAGCTGTCAGCTTTTCCTGATTCGCCCTACCCTCTAATGCCTGATCGACAGTTGCCGGCTTCAGATACCACTCAACACCGTCAGCGGTTTTGACAAATTGGTCTGTGACGACACAGAACGAGGTAAAAGATGTCTTGCACATGACGATGTCGCCAGGCTTGTGCTCCTGCTTGGAGTCCCATGTCGCATCACTTGCCAAGCTGAGGGGCTCTTCTTTAAGTATGCTTTGGGCCTTCTTGAACAGAGCCTCAATATCGGCCCCGAGTTGTGCGCATTCTGTTGACGTAACCCCCACGCATGACGCGTTGTACTCCAGTCGCATTTTTTCAAGAGAGAGGCCGTCGATCACGCTCAGCTGATTGTTCTCTACCGCATTTTTCGCGGTGCCAGCGGCAGCAATTGCATTGTCCAAGCCACCAGCAGCCAATCCACCAGCCAACCCACCGGCCAATGTAGAGAGTGCCGATATCGTTTGTTTTTCCGACTCGGTCAATTGATCACGAGGCGTATTCGGGTACAGTTGCTTGGCAATGTATTCACCAATACCTGCTCCCGCAGCGCCGGCCAACGCAGAGTTACCTTGAGCTTTAGCAAGTACCGCTCCCCAAACGGCATGCGCCATCAGGTTCGCAGCATCGTCATCCCCGGTGGCCTGCTTGATTTTTTCAGCCACATACGGTGCAGCAGCGCCCGCCAACGCTCCAGCAATATTTCCGCCCAACACTCCCTGTACAACAGCACTCACCGCCTGAGCCGCTTTCTTGAAGCTGCTACCTACGCCATAGTTCTGACTGACCTGCTGGGCGATCTGATCGGGAGTAGGATTGGCATTGCCCTTCTCCAGCAGTTGCTGACGTGCTGCCTTCGATTCATCACTGTTCGAATCTTGAGCGGCCTTCATCTTAGCCGTGGCAATTGCGTCCGAGATGCCGTTGACCAACGCCACAGAACTGCGAATCAGCTCCATGCGCTCTTCCATCGCCTTTTTGTCCGGCCGATCAAGCTTTTCGTTGGCGTTGGCGGTGTCACGATTCAGACCAATCAGGTCATTGGCCCCTTCAGCGTTACGCACGATAATCGTGCCTTCGCTGACCGCGCTTCGAGTCTTGCTACTGTCGGACTCATTGAGCGACATGCCGAACAGCCCGCCCAAGGCAGCAGCCGACCCACCCGAACCGCCATAGCTCGCGGAACCGCTCACACTGGCAGAGGTACTCTTGATTTCGCTCTTGTTCTTGATGTCGCTGGTGATCAATCGGTCAGTGCTGAGCAGGTTTTTGTCGGCCGTCGCATCACTGGCAATCACTGCCCCTTTTAGCGTGGTGTTGGCGCCAACAACGATGTTGTAACCACCATTGCCCGCAAACAGACCGCTCTGTTCTGTGACAGCCTGGTAGTTACTTTTCATGTTGCCGGCGGAAAGGCTTGCCGATGCCGTCACCGGGGCGCCATAACAGATCGGCGGAATGCAGATACTGGCGCCCACGCCCGCACTGCCTTGCTTTGTCTTCTCGGTTTCAGAGTCCTGGCGCGAAGTGATATTCAGGTTGCCTTCAACCAGCGCATCAATCTTTTTGGCTCGCACCTGCGCGCCGTCAAGGGTGGTGTCTTTACCGCTATGCAAAGTCAACACACCACTATCCAGCGTGGTATTGACCTGGGTGACCGAACTACCGGTCCCCATGCCCTTGGCGATCTGGGCGCCAAGGTCGATGGTAAAACCGTTCTGCTGACCAATATTGAAGCTGGCGCCTATGGCCGTTCTGTTATTGGAGTTGTTGTTTGCCCAACCGGCGGTGTTCTGCGCGCTTTCCAGAATGATGTTGTTCTTGGCGGTCAACGCGGTATCGGCCGCCTTCAGGCTGCTACCGATGACGTGAATGTCACCCAGCGTGCCCGGTGCCTTTCCCGTGGCCTCGATCGAAAGAGCCTGCCCCACATTGAGCGAACTCTGCTTGGCCGTCTGGCTTGCATAGTCGCTAGTGCTTTTGCTGTGAGTCAGCGCCGTTTCAGTACCGATTTTTATCAGTGAGCCATTGCTGGACGAACTGCCTTTGTTATTGGCGTAATCCTTGATACTCCCGGAAACCGAATCCCCCATGCCGTTCAGGTTATAGGCAGCCAGCGCTGCTTGCGCCATCTTCACTGCCTTGAGCTTGGGATCGTCGGCATTGTTTGCCGCCTGGATGGCGCCACGAATGGAATTGAAGGTATCCACTACAGCGCCGCCTACCACTCGGCCCACTGCCAGGCTGCTGGACTTATCGGTACTGCTCTGGCTGGCGCTTTCCATACCAGCCGCAATATTGACGTTGGCCCCCGTCAGGCTCATGTTCTTGGTACTGACCAGATCACTGGCAATGACGCTCAACTCACGACCGGCAGTGAGCGCCACATTGCCCTGGCTTGAACCAATAGTGCTGCCGGTCAATGTCGTCTGGGTCGACCGGCCAGTATGGTTCTGGCTGCTGATGGACAGATGTTGGTTGCCAGTGATGTCGTCAACGCCCAGGTTATTGGCCGTCAACACACCGGTCAGGTCACGATTTTTTTGCTTGTGCATTTCGTCGTGTGTGAATGTGTTTTGAGCCGCATCAATCACCAGGTCACGACCGGCCCGCACATTCAGGTCCTGAGTGCTGACCAATCCGGAACCTCTCACCGTGACATCGTGCAGAGCAGCTACATCCACGGTATTACCCGAGATAATGCTGCCCCTTGCTACGGTCTGCGTCTCGGCAACCGCGTCCTGAACCTTGCTCGACTTCAGCCCACCCCAGCTGCTTTTACTCTTGCTGCTTTCATGCCGAGCACTGTTGGAGTCAGTGACCGCAACAACCTGCACATCATTACCCGCAACCAACTTTGCGGCCCCTTTGTCAGCGGCGACCTCGCTGCCCTTGATAAGGAGATCCTTACCAGCGACCAGCGTGCTGTTCGTCCCGCTGGTGACCGAGCTGGCCATGTTGGTGGTACTGGCAACCTCATCCAGTCGACTCTTTTTACCCGACGAGCTTTTTTTGACTTTGCTGTAGAAGCTGTAGTCTTCATTGGCCGCAGTCTGCAGTGTCAAATTAGCGCCAGCACTCAGGTACGCCTCATTTCCCGCACTGACGTTACTGGCGGTCAAACCCAAGTCGTTGCCCGCCGTCAACACAACGTTCCCGCCAGCGGAAACACGGGTCGCCACCTGCTGGGTATGATCCTCCTGGCTAGTGACCTTCTTGGTCTTGCCATACGAATGCTGCTCATCTGCCGCCGAGGACAGCGTCAAATCGTTCACCGCAGACAGCGTCGCATCACGCTTGGCCTCGATCTGACTGGCCACCGCAGTCAAGTCACGCCCGGCGCCGATCACAAGGTCCCGTCCAGCAGTAACGCTAGAGCCGTTCTGTGTGACCGTCCTGTCGTTGTGGCTGCCGCCCCGCGTATTGCTCTCCACTTGCTCGGCAGAGGTGATATTCACATCGCGTGAAGCCTTGAGCGTGGTGTCTTGCGCGCTTTTGAGCACACCGCCACGGTTGCTGATATCGCGCCCGGCACTGACCTCCAGGTTGTTGCTCGCTTCAATCCGCGCTGCATTGTCAGCAAACTCACGCTGCTCGCTCTTGTAGCCCGTGCTGCTCTCATGAGTCGTGATCGTGCGCTCGTTGATCACATCACCCGTGGCTGTGATGCTCACATCACGCCCAGCGATGATCCCGCCCGCCTTGTTGGTGAGGTTGTTGCCCGCAAGGGCCGTCAGGCGGTTGTTGGCTTCAAGCAAACCGCTGTTGACCAAGTCGCTTCCAGCCGTGGTCGACAAGTTGTTGCTGGCACGCAGGGTGCCGGCATTGTTTAACTCCTTGCCGGCAATCAAGGTTACGTCACTGCCCTGAATCAATGCGCCGTTGGCGGCCAGGCGGTTATTCGCGTTGGCCATGTACAGCACCGGCACCAGGACCTGCTCACCGTTTACCGTCGCGTTTTCCATCCAGACAATGTCATGGGTCAGGGCCGCAACCTGCTCTGAAGTCAGGGACACCCCCAACTGCAGATTCAACGCGTCTTTGCTCGCAACGGCGTTGTTCATCAGGAACTTGAACATGCCATCATCGGAAGTCTGGCCGTCGATGAAACGCTGGCCCGTGCGGGCGGTCACGGCCTGCTGGATCAGTTTTTGCTCATAGAAACCATCCCCCAGCCGCTTGGCGCTTTCGTCCGGGTTGTAGCCGAGTTTCGACAACAGATAATCCGAGCTCATGAACTGCTTGAGGTCGGTCAGTGCCGGGTTGGTTTCGATCAGGTATTTCTGTGGGTTGGACCGTACGGAGGTATCGGGCAGACCCGGCACATGTACCGAGGATTGATGGGACGTACTGGTCTGTCCACTCAAGCGGAACAGGCCGTTCTCGCCGACAGGCAGTGAGAAGCCCGGTAGGCTGACAGGGTTTACCTGTTGATGTGCCAGGTCGGGGGGCAACTGCTGGTTGACCGTGATACGCGTCGAGAATGTGTTGGCTGGGGCAAGGTTGTCGGTGCGGGGGCCGGCGCCGACATAGGTATAGCTCGGGCGTACGACACTGCTGGTAATACCGTTCTGGGTATTGACGCTGACCGCTCCACCCGCCTGGATGACTGCGGCATAAGTCTGATCGCTAGCGGCAATTTTACGAGTGGTCCGGAATTGGCCCAGCTCAATCTCGGTGAGCCCGATAAAACCACTCATCGCGCCCAGCAAACCACCCAGATTATTGGGGTTGTAGCCTGCACCTTGAACCGAATAATAGTTATTGAAAGACGCAGCCGATGCGTACAGGCCACCCGCGTTTTTGGTACGTTCCGACATGAACGTACGCGACGTTTCTGTTTCACCGGTCTCAATGCCACTGTTGACCAGATTGGTAACAGTCGCGCTCAAAGCGCCGCCTGCTGCGATAGTACTGCTACTGTTGAGCAAGTCGCCGCCCCGGATCGCCAGGTTTGTGCCTGCCGTGATACTCGATGCAGCACTGGCCTGTGTCACTTCGAACTTGTCGCGCTGGATGATTTGCCAGACGTGATTGCGCTTACCGCTGCAGTCCCCGGCGTTGTATCCCTCGATGCATTGGATTTCGCCAATCGATGCGGTGTAAATCCCCTGGTTGTTGGTGGTCAATACCGTTCGCACGTTTTGGATCGTGCTCGCAGCCAGGCTCATGCTGCCGTCGCTCTGAATCGAGCCAGAGCTGTTGACGATGCTGCTGGCCAGCGCGCCTTGACCGTCGCGATCAATACTCAAATTGCCCAGGCTGTAGACACTGGCACCCAGGTTATTTAAGGAGTCAACCCGCAAGCCCATATCGGCGCCACTGAAGATCAAGCCATGGTCGTTGACCAACGCAGCGGTAGTGACAGTGAGCTTTTGCGCGCTACCCAGGGTGCCGTAGTTATTGATGCCCGCCGCATTCACGGTCATGTCGGCAGCCGACGTTACCCGGCCGTAGTTGTTCAGCAAGCCATCCACCCTGACGGTGCTGGCCCCGCCCCCGGCGATACTGCCGGCAGCGTCCAGATTGATCAGCGCAGCATGCAGATCGAGAGCACCTGCACTGCTCAGGCGACCTTTGCCGCCGTAACTGCCGCTCAGGTCGAGCGTTGCGCTGCCGTCTGTGCCGATCTGACCGTCGTTGGTCCAATTGATACCCCGGCCATCCAAGCCTCCTGTGGACAACAGTTGCCCGGTTGCCGTCTGGGTCAGGTGGTTGACATTGACAGTCAGGTGATTGGCTTGCAATGAACTGCTGTTAGTCCAACTGTCGCCATCCAGGGTCAGGTTGCCGTGCGTGACCAACTGGCCGCCAACATCGTTGAGGTTGGCCATGGAGATGCCGAAGATCCCTGTGCCCACGTGCAGCACATTGCCGCCTTGGTTCTGGAAACTACCGGCATTGAGCCCCAGATCAGTATTGGCTGTTTCCAGAGTGCCATTGCTGTTATCAAGCAGACCGCCAATGGCGAAGACGGTTTTTGAGCTCTTGCCCAGCGCGCGCAGCTGGCCATTCTGGTTATCCAGACTCGCCGCTGCGGTTGACAGGGTGCTGCCGCTTTCGATGATGCCTTCGCGGTTGTTCAGCTTGCCCTGGAGATCGAAGCTGATCTGGTTGCCACTGATTTTTCCACCCTGGTCACCACTGTTATCAAGATGATTACCGGTGACCTGCAACAGGTTGCCGGCAGCGATCCCACCATTGCGGTTATCGATGTTGCCCAGGGGGCCGACATCAAGCACCGCGTCGCCGGCCAGGGCAGCGATGCGGCCACCGTTGTTGTTGATGCCCGCGAGCGCGTTGAGCATCAGGCGTTGGGCCTGGAGCGTGCCACCCTGGCTGTTAGTGCTCAGGTCGTAGCCGTTTTTCAGAACACCGGCGAGGTGAGTTTCCAGCGCACCTTTAACGCTGGACAGCGTGCCGCCACGGTTGTCGAGATCGGCAGCTTTCACAGTCAGATCGCCTTCCTGCGCGATCACCGTACCGCTTTGGTTATCGATATCGCCGGTAACCGTCAGGTTCACCGCCCCCTTGCCCTGCAGCGACCCTTTGCCATTGCTCAGGCGAGCAGCATCGATGCGCAAGTCGCCAGCGCGACTTCCAATCAGGCCGCCCACGCTGTTGTCCAGTGCTCCGCTGGCATTGACCAGCAACATGTCATCAGCACCAATGGTGCCTTTCTGGCTATTGTCCAAACCACCGGTCAGCAAGCTCAACAAACCCTGGCTGTTGATTTCGCCGTTCTGGTTGTTGATTTGCGCACTGCGCTGAACCCGCAGCGGCCCGACGCTGGACAGCTTGCCACTGGTATTTGTCAGGGTACCGAGCAGATCAAGGGTAATGCCGGATTTGCCACTGAAGGTACCGTGGCTGTTGTCGAGGTCGGTGCCGGTAAACGTCAGTCCATCAGCGGCATTGACCGTCCCACTGTTGTTCAGTGCCATCGCTTGCAGCGTCAATTCGGCGCCGCTGGTGATCGAGCCGTCCAGTGTGTTACTCAGCAAGCCATTGACGGTCAAACGCTGCCCGGCCGCGCTGGACAGCACGCCTTGGTCGCTATTGTCGAGGCTATCGGCCTGGACAGTCAGAGCCTTCTGGCTGACCACCGCGCCGGCATGGTTATTGAGCAACGCACCGCTGAGCGTGACACTCACATCGCCCTGTCGACTGGAGACGGTACCGTTGTTGCGGTTATCAAGGCTTGAGCCATTGACCGTAAGCCCCTGCCAACCAGAGATCAGGCCAGTCTGGTTGTTCAGCGCGCCTGTGGCCGTCACGATCAAGGCGTTTTCAGCCATCACCACACCGGTGAGGTTGTCCATCGTGCCCAGAGTCAAAGTGGTGTCACCCTTGCTGGACACCTCGCCACCGGTGTTATTCAAATGACCGATGGTCGCCGTGAGCGGGCCGACGCTGTTGATCAGGCCGCCCTGCCCATTGAGTACCGTGCCAGCGGCCAGCTTGAGTTGCGCTGCGCTGAATACCCGTCCCTTGTTTTGGTTATCCAAGGTGCCAGCCGTGACCGTCGTTTGCCGTTGGCCGGTTAGCGTCCCGCCCTGATTGTTCAGGGTTTGTGTCGCAGTGATATCGAGGTCACGGCTGGCAATGATGTGCTTGCCAGCATTGTTGAGGCTCTGTGCGCTTAGGCTGATATCGGCGTTAGTGTTGCGGGTGTTATCGGGATTGACCCCGGCCTCGATAATGCCGTTGTTGGTCAATTGGCCGCCGGCAGCGAGCGTGATGCGATCTTGGGCGACCAGGTTATTCTGACTGGTCAGGTCACCTTGGGTTTTTACATCAAGGGTGGTGCCAGCGTAGACCGGCCCTTTGGCTTCCATGCTTGCTGCCTTGACGTTGACGGCACCGGTCGCCGAGGTTTCCACCAGGCTCAGGTGACCATTGGCATCCAGTTGCATGTCGCCGCCACTGGCGAGCATCTTGCCGTCGAGCTTTACCCCCACGCCAGCTTCGCTGCTGACCAGCTTGATTGCGCCGGCGTACATACCGCCCAACGCCGAAGAGTCGATGGCCAGTTGAGGGGCGGTCGCCGGGTCAGCGGCACGCGCCGTAGTCTCGAGGGTCTTGGCTTCGACGTCGTTGGCGCCGGCGATGATCGTCAGGTTCTTGGCCTGGATCTCGGCATTCAACTTCGCCGAGCGGGTAATGATTTCGAAGCGGTCTATATTGTTGGCGTTAAGCCCGGCGCCTTCGATGGAAACACTGCCTTGATCGACCTGATAGCGACCGACCTGGCCGTTCTCGATAACCGCCTTACCCGTGGTCAGCGTCGCCTGTGGGGTGTTGATAAAGCCGCAACCGTTGCAAGTGATGCCGTAGGGGTTGGCAACGATCACATGAGCCGACTGCCCCGCCACTTCGGTGTAGCCGCGTAGCTGGCTCGGACTGCCGCCGTTGACTTCATTGAGGATGGTGCTGGCGGCGCGACCGTTAAGGTTCGAGTTGCCAAGGATGATCCCGCCCAACTGCGTGGACTCGGTGCGATTCGTCGCGTTGTTGAGAATGAGCCCGTTGGCGCCGACGTTGTAGTCCTTGAACTGGTTGTGCGACAGCCCGCTGGCATTGGGCGCGGCGATATTGACGATGGGCACGCCATTCGCCGCCTGGCCCAGGCTGGTGCCGGGTGCGCTGACCACAATGCCGTCCGCCTGCGCCAACAACGGTTGCCAGAACATGGCGTTGGCCAGCACCAATGCCAACCCGCGTTTAGGCAGCCCGAGGAAGCTGGAGCGGTTTTTCAGGGCCGCAGAAGGTTGGCGCGCAAGGAAGGCGAACTGGCGAACGTCCATGTGATGTCTCGATGCCCAGAAGGCGGTAAAAATTTAAAGGAAGAAATCCATACGGAAATAGATCGGCGCTTCACGCTCGGTGATCGGCCCCGGTCGTTCCAAAGAGTGTGCAAAGGTCACCGTGGCGGCGACGTTCTGGCCGCGGGCAAACAGGTCGACCGAGTTGCTGCTCATGCGCCCATGCTGCTCGGCGTTGTAACGGCCGTGGCTGATCACGCCCTGGTCGTAGCCGAGGCTGGTGCCGTATTCGCTGAACACCGGTTGCAGCCAGGCCCAGGTCACCGGGCGGCTCCAACGCAGGTCGTTGCGCCAGTAGCCGCCGCTGTCGCCGCTGAGGGTCTGGTCCTTGTAGCCACGAATCGATGATTGCCCGCCCAGGCTCATGCGTTGTGGGCTGAACAGTACGTCTTCGCTGCGCTGGCCGGTCATCAGGCTGCTGAAACTGAACGACTCGCCCCACAGTTTGAACGGGTACAAGTAGCTGACCGTTGCAGTGTATTTGCGGTAGCGCGCATCCGGCTGGCCCGGGCGCGGGTTGTGATTGGCCTGGGCGTCGAAGGCGCCGATGCCGTCCTGCATGCCCAGGTCGATGTTGAGAAATGAGCCGCCAATGCGCCGGCCGTGGTTGATGCCGAATTGCGCTTCGCTGAGACGGTTGCTGCTCAGGGCCAGCTTGCTGTCTTCAATGAAGTTGTTGGTGCGCAGGTAGGCCACGCCGGTGCTGAGGGAGGTCTTGCTCAGCGAGTCGCGGTGGATCACCCGTTCCAGGCGCAACTGGTGGTTCTGGCTGTCGCCGGACTGCTTGAAGTTGAAGTTGCTGGCCTGGGCCAGGGAGCGGTACTCGGACTCGCTGTAGCTGTAATTGAGGTTCCACCAGCCGAAAGGCAGGTTGTAATTGAGCATCGAGTTGCGCGAGGTTTTTTGGTGATCGCTGACTGCATCATGGCCGCCGCGCAGGGAGAGTTGGTCGGCCAGGCCGAGCGGGTTGTCCCAGTCCAGGCTGGCGCCCCACTGCTGTTCGCCGGTGCTGCGCTGACCACCGTTGTGGCGTGACAGGCCGACGCGCCAGGGTTTCTGCGGAGCGTTCTTCACCAGCACGTCGCTGCCGCCGACGGCCTTGCCGGGGGCCAACTCCATCTGCGCCTGGTTCGACGGCAGGCGGTTCAACTGGTCAACCATCTGCTCGATTTCACGCAGGTTGAGCAGGTCGCCGGGTTTGCCGGGGAAGGTCATGGCGAGTTGGCGATCGCTGATGCCGCTGCCCTGCTCGCCCTTCATTCCTTCCAGGCGACCTTCGATCACCTGCACCTTGAGGTTGCCGCTGGAGAGGTCCTGTTGCGGCAGGTAGGCGCGGCTGGTGACCAGGCCTTTGCCCAGGTAATGGTCGGTGATGACCTTGAGCAACTCGTTGAGCTGCGGCACGCCGAGGCATTGGCCGATGTAGGGTTTGAGCAGGCTGTTGCGCTCGCTTTCAGACAGGGCGTCGGCGCCGCTGAGTTCGATGGTGTTGATGGGGAAGCAGCGGGTGTCGGCAGGTGCTGATGGTTTGGCTGGGGCGGTGGTTTTGCCGGGCAGGTCTTTGAGTTCGTCGAGGCGGCGTTGCTGCTCTTCGAGCAGGCGGTCCTGGCGATCGCGGATCAGGTCGGTGACGCCTGGCGTGTTCGGCGGCGTTGCGCCCTGAGCCAAGCTGGCTGTGCCCAGGCAAAAAAAAGCGGACAGCAGGCTGAGCCTGGTCCGACGTACCGAACGCCACATGTTTAGATCCCTCTACATAGCGTTGTGCCATTGGTGAGCGGCGATCTTATGGTGGCGTTTTGATGGCGTCAACAAAATGTACAAATTTGTTTCGGCCTTGGTACTTAATCTGGACTGATAAAACCCAAGGCAAAAAAAACCTGCATTTCTGCAGGCTTTGATCTTTTTGGTTCGACGTCTTGGATGTACACATTACTAACTGTAGTGAGCGGGCTTGCCCCGCGCCGCGTTGCCTGAGACGCCACATGTCTACCTGACACAACGCAGCGCGGGGCAAGCCCGCTCACTACAAGCACGGAATTTTAGGCAAAAAAAAGCCTGCATCTCTGCAGGCTTCTCTTTATGTCGCTATCTGGCTCCACGACCTGGACTCGAACCAGGGACCCAATGATTAACAGTCATTTGCTCTACCAACTGAGCTATCGCGGAATGCGCCGTATGTTACTGATTAAAAAGGGGAAGTCAAGCTTTCTCTGGCAACTCGGTCGATTAATCCGGATGGCCGGTTGAAAGCGGGTGTTCCCTGGCCAACTCCAGCCAGGCCAGCGCAGCCGGTGGCAGGTGGGCGCTGGCACGCCAGGCCAGGGCGATGTGCCAGTCGGTGTGGGGTTCATCCAAGGGGATCAGGGCGATGCCCGGGTGCTGATGTTTGTGGGCGAGCATGCGCGGCAGGAAGGCGACGCCCAGCCCGGCGGACACCAGGTCGACGATGAAGTCGATCTGCCCGCTGCGGGCGGTCACCCGGGGCGTGACACCTTTGCGCTCACAGGCGGCGAGGATCTTGGCGTTCAGGGCAAAACCGGCTTCGAACAGGATAAACGGTGAGTCTGCGAGGTCGGTGAAGTCGATACGTGTGCGCTGCGCCAGTGGGTGGCTCACGGGCAGCACGGCCATCAACGGTTCATTGCGCACTGGCTGATAGTCGAAGCCTTCATCTATAGGCAACAACAGCGCCGCCAGGTCGATCTCCCCCGCTTCCAGGCATTCGCGCAGTTTTTTGCTGCCGTATTCGGTGAGTTCGATTTCGATGTCCGGGTAGCGGCTGCGGTAGGTGGCGAACATCGCCGCAAACAATACGCCGCAGCCCACGGGTGGCAAGCCGATGCGCAGCAGGCCGCGCTTGAGGTCGCGCAGGTCGTTGATTTCAGCGACCAGGTCGTTGCGCTCGGCGAGCAGCACCAGGGCGCGGCGGTAGGCAATTTCACCGGCAGCGGTGAGTTCGTTGCGGTGGCCCAGGCGATTGAGCAGCGGCACGCCCAGTTCGTCTTCCAGGGTCTTGACCGCCTTGCTCACCGTCGACTGAGTCAACGACACCACTTCAGCCGCCTGGGAGAAGCCGCCTTGGCGCACCACCTCGACAAAGGCGCGTAATGTTCTGAGGTTCATCGGTATTCCTTTCGCGACTGACTACTAGCGATAAAAGTTGTTTTTATCATGCCAGAAGTTTGCCTATCCTGAGCCACCTTGCCTTGTGGAGCCACCGTTCATGATCATCTCGTCCGCCTCCGACTACCGCGCAGCCGCCCAGCGCAAGCTGCCGCGCTTTCTGTTCGACTACATCGACGGCGGCGCCTACGCCGAACACACGCTGCGTGCGAACAGTTCGGACCTGGCCGAGATCAGCCTGCGCCAGCGCATCCTGCGCAATGTCGACAACCTGAGCCTCAAGACCACGCTGTTCGGCCAGGAACTGGACATGCCGGTGATACTCAGCCCCGTGGGCCTGACCGGCATGTACGCACGACGCGGTGAAGTGCAGGCAGCGAAGGCGGCGGCGAACAAGGGCATTCCGTTCTGCCTGTCGACCGTGTCGGTGTGCCCGATTGAAGAGGTGGCGTCACAAAGTGCCCGGGCGATCTGGTTCCAGCTCTATGTGCTCAAGGACCGCGGCTTCATGCGCAATGCCCTGGAGCGTGCGCAAGCGGCGGGCGTCACCACCCTGGTGTTTACCGTCGACATGCCCACACCCGGCGCACGCTACCGGGACGCCCATTCAGGCATGTCCGGGCCGTTCGCGGCTTCGCGGCGCATGTTGCAGGCCGTCACCAAGCCGCAATGGGCCTTCGATGTGGGCGTGATGGGCCGCCCTCACGACCTGGGCAACATCTCCAAGTACCTGGGCAAACCTACGCACCTGGAAGACTACATCGGCTGGCTGGCGAACAATTTCGACGCGTCCATCAGCTGGAAAGACCTGGAGTGGATCCGTGATTTCTGGAAGGGCCCGATGATCATCAAGGGCATCCTCGATCCACAGGACGCCAAGGACGCGGTGAGTTTCGGCGCCGACGGCATTGTGGTGTCCAACCATGGCGGACGCCAGCTGGACGGCGTGCTCTCCACCGCCAAGGCCTTGCCGCCGATTGCCGACGTGGTCGGCGACGACCTCACGGTGCTGGTGGATTCGGGCATCCGCTCCGGGCTCGATGTGGTGCGCATGCTCGCCCTGGGTGCCAAGGCGTGCTTGCTGGGCCGTGCTACCGCCTACGCGCTGGCTGCCGATGGCCAGAGCGGCGTGGAAAACCTGCTGGACATCTTCGCCAAGGAGATGCGCGTTGCGATGACCCTTACCGGGGTCACCTCCATCGCACAGATCGACCGCTCGACGCTGGTCTAACCCTGCTGCTCGACGATCCCACGGGCCTTGAGCTGGGCCAGTTGCTCGGCTGACAGGCCCAACCGCTGCCCGAGGATGTCGTCGGTGTGTTGCCCCAGCCTCGGCGCCGGCCGCAGGTATTCCACCGGGGTGCCGGACATCTTGATCGGGCTGCCGACCATGGCGAAGTCCGGGTTCTGCGGGTGGGGGATCTTCACCATCAAATTGCGCGCAATCACCTGGGGCTCTTCCAGGGATTGCGCGATGGAGTTGATCGCCCCCACCGGCACTTTTGAAGCGTGAATGCAGGCCACCCATTCATCGGCGCTGCGCCCGAGGAAATGCGCCGAGAGCAACGCCACGATCTCTTCACGGTGAGCCACGCGGTCGGCATTGCGGCGAAAGCGCGGGTCATCCGGCAAATGCGGCAAACCGATGCTCTGGCACAGGGCGATAAACTGGCTGTCGTTGCCGCAGGCAATAATGAAGTCGCGGTCGGCGGCGCGGAACACCTGGTACGGCACGATATTGGCGTGGGCGTTGCCGTAACGCTGCGGCACCTTGCCCGAGGCCAGGTAGTTCATGCTTTGGTTGGCCAAGGTGGCGACCTGCACATCCAGCAACGCCATATCAATGTATTGGCCGACGCCGGTGCGCTCGCGGCTGAGCAACGCGGCCTGGATCGCCACGGTGGAATACAGTCCGGTCATCAGGTCGGAAAATGCCACGCCGACTTTTTGCGGACCGCCGCCCGGCAAGTCATCACGCTCGCCAGTGATGCTCATCAAGCCGCCAATGCCCTGGATAATGAAGTCATAACCCGGCTCTTCGGCACGCGGGCCGGTCTGACCAAAACCGGTGATGGAGCAGTACACCAGGCGCGGGTTGATCTCGGCCAGGGTCGCGTAGTCCAGGCCGTAGCGCGCCAGGGAGCCGGCCTTGTAGTTCTCGATCAATACATCGGAACTGGCCGCCAACGCCCGCACCAGCTCCTGGCCTTCAGGGGTGGCCAGGTCGATGGCCACCGACAACTTGCCGCGATTGGTCGACTGATAATACGACGCCTCGCCGGACGACTCGCCGCTGCCGGTCTTCATCCAGGGCGGGCCCCAGCCACGGGTGTCGTCACCACTTTGGGGGCGCTCGATCTTCACCACTTCCGCACCGAGGTCCGCCAACACTTGCCCACACCAGGGGCCGGCCAACACACGGCTTAAATCCAATACTCGCAAACCTGTCAAAGCACCCATTGTTCTTATCCTGTGAGGTTGGCAAATCAGCCGGCAGTCGGCTCTTCATGGCGCAGGGAAACGCCCAGCATCGCCCGCCGCCGCAGCCAGAGGCTGGGGCGGTAGCGCGGGTCGTGGGTGAGTTCGCTCATGCGCTGCAAAATCGTGAGGAGGCGCCGCGGCCCGAGGGCATCGCCCCAGGCCAGCGGCCCCTGTGGATAGCCCAGGCCCAGGTGCACCGCCTGGTCGATATCGTCGACGCTGGCGATGCGCTGCTGGGCGATATCGCAGGCCAGGTTGACCACCATCGCCAGGGTGCGCTGGGCGACAAATCCCACGCTGTCACCGATCACCGTCACCCCTACGCCGTCTGCTGCCAGTAAGGCATGGGCAGCGTCGCGCATGGCAGGTGAGGTGAGCGGGTTTTGCATCAGGGTGCGATGGCGCGACAGGTCCGTCAGCAGGTCGATGCACAGGGTGCGCGCCGGATCGGTATCAAAACGCACGCAGGCGCTGGTGGCGTCACGGCCGTACGGCGCCAGCAGGCACAGTGCCTGGGGCGAAGGCTGCGCGGCGTGTTCCAGATGGGCGCCAAGGTCGATCACCAGGGCGCTCAGGCGCTCATAGTCTTCGCTGTTTTCGGTGGCGATCCACACCGGGGGTGGCTGCTGCACCGTGGGCACCGGCTGAGGCAGCGGGCCATTGATGAGCTGGCCGTTCTCATAGTGATAGAAGCCCTGCCCCGTCTTGCGCCCCAGGCGGCCGCCCACCAGCATCTGCCGAGTCAGGGCCGATGGCCGGTAGCGCGGCTCCTGGTAGAACTGGTTGTAGATCGACTCCATCACCGGGTGGGACACGTCCAGCCCGGTCAGGTCCAGCAACTCCAGCGGCCCCATGCGAAACCCGGCGCCGTCGCGCAGGATGCGGTCGATATCACCGCGCTCGGCAATGCCCTCGTCGAGCATCTTCAAGGCTTCGGTGCCGTAGGCGCGGCCGGCGTGGTTGACGATGAAACCGGGGGTGTCCTTGGCACGCACGCCGCGATGGCCGGTGCGTGCGACCAGCGCCAGCAGCGCATCGCCGACGGCGGGCGCGGTGGCCAGGCCGTCGATCACCTCCACGACGCGCATCAACGGCACCGGGTTGAAGAAGTGCAGCCCGGCCACACGCTCGGGGTGCTGGCAACCGGCGGCAATGGCCGTGACCGACAGTGAAGAGGTGTTGGTGGCCAGGATGCAGGTCGGGCGGACGATGCCTTCCAGCTGTTGCAGCAGGCCGCGTTTGGCGTCGGGGTTTTCCACGATGGCTTCGACGATGAGGTCGCAATCCTTCAGGTCGTCGATCACGCCAGCGACCTGCAGGTTGGCGAGTGCCGCGTCCATCGCCGCCTGGCTGATCTTGCCCTTGCCCACCAGCTTGGCGAAGGTCGCGCCGAGGTTATCCCGCGCCGATTGCGCAGCGCCTTCACGCGCGTCGAACAACCGCACCGTCACGCCCGCCTGGGCGGCGATTTGCGCGATGCCCGCGCCCATGACGCCAGTGCCCACCAAACCCAAGGTATTGATCGTGTGGCTCATGCTTATTCCCCCCGATAGTGCGGCGTGCGCTTCTCGAAGAACGCGGCGGCGCCCTCCTTCTGGTCCTTGGAGTCGAACAGCAATTGGAACGCCTTGCGCTCCAGCACCAGGGCGCTTTCCAGCGGCAAGTCGGCGCCGGCCAACATCACCTCCTTGATCTGCTCCACCGCCAAAGGCGGCAACGCGGCGATCTGCGCGGCCAGTTCCAGGGCGCGAGGTAATGTTTGATCGTCAGGGACCATCTCGCTGAGCATGCCCATGGCCAGGGCTTCCGGCGCAGAGACCATGCAACCGGTGAGCGCAATGCGCATCGCCTGGAATTTGCCCACTGCACGAATCAAACGTTGGGTCCCGCCCGCCCCTGGCATCAAGCCGAGCTTCACTTCCGGCTGGGCAAACCGCGCCGACTCGCCGGCCACGATCAGGTCGCAGTGCATCGCCAATTCGCACCCACCGCCCAGGGCAAACCCGTTGACCGCCGCAATCACCGGTTTGGGGCAGCGGCTGATGGCTTCCCACAGGTACTCGGTGTGGCGGCGGTACATATCGATTGCGCCTGCATTGGCGAACTCCTTGATGTCCGCGCCAGCGACGAAGAATTGCTCGCCACCGGTGAGCACGATGGCACGCACATCGCGGCGCTTGGCCAAGTCACGAAAGTGCTCGGCCAGTGCTTCGCGCACCTGGGCATTGAGGGCGTTCTTCACGTCGGGGCGGTGGATACGCACCACGGCCACGCCGTTATCCTGGACGTCGAGGGTCACCACGGATGGGTTTGCGCTGGTCACATTCACTCCTGCTGCAACGTTCTTGTTAGTTGGACTGCTATTAGTTTCGCTATGCGAAATAACATTCCGTATTTAGCGATAATCATAGGTATCGGCTCTGCGGGTGTAAACGTAAAAACCCGAACGCATTTGTAAATGGCCTGTAAGCCTTTGTTTTTAAGGTTTTTATCAGTCACTGGAGCCGCACTTTAAAAATTTGCTTAGTTTCGCTGTGCGGAATACTATTTTGTTTTGTTGATTTTATAAAAAAATGAGGCTTACCATGCGCCGTCGAAACCTGGATGCGGACAGCACCGAAGTGCCTGCAGGCAACACCGCCTTCGAGCATGTGCTGATTGACCCCATGAACAGCGATGAGGAGGAAGACAAGGACCGCCAGTTCGTCACCGCCCTGGCGCGCGGCCTGGAACTGCTGCGCTGCTTCACGCCGAGCGAGAGTGTGCTGGGCAACCAGGAACTGGCGCGCAAGACCGGGCTGCCAAAGCCGACGATCACGCGGATGACCCACACCCTGATGCGCTTGGGTTACCTCAAGCAAATGCCGCAGTCGGGTCGGTATCAGCTGGACGTGGGCGTGATGGCCTTCGGTTACGCCATGTTGTCGAACCTGTCGGTACGGGCCGTGGCCCACCCGTTGATGGAGACCATGGCCAAGTACGCCCAGGCCGCCGTCGCGATGGCCACTCGGGACCGCCTCGATGCGGTGTACCTGGACGTGGTCCAGGGCGAAGCGAACATGACCATGCGCCGCCAGGTCGGTACGCGGTTGCCGTTGCACTTGAGTTCAGCAGGCCGCGCCTGCCTGGCAGCGATGCCGGAAAACGAGCGGGAGTTCATTCTCGACCACATCCGCCAGCGTCATCTGGAGGAGTGGCCAACCATCCGCAAGGGGCTGGAACGCGCCTTCCGGGACTACACCGACTTCGGCTATTGCATGTCGATCGGTGAGTGGCACCGCGATGTCAACGCCATCGCGGTACCGCTGCGACACGCACAACACGGCTTGCTGGCGTTCAACTGTGGCGGACCGAGTTTCCACCTCTCGCGGGAGAAACTCGAAGACGACATCGGCCCACGCCTCAAGCACATGGTGAACAACATCGAGGCCGCCACCCGCTAGCTGGACCGGTGCATGGCCTCGGCAGATCGACGATAACAGGCCCGCCAAACGGGCCGCTGAGGAATGCACATGATCCGAGACGCACAAACGCTTCATATCCTGGTGGACGCCATCGCGCAGTTCGTCGACGAAGCGCTGATCCCACGGGAAAACGAAGTCGCCGAGACCGATGAAATCCCGGCGGACATCGTCAGCCAGTTCCAGGACATGGGCCTGTTCGGCCTGACCATTCCCGAAGCCTACGGCGGCCTGGGCCTGACCATGGAAGAAGAGGTGACCATCGCCTTTGAACTGGGGCGCACCTCGCCGGCGTTCCGTTCCTACTTCGGCACCAACAATGGCATTGGCTCCATCGGCATCCTGCTAGACGGCACCGACGCACAAAAAGAGCACTACCTGCCGTTGCTGGCCAGCGGCGATCTGCTCAGCTCGTTCTGCCTGACCGAACCCGATTCCGGCTCCGACGCCGCCTCGCTGAAAACCACCGCCGTGCGCGATGGCGACCACTACGTGATCAACGGCACCAAGCGCTTTATCACCAACGCACCCCACGCCGGCATTTTCACGGTGATGGCACGCACAGACTCGACGATCAAAGGCTCGGGTGGCATCAGCGCATTCATCGTTGAGCGTGACACCCCCGGCCTGTCCCTGGGCAAGCGCGACCACAAGATGGGCCAGCAAGGTGCCCACACCAGCGACGTGATTTTCGACAATGTGCGCGTACCCGCCAGCCAGTTGATCGGCGGCGTTGAAGGCGTGGGCTTCAAGACCGCCATGAAGGTGCTCGACAAGGGTCGCCTGCACATCGCCGCCGTCAGTGTCGGTGCTGCGGAACGCATGTTGAATGACGCCCTGCACTACGCCATCGAGCGCAAGCAGTTCGGCCAACCGATCGCCGAGTTCCAGTTAATCCAGGCGATGCTCGCCGACAGCAAGGCTGAGATCTACGCCGCCCGCTGCATGGTGCTGGACGCCGCGCGCAAGCGCGATGAAGGCCAGGACATCGGCACCGAAGCCTCGTGCTCGAAGATGTTCGCCACCGAAATGTGCGGCCGCGTCGCCGACCGCTGTGTGCAAATCCATGGCGGCGCCGGCTACATCAGCGAATACGCCATCGAACGGTTCTACCGGGATGTGCGCTTGTTCCGCCTGTATGAGGGCACGACGCAGATCCAGCAGTTGGTGATTGCCCGCAACATGATTCGCGCGGCGCAACGCTAGGTTTCACCGCTTCACCCATACCCAATGCCCTAACAACTACAAACAAGGTATCGCTATGGAAGTCGCCGCATCGGCGGGCGCGTTGTCGCCTGCAAAAAGCAAACTGTGGATTGTTGTGTTCGCCTTCTGCTTCCTCGGCCTGTTGATCGATGGTGCAGACCTGATGTTGCTGTCTTACAGCCTCAGCAGCCTCAAGGCTGAGTTTGGCCTGACCAGCGTCGAGGCTGGCAGCCTGGGCAGCTTCACCCTGGCCGGCATGGCCATCGGCGGCATCTACGGCGGCTGGGCCTGCGACCGTTTCGGCCGGGTGAAAACCGTGGTGTGGAGCATCGTGCTGTTCTCTGTCGGCACGGCGGTGCTGGGCATGACCCACAGTTATTGGCAGTTCGCGAGCACACGTTTTTTCGCCTCCCTGGGCCTGGGCGCCCTCTACGTGGCGTGCAATACCCTGATGGCCGAATACGTCCCGACACGCTATCGCACCACCGTACTCGGCACCCTGCAGGCCGGTTGGTCGGTGGGTTACATCGTCGCCACCCTGCTGGCAGGCTGGATCCTGCCTGAGCACGGCTGGCGCTGGTTGTTCTACGTGGCGATCATCCCGGTGATCCTGGCGGTGCTGATGCAACGCCTGGTACCAGAACCCCAGGCCTGGATCACCGCCCAGGCCGAGCGTGCCAAAGAGAAAGCCAACGGCAAGCGCCAGGCCACACAGAAAAAGCCCGACGGCATGTTCAAGCTGATCTTCAGCGACCCGAAAGCCAGCCGCATGTTTCTGCTGTGGGCGCTCACCGCAGGCTTCCTGCAGTTCGGCTACTACGGCGTGAACAACTGGATGCCGTCCTACCTGGAAAGCGAATTGGGGATGAACTTCAAATCGATGACCAGCTACATGGTCGGCACTTATGCCGCGATGATTTTCGGCAAGATCCTCGCCGGCCTTGCGGCAGATCGTTTAGGCCGCCGCACCGTGTTCGCCTTCGGCGCCCTGGGCACGGCGATCTTCCTGCCGGTGATCGTGTTGTACCAGAGCCCCGAGAACATCCTGTGGATGCTGGTGGTGTTCGGCTTCCTGTACGGGATTCCCTACGGTGTGAACGCTACCTACATGACAGAAAGCTTCGAGGCGAAATTTCGCGGTTCGGCAGTGGGCGGCGCCTACAACATCGGGCGTATTGGCGCAGCAGTGGCGCCGGCGGCCATCGGTTTCCTGGCGTCCCACGGCTCCATCGGCATGGGCTTCCTGGTGATGGGCGGTGCGTACTTTATTTGTGGTGTGATCCCCGCATTGTTTATTCGCGATAAACAGTTCGATCCCCAAAAACAGTAAGGCCGCCCGCTTAGTTGCCAAATAACTGGCGTCACCTTTCAGCGACTGTCTTCGAGATTGAAAACAGTCGCTTGATTTATAAGGCGTTTTATTCCAGAGAAACGATTTGGCATGAATCTCGCTCTAACCTTTTCCAAGCAGGTTAAGCGATGACAAGACGTGCGGCAGTACCCAGGGGTTATAACCCTTGGCAAAGCGGTTTAAACTGTTTCCAATGTTTTACGGAACTGAAGGAACAGTAAGACGCTTGGCACTCGCCACTCTCATCGAGCCTGTAAGACAGTAAGTGCTTAGAGGCCGATCGCTTATGAAAACACCGACCCAGACCCACGCAATTGACTTCGACAGTGCCAAATTGCAACGCCTGGGCTTTGGTCAGCCTTCCCTCCTCCCCATTCGCCGCCCTGCGTCGATCGCTCAACTGCGCCAGCAATTGGGCCTGCACTTGCAAACCAGCCTGGAGCCGGAGCGCATCCTCGGCCTGTTTTTCCGCGAGATCCAACGCCTTGTCCCTTTGGACGCCCTGCATTATCGCCACGAAGCCAGCGACCTGCGCCTGGAGTTCGGCCATCGCGGCCATCACTCGGTGAGCTACACCTTGAGCCATGAAGGCGAGCACCTGGGCGAGCTGATCTTCCGTCGCAACCAGCGCCTGGTCGAAGAAGAACTCGGGCAGCTCGAATCGTTGTTGGCCACCTTGCTGTACCCCATGCGCAACGCCCTGCTCTACCGCGCCGCCACCCGCAGCGCCCTGCGCGACCCCTTGACCGAAACCGGCAACCGCATCGCCATGGACCAGACCCTGCAACGGGAAATCGACATGGCAC
Source organism: Pseudomonas sp. GW821-FHT05H12 (assembly GCF_059419385.1). Lineage (NCBI taxonomy): Bacteria > Pseudomonadati > Pseudomonadota > Gammaproteobacteria > Pseudomonadales > Pseudomonadaceae > Pseudomonas > Pseudomonas sp. GW821-FHT05H12. Next base: position 48,057 of record NZ_JBWKRS010000014.1, on the reverse strand, counting down.
GTCGGCATCTGAGCCCGCTGTCCTTGCTGATGCTGGACATCGACCACTTCAAGACAATCAACGACACCCACGGCCATGCCGCCGGCGACAACGTGCTGCGCGCCGTGGCTGGCGCGATCAAAAGCCAGTTGCGCAATGTGGACATGGTGTTTCGGTTTGGCGGGGAAGAGTTTCTGATCCTGCTGTCGAACACCGGCCGGGAAGCGGCGGCGATGGTCGGTGAGCGCCTGCGCCAGGCGGCACAAGCCCAGGATTATTGGGCGGACGGTACACGGATCGAATTGACGGTGAGCCTGGGTTGCTCGACCTTGTTGGCGGCAGAGACCGCTGACAGCTTGTTGCGCCGCGCCGACAACGCGCTGTACGTGGCCAAGCGCGAAGGCCGCAACCGCTTGGCAATGGCGGGGTAAGCACCCCGCCATCACGCTTACATCACGCTTCGCTGGCCACGCGCGCCTGGCGCTCGCGAACGGCTACGGGCGTCTTTTCCTTTTCTTTCTCCAGGCGCATGCAGCTCTCCAGGAAGAGGTACATGTAGTCGTAGCTCTTGCACACCGCCTGGCGCAACTCCACCTGCAGGGCCTTGCTCGGGTTCATTCCGGCCAGGGTGCAGATGATTTCCAGCGCTTCCCACGGGTGGGCATCGTCGTACTGGGCGTGCATCTTCAGCCACTTCATTGCACGCTTGCGGTCTTCCTCAGGGAAGGCTGCCGCGTACACACCGGTGGAACACACCACGGCGGACCACTCCCCAGTGGCCCCCTCAATGGCGTAGTTGGTCGCGGCAATCGCCACGATCAACGCATCGGCCGAGCTGGTGTGCCAGCACCAATGGCTCAGTGCGTGCAACTCAGGCGGTACATTCTGCGCCTGCAGTTCTTCGAGGCTGACACCATGTGCCCGCGCCCAATGCACCCAATAATCAGCGTGGTTCAGTTCCACGCGAATATTGCGCATCAGCCACCGGCGCGCCATATCCTCCCCAGGATGGCGGGCAAACTTGGTCTTGGTGAGGTTCTGTGCCATGTACAAGGCAAACTGTTCCACCACGGGCCAGCCACCGATCAGGTAGTGGCGCATGGTCTTGGCGCTGAGCGTGTTGTCGCGCATGCGCTGGTACAGTTCGTGCTCGACAACTCGGCGCTTGCTCTCGCTACAGTCCTGGATCAATTGCTGCGCCCAGGCGGGGTAACTCGAGGCTTCCATAAGCGGGCCGGTTCTGTTGAATGTGTCGATCACTGTAGGGCTCCTTTTTAAGTGTGATAGTACAGACCAGCAAAGTTTTCAGCGGAATGTGCCGGGCGCCTTGAACAGCAGAGGCTGCGGCCGCACAGGTCGACACTGCAAGCTATCAAAGGTAAACAATTGCGGTCGTTCAATCAGGTAACCCTGAGCGTAATCCACACCTATCTCAAGTAAAGCCTGTTCGATTTGCGGTGTTTCAACAAACTCGGCAATTGTGCGCTTACCCATGACATGGCCAATGTGATTGATCACTTCGACCATCGCGCGGTTAATCGGGTCGTCCAGCATATCCTTTACGAAACTTCCATCGATCTTCAGGAAGTCTACAGGTAAATGTTTGAGATAAGCGAATGAGGACATACCGGCACAAAAGTCATCAAGGGAGAAATGACAACCTAACGCCTTGAGTTCATTGATAAAACGTATCGCGCTACCTAAATTCGCTATAGCGCTGGTTTCTGTTATTTCAAAACAGATCATCGTCGGTGGAATGTTATAAGCCTGAAACTTCTCATGCAGAAAACCGAGAAAATCATCATCGCCAATAGTAATACCTGACAGATTAATCGCACACATCGCCATGGGTCGGCCTGGGCGCTCACGCATACAGTTGGCGATGATCTTGAAGACGTTCTCAACCACCCAGCGATCCAACGAGGTCATCAAGCCGTAACGTTCGGCCGCTGGAATAAAACTGTCGGGCAGGATGATCCGGCCGGCCTCGTCATGCAGGCGCAGCAGGATCTCTATGTGGCCGTCGCCCCCATCGGTGTGGCCCAGCGCAGAGATTTCCTGTGCATACAGGCAAAACCGGTTCTCCTCCAACGCCATGTGCAGGCGCTGTACCCAGGCCATTTCACCAAAACGCAACGACAGCTCCGAGTCATCGGCGTGGTAGACCTGCACGCGGTTGCGGCCTTTTTCCTTGGCCATGTAGCAGGCCATGTCGGCGGCGCGCAACGAGGTTTCCAGGGTGGTGGGCGCTTGCGAGATATGCACCAGCCCGATACTGACCGTGGTCATGAACGGCCGGCCCTTCCACACGAAATGCAGGCTCTGCACGGTATGGCGCAGGCTCTCGGCGATCTTTTCCGCGACCGGCGCCGGGCAGTTCTCTAGCAGGATGCCGAACTCATCGCCCCCCAGCCGCGCCAGGGTGTCACCCTCGCGCAGGTCCGATTGCAGCAGCGCACAGATATGCCGCAGCAGCTCATCACCGGCCGCATGGCCACAGGTGTCGTTGACCAGCTTGAACTGGTCCAGGTCCAGGAACATCAACGCATGCCGACCGCCCGGCTGACGCCCCACCTGCTGCAGCACCTGCTCCAGGCGGAACTCGAACTCGCGGCGGTTGGCCAGGCCGGTCAACGCGTCGTGGGTCGCTTGCCAGGACAGGTTGGCGATGTATTGGCGTTCCTGGGTCATGTCATGCAGCACCAGCACCGCCCCGCTGACTTTGCCGGCGCTGCGGATCGGCGCGCCCACCAGGGTCACCGAGACTGTGCTGCCGTCCAGGCGCTGGATCAGTTTGGAATGCTCGCTGCCACCACTGAGCTGGCCCTTGATGATGTGCTCGATCAAGGTGAAGCCGTCAGGCTCGGCGTTCTCATCCAGCAGGTTGAACAACGCCGCCAGCGGCAGGCCCTGGGCCTGGGCCGACTTCCAGTGGGTGAGCGCCTCGGCGGCCGGGTTCATGTAGGCGATGGCGCCATCGACGTCGGTGGTGATCACCCCGTCGCCAATCGATTCGAGGGTGATCTGCGCCCGCTCCTTTTCCACCTGCAGGGCGTCGGCGAACGCATGGCGCTGGGTCAGCAATTTGTGGGTGCGCAACAATGCCAGGGCGATCAAGCCCAAGGCGGTGGCCAGGTTGGTGATCAACAGCAACCTCAGGATGACTCGCGAGCCTTCGCCCAATGCATCACTGAACGCCTTGGCGGCCGGGGTGACCCCATCGTTGATGCCAATAATGCGCGCCTTCCACTCTCGCACATCGCCGCTGCTGACTTGATTGGCCGTGATCGCCCGGTGCATGGTCTGCGCCAGGTCATCCAATTGCACGAGGTAGCCGTCGCCCACGGTCCACAGCTCAATGGCTTTTTCCAGGTAACTGAAATGGCGGAAGTTGAGGTACAGCCAGATCAGGCTGGAGACGTCGTCCGGGTGGTTGCCGCCCTTGAGAATGCCCAGGCGCGCTGCGGCCAGGTCGGGCGTGGAATGGTCCAGGGCGATGCGCAGCTCATGCCCGCCCTGGGGCACGGCGATGGCCTGCTGATACTTGATGTAGGTGGCTTCGTCGCGGTTGTCGGCGTACAGCGTCAGGTAGTAGATGGCGTCTTTCTGGCCCTTGGACCACAGGCTTTCGCCCGCCACATAACCGCGCACGGCCGAGAGCACGTAGAGGCTGACGCAGCCCAATAATGCCTGGAACAGCACCACCGCGATAAAGGGCCAGACGATACCCAATAGTCGAGGCGTGCTTAACGTCGTTCCGAGAGTCCGCTTTTGCTTCATGAGGTCCCTTGCACAAGCACTACCAAAAAACGGCGAGTGGTTAACGCTCCTGACAGCACAGCCTTGGCGGAATTCGCCCGGCCCGACCAAACGGACCGCGTCGATTCAAGCACCCGCGCCGTATTAAAGGAGCAGGTAGGCCGCTATTTCCTGGGGAGACTCTCGTACTAATCACACAAAACCATTGCAAACTCAGCATCAACGCACTTGCTGCAAATGCCCGTATAGCTTGGCGTACAGGCCACCGTCGGCAATCAGCTGCTGATGGTCGCCATCCTCGGCAATATGCCCACCATCAAACACCAACACCCGGTCAGCCTGTTTCACCGCTGAAAGCCGGTGGGCGATGATCAGTGTAGTACGCCCACTGAGAAACCGCGCCAGCGCCTGGTGCAGGTTGTACTCGGTGGCAGCGTCCAGGGCAGAGGTGGCTTCGTCGAGGATCACTACCTTGGGCTCGGCCAGGACCATGCGCGCAATGGCCAGGCGTTGGCGCTGGCCGCCGGAAAAACGTACACCCGAGCGCCCCACCTCACTGTCCAGGCCCAGGGGCAATGCCTTGACGGTAGCATCCAGCTGGGCGATTTCCAGTGCCTGCCAGCACGCCTGGTCCGAGCGTTCGCGGCCCATGGTCAAGTTGGCGCGCACCGTATCGTTGAACAGCGCCGGGTGTTGCAGCACCACGGCGACGTTCTCGCGAATGGTCTCCAGGCCGATTGCCTGCTGGGTCGCCCCGCCAAAACGAATGCTGCCCGCCTGCGGCGTGTAGAGCCCCAGCAGCAGTTGCACCAGGGTACTTTTGCCACCGCCGCTGGCACCGACAATCGCCACCTTCTCGCCCGGCGCAATGGCCAGGTTCAGCTGGTCGAGCACCAGGTCTTCGCCGTAGCCAAAATTGAGGCCACGCACCTCGATACCGACGGTTTCGCGCCCGATGAACGGGTCTTCACCGCCGGCATATTGCGGCTCGTCGGCACGCGCCAGCAGCTCGTTGATCCGCGTCAGCGCCCCACCTGCCGCGTAGTAGGCATATTGCAGGTTCAACAGTTGCTCCACCGGGCCGATCATGAACCACAGGTAGCTGAACACCGCGAGCATCTGGCCGATGGACAGGTCGGAAAACAACACGGTGAGCATCGCTGCCGCGCGGAAGATGTCGATGCCGAACTGAAACAGCAGCCCGCTGGCGCGACTCGATGCGTCGCTCTTCCATTGGGAGTTGATCGCGTAGTCACGCACCTCCTGGGCACGCTGGCCGAGGCGGCCGAGGAAGAAGCCCTGGCGGTTGCCGGCGCGCACTTCCTGGATCGCGTCGAGGGTTTCCGTCAGGGCCTGGGTGAAGCGCGATGTGCTGTCGTTCTCCAGTTTCTTCAGGTGTTTGACGCGTTTGCCCAACTGCACGGTGGCGTAGATCACCAGCGGGTTGAACAGCAGGATCAGCAACGCCAGTTGCCAATGCATCCACACCAGGATCGCCGAAGTGCCCACCAGCGTGAGCATCGCCACCAGGAAGCGGCTGAGGGTTTCGCCGACAAACTTGTCCAGCGTGTCCAGGTCGGTGACCAGGTGCGTAGTCACCGTGCCACTGCCCAAGCTTTCGTATTCCCCCAGGGAAATGCGCTTGAGTCGTTCGATCAAACGCACGCGGATACGGTAGACGATGTCCTTGGCCAACCGCGCGAACAACCGCGCCTGCACCACGTTGAACACCAGCGCGCCGCAGCGCAGCAGCAGGGTCACCAGCAGCATCAGGCCGATATAGCCCGCCGCTTTTTGCCAGCCCAGGGGCAGCGCGTGGTTCATGACTTTCAGGGCGGCATCACCGTGGCCGAGTAGCACTTCGTCTACCAGCAACGGCAATAGCAGGGGGATGGGCACGCTGCACAGGGTCGCCAGCACGGCGACGCCATTGGCGATCCACAGGGATTTCTTGTGACGCAGGGCCAGGCGGCGAATTTCCGCCCAGGTCAGGCGATCAGTGCGTTTGGGCTGCTCAGTGAGGTCAGGCTGGTCATGCACAGGCTGCTCGCTCCAGCCATCGGCCCAGCAGCGGCGACAGCTCGGACAACGGTTGGTAGCCGTTGGTCAGCAAGGCCAACTGGCCATTGCGTTCGGCCAGCAGCGTCGGGAAACCGGCAATGCCCAGGTCCTGCACCCAGGTGAAGTCGGCGGCCGTGGCGGCATGCTGCTCGGCGCGGTCGAAGGCGCCGGCAAATTCGATACGCGGAATGCCCGCCTCTTCGGCCAACTCCACCAGCACGCTGGCGAGGGTCACGTCACGGCCCTCGACATAAAACGCCCGCTGGATCAGCCCCAGCAGCTTCCATGCACAATCCGGCGCGAGGCTGCGTGCGGTGACGATCGCGCGGCAGGCAGGCTCGGTGTCGTACACAAAACCGTCAGGCAGCGCGCCTTCGCGTTTGAACGGCTGGCCGGTGGCCTCGGTGACCGCCTGCCAGTGTTCGAGGATGTAGCGCCGAGTGGTCGGCTCCAGCGCCGCACCACTGCCGGTGCGCAAGCCGCCCACCACCAGGTGCAGCTCAACGCCGGCCGCCTGGGCCTGCTCCACCAACGCCTCGGCCACCGGGGCAAAACCCCAGCACCAGGAACACATCGGGTCCATCACATAGAGCAGGCGCGCGGGCATGGGTCAGGCCTCGGAAGATGATTGCTTATAGTTGAAGCCAATCGGGTGCGGCATATTGCGGGCCTTGGCCAGCTCAATCTGCTTTTGCCGGTCAATCGCGCTGCGACGGGTCTTCTCCGGCAGCTTATCCCAGCAATGCGGGCAACTGATGCCCGCCACATAGTGCTCGGACGCACGGTCTTCGACGCTCACCGGTGTGCGGCAGGCATGACATTGATCGTAGTCGCCTTCGCTCAAGTCGTGGCGCACGGTCACACGGTTGTCGAACACAAAGCAGTCGCCCTGCCATTTGGTTTCTTCCTGCGGCACCTCTTCCAGGTACTTCAGGATGCCACCCTTGAGGTGGTAGACCTCATCGAAGCCTTCGCTGAGCATGTAGCTCGATGCCTTTTCGCAACGGATGCCACCGGTGCAGAACATGGCGACCTTCTTGTGCTTGGCCGGGTCGAAGTTGGCTTTGATATAGTCGGGAAATTCGCGAAAACTGGTGGTTTTCGGGTCGATTGCACCTTCAAAGGTGCCGATGGACACTTCGTAGTCGTTACGGGTGTCGATCAGCAGCACTTCCGGGTCGCTGATCAGCGCGTTCCAGTCCTGCGGGTCGACGTAGGTGCCGACCTTTTTGTTCGGGTCCACGCCTTCGACGCCCAGGGTCACGATCTCTTTCTTGAGCTTGACCTTGGTGCGGTAGAACGGCTGCTCGTCGCAGTAGGATTCCTTGTGGTCGATGTCGACCATGCGCGGGTCGGTCTTGAGCCACGCGATCAGGCCATCAATGCCTTCGCGGCTGCCGGAAACGGTACCATTGATGCCTTCTTCGGCGATCAGCAAGGTGCCTTTGATGCCGTTATCGACCATCGCCTGCAACAGTGGCTCGCGCAGGGCAACGTAATCTTCGAGGGTGACGAACTTATACAGTGCCGCCACGACAATCGGTTGAGTCATGGGTGTTCTCTCCAGGTGGCTACCCTCGTAAGGGGTGAACCGGATGCAAAAAAAACGCGCCGGCTAAGCGGCGCGTTGCGGATTCTAACAAAACATCGCTCTCTGTAGGAGCTGGCTTGCCAGCGTTTGCGGTGAACCTGACACACCGAGGTGTGAGGATCGCCCGCAAGCGGGCGCCTACAGATCAGTGCTTGCTACCGCCGGCGCAGGTCGGCGAGGCCGGGGCTGCGTCGATTTTCGCCCATTCTTCAGGCGTGTAGGTATGCAGCGCCAGCGCATGAAACTCGCTCATCAGGTCACCCAGGGTGGCGTAGACCTTCTGGTGGCGCTTGACGCGGTTGAGCCCCTCGAACTGCGAGCTGACCAGCACGGCCTTGAAGTGGGTCTGCAACCCACGGCTGTGCATGTGGCTTTCGTCCAGCACGCTCAAGTGGTCGGTGCCCAGGGCGGCAAGCGCCGTTTCGATACGCTGTTGCATGGTCATTCCTGCTTACTTCTTCTTGGCCGGAGCGGCGGCTTTAGGCGTCAGCTCGTTGGTCATGTCTTCCAGCAGTTTGTTCACCACCGGCACGGCGCTTTCCAGCTTGGCCTGGGTCATCTGGGCCGACTGTTGAGTCAGCTGCGGCATTTTTTCCAGGACTTTCTTGCCCAGTGGCGACTGGTAGAAGGCAACCAGGTCCTTGAGCTCGGATTCGCTGAAGTTGCTGGTGTAGAGCTTGACCATGTCCGGCTTCAGCTTCGGCCAGCCAATGGCCTGGTCCAGCGCGGCGTTGGCCTTGGCCTGGTAGCTGTCCAGCACGGACTGCTTGGCGGCAGGCGCCTTGGTTTGTTCGAAACGCTGGGCGAACATTTGCTGCACTTGCATGTACACCGGGGTACCCAGCTTGTCGGCATGGGCCAGGGTAAGGAAGGCTTCGGCACTGGCGTTGTGGCTGGCAGTATCGGCAAAAACCTGGCCGCTGGCGCAAACCAGAGCAACCGCGGTACAGATGGCACGAAGACGAGTCATCGAGTTTCCTTTTCTAGCAGGCGAGGTAAGACCCCAAGGGCGCCCATTCTGCGCCTAAAAAACCTTATGGCTCAACCCCGAGCCTTGTCGGGCCTGGATTGCCCGATGAAAAGTCTTTTAGGGAACCCACCCGGTCGATCACGGCCTAAACTGCGCAAACAGACCTGAAGGAGTGTGCCCGATGAGCCGTATCGAAACCGACAGCCTGGGAGAAGTCCATGTCCCGGATGACGCTTACTGGGGCGCCCAGACCCAACGTTCGCTGGTGAATTTCGCCATCGGCGAACAGCGCATGCCCCTGGCGGTATTGCACGCCCTGGCCCTGATCAAGAAAGCCGCCGCACGGGTCAACGACCGCAACGGCGACCTGCCCGCCGACATCGCCCGCCTGATCGAACAGGCCGCCGATGAAGTGCTCGCAGGCCAGCATGACGACCAGTTCCCCCTGGTGGTGTGGCAGACCGGCAGCGGCACCCAGAGCAACATGAACGCCAACGAAGTAATCGCCGGCCGCGCCAACGAGCTGTCGGGCAAGACCCGTGGCGGCAAGAGCCCGGTGCACCCTAACGATCATGTGAACCGCTCGCAAAGCTCCAACGACTGCTTCCCGACGGCCATGAGCATTGCCGCCGTGCAGGCCGTGCATCAGCGCTTGCTGCCGGCCATCGCCACGCTTTCCGGTGGCCTGGCCGAGCTGGCCGCGCGCCATATGACCCTGGTGAAAACCGGCCGCACCCACATGATGGACGCCACGCCCATCACCTTCGGCCAGGAACTCTCAGCCTTTATTGCCCAACTTGATTACGCCGAACGCGCGATCCGCAGCGCCCTGCCCGCCGTGTGCGAACTGGCCCAGGGTGGCACCGCCGTGGGCACCGGGCTCAATGCGCCCCACGGGTTTGGCGAGGCCATTGCCTCCGAATTGGCTGCGTTGTCAGGCTTTCCGTTCGTCACGGCGCCGAACAAGTTCGCCGCCCTCTCCGGCCACGAACCCCTGGTGACCCTGCACGGCGCGCTGAAAACCCTGGCGGTGGCCCTGATGAAAATCGCCAATGACCTGCGCCTGCTGGGCTCCGGGCCACGCGCGGGGCTGGCCGAAGTGAAATTGCCGGCCAACGAACCGGGCAGCTCGATCATGCCGGGCAAGGTCAACCCTACCCAATGCGAAGCACTGTCGATGCTGGCCTGCCAAGTGCTGGGTAACGACGTGACCATCGGCATGGCCGCCAGCCAGGGGCATTTGCAGCTGAACGTGTACAAGCCGGTGATCATCCACAACCTGCTGGAATCGATCCGCCTGCTGGCGGACGGTTGCAATAACTTCCAGGAGCATTGCGTGGCCGGGCTTGAGCCCGACGCTGGGCAGATGGCCGAACACCTGGAGCGCGGGCTGATGCTTGTGACTGCGCTCAACCCGCATATCGGCTATGACAAGTCGGCAGAGATTGCCAAGAAAGCCTATGCCGAGGGCCTGACGCTGCGCGAAGCCGCCCTGGAGCTGGGCTACCTCACGGACGAAGAGTTCGACCAGTGGGTACGCCCGGAAAACATGCTGGGCAATTAAGACGCCATGCGCACACGCCGGGCCTTGAGCCCGGCAATCAGCGACGGTGCCAGCGCCACGGTCGCTGACCCCAGCATCACCACCAACGCCCCGGCATAGCCCAGGGCGTTGATCTCTTCGGCCTGCACAAAGTCCGGCCACAGCCAGGCGGCCAGCGCCACGGCGACAAAGGTCACCAACGGCGTAAGGGCCAGGGTGGCGCTCACCCGCGAGGCTTCCCAGTGGGCCAGCGCTTCGGCGAATGCGCCATAGGCCACCAGGGTATTCATGCAACACGCCAGCAACAGCCAGCCTTGCAGCGGGCTGAGGTCCAGGGCTTCCAGAGGGTGGGCCCAGGGCGTGAGCAACACGGCGCACGACAGGTAGATCACCATCATCACCTGCAGCGAATTCCACACCGTCAGCAATTGCTTCTGGCCCAGGGCGTAGAACACCCAGATGGTGGTGGCGAGCAGGATGGTCAACACACCGGCAGTGTAGGTGCCCAGCGACGTCAGCATTTCCTCCAAGCGCTGGTTGAAGAACAGGCCGAAGCCCACGACCAGCACTACCAGACCCGCCACTTGCCCCAGGCTGAAACGCTCCTTGAACACAAAGACACTGGCGATCATCAGGAAGATCGGCCCCATCTGCACCACCAGCTGCGCCGTGCCAGGGCTGAGCATTTTCAGGCCTACCAGGTACAGCACGTAGTTGCCCACCAGGCCGCACACCGCCATGCCCACCAGCCAACCGCCTCTGGGCCCGAGCACCTTGCGGCTGGGCAGGCGTTTGGTGAGCGCCAGGTAGATGAACAGGCAACTGCCAGCGACGATCAGGCGAAACCAGGTCACGGTGATCGGGTCCATCACCTGCAGGACCTGTTTGAGTTTCACCGGGAGGATGCCCCAGAGCAGTGCGGTCAGCAGGGTCAAGCAAAAGCCGTAGACCCAGCGGCCGGAAGAGATGTGCATGAATGCCCCAGATGCCAGAGGAAGTGGAAGGGGCATTCTAGGGGGACTAAGGGGGGCGCTGGCGAGCGTTTTTTTCAGCATTACGCAAATCAAATGTGGGAGCTGGCTTGCCTGCGATAGCGGTTTGAAGCCAACGTATTCTGGTCTGACACTCCGCTATCGCAGGCAAGCCAGCTCCCACAATTTGATCCGGTTTCGTCAGGAACGGATCAACGCACCGCTTCGAACAATCCGGTCGCGCCCATGCCGCCGCCCACGCACATGGTGACGATGCCGTAGCGCAGGTTACGTCGCTGCAGCTCACGCACCAGGTGCCCCACCTGCCGCGAACCGGTCATGCCGAACGGGTGGCCGATGGAGATCGAGCCGCCGTTGACGTTGTACTTGGCGTTGTCGATCTCCAGGCGGTTACGCGCATACAGGCACTGGGACGCAAACGCTTCGTTGAGTTCCCACAGGTCGATGTCCGCCACCTGCAAGCCCTTGGCCTTGAGCAGCTTGGGCACCGAAAACACCGGACCGATACCCATCTCGTCCGGCTCACAGCCGGCCACGGTAAAGCCGCGGAAAAACGCCTTGGGCTTGAGCCCCAGGGCCAGGGCTTTCTCCAGGCTCATCACCAGCGTCATGGACGCACCGTCGGAGAGCTGCGACGAGTTGCCCGCCGTCACCGAGCCATCTTCGGCAAACACCGGCTTCAGGCTTTGCAGATTGGCCAGGGTGGTGTCGGGGCGGTTGCAGTCATCGCGATCCACCACGCCGTCGAGCACTTGCACGGCGCCGGTGTTCTTGTCCTCGACCTTGTACTTGACGGCCATGGGCACGATTTCATCGTTGAACAAGCCATCGGCCTGGGCCTGGGCCGTGCGCTGCTGGCTTTGCAGGGCGTACAGGTCCTGCTCTTCGCGGCTGACGTTGTAGCGGCGCGCGACAATCTCGGCGGTCTGGCCCATGGGGAAGTAGATACCCGGCACCTGCTCTTTAAGCAGCGGGTTGATCAGGTTATCGGTGTTGACGCTTTTCATGGTCAGGCTGATGGATTCCACACCGCCGGCAACGATGATATCGCTGCACCCCGAGGCAATCTGGTTGGCCGCAATGGCAATCGCTTGCAGCCCCGAAGAGCAGAAACGATTGAGGGTCATCCCGGCCGTACCGGTGCCCAATTGCGAGAGCACCGCCACGTTGCGCCCGATGTTGTAGCCCTGGGCGCCTTCGTTGGAGCCGGCACCCACGATGCAGTCCTCCACCGTCGCCGGGTCAATGCCGTTGCGGGTGAGCAACGCGTTGACGCAATGGGCCGCCATGTCATCCGGGCGTGTCTGGTTGAACTTGCCGCGAAAGGACTTGGCCAGGCCGGTTCGCACGCTGTCGACGATCACTACTTCACGCATGGGCTACCTCGATCTTGTGGTTGTCAGGAGATGGATCGAGGATAGATCCCGCTCCCGGCAACCGCGACGATCATTCACCCCGGATATGCAAACCCATGATGACGGGCCACGGGTTATTTCTTTTTCTTCTTGTCGTGCTTGTCGGATTTGGCGAACGCCTCTTCCAGCGCCAGGTTGATGGTGCGCAAGACCTTGACCCGCGCCCAGCGCTTATCGTTGGCCTCCACCAGGGTCCAGGGCGCCACTTCGGTGCTGGTGCGGTCGACCATGTCGCCGACGGCCGCGCGGTAGTCGTCCCATTTGTCGCGGTTGCGCCAGTCGTCTTCGGTGATCTTGAAGCGCTTGAACGGAATCTCCTCGCGAGCCTGGAAACGTTCCAGTTGGGTGTCCTTGTCGATGGCCAGCCAGAACTTGACCACGATCACCCCGGCATCGCGTAGTTGCTCCTCGAAGTCGTTGATCTCGCCATAGGCGCGCATCCAGTCGGCCGGGGTGCAGAAGCCTTCGATGCGCTCCACCAGCACGCGGCCGTACCAGGAGCGGTCGAACACAGTAAACATGCCCCGCGCCGGAATTTTCTGCCAGAACCGCCACAAGTAAGGCTGGGCACGCTCGTCTTCACTCGGCGCAGCAATCGGCACGATGTGGTACTGGCGCGGGTCCAGCGCCGCCGCCACTCGGCGAATCGCCCCGCCCTTGCCCGCCGCGTCGTTGCCTTCGAACACGGTGACCAAAGCGTGCTTGCGCATGCGCTTGTCGCGCATCAGGCCAGAGAAGCGCGCCTGCTCGGTGATCAGCTGTTCTTCGTAGTCGTCCTTCTCCAGGCGCAGGGTCATGTCCAGGCTGTCGAGCAGGCTCTTTTTGTCCACCGACGCAATCAGCGGCGCCGGGTTCATGCCGCTGGCCTTGCCCTTGGGCAGCTTGAGGGCATTCTGCAGGCCCTCCAGCAGCAGCTTGCCCACGGTGAGCCCGCGGTAATGGGCGTCCACCCCTTCGATGACATGCCAGGGCGCGTAGTCGCGGCTGGTGCGGCGCAGGATGCGCTCACCGAAGTGCACGAACTTGTCGTAGGTTTCTGATTGCTGCCAATCCAGCGGGCTGATGCGCCAGCTGTGCAGCGGGTCGTCGGCCAGGGCCTTGAGCCGTGCCTTCATCTGTTTCTTGGACAGGTGGAACCAGAACTTGAAGATCAGCGCGCCTTCATCGCAGAGCATTTTTTCCAGGCGTTCGGCGCCGGCAATGGCCTGGTCCAGGCGTGCGTCCTTGATCTGCCCGTGCACCCGGCCTTGCAGCATCTGGCTGTACCAATTGCCGAAAAAGATGCCCATGCGCCCTTTCGCCGGCAGCTGTCGCCAATAGCGCCACGCCGGTGGGCGGGCCAATTCTTCGTCGGTCTGCTGGTCGAAGGTGCGCACCTCGATCAGGCGCGGGTCCATCCATTCATTGAGCAGCTTGACGGTCTCGCCCTTGCCGGCGCCTTCGATGCCGTTGATCAGGATGATCACCGGGAAGCGCTTCTGCTGTTGCAGCTCGTACTGCACTTCCAGCAGGGCTTCGCGCAGCGCCGGCACTTCGGCGTCGTAGGTGTCTTTGTCGATGGCGTGACCGATTTCGGCGGATTCGAACATGGGCAGCTCCGTGTGAAGATGGATCAAGACTAGCGGATTGGGCAACAACACGCGGGAGGAAATTCCACCCTCGCTTGCCGTGGGTCAATTCAAAGCCCATTGATCAGCTAGAATGGCCGCCTTGATTTTGCCGAGCCGCCCATGAACCCCATCAACCACGCCCAGCTCGACTGGGACGAACAAGGCCGCCCGCACTCGCGGGTGTTTGACGACGTGTACTTCTCCGACCAGTCGGGCCTTGAAGAAACCCGCTATGTGTTCCTTGAACAGAACCGCTTGCAGGAGCGCTTTGCCGCCTTGCCGGTGGGCGGGAGGCTGGTGATTGGTGAAACGGGGTTCGGCACCGGGTTGAATTTCCTGTGTGCCTGGCAGTTGTTTGAGCAACACGCGGTGGCCGGCGCGCGCCTGCATTTTGTCAGCGTTGAAAAATACCCGCTGAGCCATTCCGACCTGCAACGCGCCCTCGCCCTCTGGCCCGAGCTGCAACCCTTCGCCGAGCAATTGCTGGCGCAGTACATTGCCATTCACCAAGGCTTCCAACGCCTGGTGCTGGATAACGGCCGCGTGACCCTGACCCTGTTGATCGGCGACGTGCTGGAGCAATTGCCGCAACTGGACGCGCACATCGACGCTTGGTTTCTCGATGGTTTCGCCCCAGCCAAAAACCCCGAGATGTGGACCGCCGAGCTGTTTGCCGAACTGGCGCGCCTCGCAGCCCCCGGCTCGACCATCAGCACCTTCACCAGCACCGGCTGGGTTCGCCGCTTGATCAACGCTGCCGGTTTCAAAATGAAGCGCACGCCGGGCATCGGCCACAAGTGGGAGATCCTGCGCGGCGAATTCCTCGGCTGGCCGGCCGATACTCCAGCGCCTGCGCAGGCCAAGCCGTGGTTCGCACGACCGCCTGCGCCCCAAGGCGAACGCCATGCGATGGTCATCGGCGGGGGCCTGGCCGGTTGCGCCAGTGCCGCCAGCCTGGCAGCACGTGGTTGGCGGGTAAGCATTTTGGAGCGCCACCCGGCATTGGCCCAGGAAGCGTCGGGCAACCCGCAGGGCGTGCTGTACCTCAAGCTGTCAGCCCACGGCACGGCGCTGTCGCAGCTGATCGTCGCGGGCTTCGGCTATACCCGTCGCCTGCTGGAACACCTGCACCGCGGTGTGGACTGGGATGGCTGCGGCGTGCTGCAACTGGCGTTCGATGCCAAGGAAGGCCAGCGCCAGGCCCAACTTGCCGAGGCATTCGCACCCGACCTGTTGCACCTGCTCGACCGCGAGCAGGCCCAGGCCAAAGCCGGTATCGTCCTGGCGCACGGCGGCCTGTTCTTCCCCGAAGGCGGTTGGGTGCACCCGCCCGCGCTGTGTGAATGGCAAGCCGGTCAGCCCGGTATCAGCGTGCTGCCGCACCATGAGGTACTCGACCTGCGCAAAGTCGATGACCACTGGCAAGCCTGGGACGGTGATCGCCTGTTGGCCAGCGCCGCCGTGGTGGTACTGGCCGGCGCCGCCGAGGTCCAGCGATTTGCCGACCTGCCCCTCAAGCGCATTCGTGGGCAGATCACCCGCCTGCCGCAAACCGCTGACAGCGCAGCGCTCACCACGGTGGTGTGTGCCGAGGGTTATGTGGCACCGCCGCGCCTGGGCGAGCACACGCTGGGCGCCAGCTTCGACTTCAAGAGCGATGACCTCACGCCCACGGCCGCCGAGCACGCCGGCAACCTGGCGTTGCTCCAGGACATCTCGGCAGACTTGGCCGAGCGCCTGCAGGCCGAAACGCTGGACCCGACGATCCTGCAGGGCCGTGCCGCCTTTCGCTGCACCAGCCCGGACTACTTGCCCATCGTCGGCCCGCTGGCGGATCGCGAGGCGTTTGACCAGGCCTACGGCGTGCTGCGCAAGGACGCCCGGCAAGTACCGGACACGCCCTGCCCCTGGCTCGACGGGCTGTATGTCAACAGCGGTCACGGCTCACGCGGCCTGATCACCGCGCCGTTGTGCGGCGAGTTGCTGGCAGCCTGGATCAATGACGAACCGCTGCCCGTGGCCGCCAGTGTCGCCGAGGCCTGTCATCCGAACCGCTTTGCCGTGCGTGCGTTGATCCGTGGGAAGACGGGCTGATTGTCTTCAGGCCAGCGGACAGATACCCAGCTCATCAAAGCGCAAGGCATCCTCGCTCAGGCGCCGGATTTCCGCCGCTTGCGCCTGTTCCTGCTCGCCCAGGATCAGGTTCATCTGGTCACGATAATCGACGTCACTCAACGTCAGGCTTTGGTCGAACACGGTGTTCACGCGCTGGCTATAGGGCTCATTCAAACGCTCGAATCGGCTGTTGAAGGTACGCTTGAGGTAGTCATTCCAGAATGGCAATTCCACCAGGTAATTCAACAGGCTGGGTGACAGCTCCGCCGCCTTGACCTGTGCCTCGGCAGCGTCCAGCGCGCTAGGCGTCACACCGCCCAGGCGTGCAAAGCGCATGTGCAAGGGTTGGCCGGGCAGGTGGAAGCGATCAACCAGCCCGGTACGGTACGCGAGGCTGACTTCCAGTGGGTCCACCGCGGGGTTACTGTCGCTGTGACGCCGTGCGATGTTTTCCAACTGGTCCAGTCGAAACAAGCCCCGGGCAAGCTTCAATAGCGGTTTGGCGGTCAGCACCCGCCCTTCGATCAAGCGCGTGGCGTCGCTGATCTCCGTGAGGACCTCCAGGGCGCTGAAACTGCTGGCCGCCGCGTCATCACAACGCAGCGGTGTCGCGGCACGCTGGAACACCTCCTCGCGTAAATCCTCGTCGTTGGCGGCCGCCATCAAGACACGCCACACGCGCCGATCGAGGTCTTCACGCACAAAGCGCGCATCGGCGGTGCCGCCCAATTCCGCGAGCAACTTGAACAAACCGTCGGAACCCGGCTCGTCCACAAGCCCTCGCCACACTCGGTCCTTTTCAGCGTGATCGCTCACGCCCCTCTCACACAGCCATAGCTCGCGGGCTTTCTGCTCACTCAGGCGTGCAAGGTCGTCCTCTAGAAACCCCATGCCCGTGCCAATAGAACGTCGATAATTCTTGAGCGCCCGCTGGCTGGCGAATGACAACGGGTTGAGGCGCAAATTGAACACGCTGGTAAACCGTCGGGGCATGTTGAACAGCCAGTCAGGCAATACCTTGATTTCGTTCTGGCGCAAATCCACCTGTTCAAGCCACGGTAACCGAGCGCATTCCTCAGGAAAGTCACTGAGCTTGCAGTTGCGCAACAGCAGCTCGCGCAGATCAAGCATTTTGCCCACGTGCGGTACATCCAGCAGCGGGTTGTCACTCAGGTTCAGCGAGCGCAGGTTGCGCAATTCAGCCAGCTTGCGAAGGCTGTGTTCGGTCAATTGCAGCTGGTTGTTTGCCATGTGCAGGCGCGTGAGCTGCGGCATATGACCGAGTACCTCGGGCAGTCGGGTGATGTGATTCTGCGTCAGGTCGAGGGTGTGCAAGCCATTGAAGTGCTTGAGAAAATAAGCAACGCCATCGTCCAGGCGCATGTTTCGCAGGGATAAGCGCTGAACATGATCGAATTGAATGTTCGACGGCAACGTGGGCAAGCCTCCCAACAGCATGCCGTCGAGTTCCAGGCTCGGCACGCGCAGGCCGCGCTCGTCACGCGCCACGATCATGTGCCGCCAGCATTGCTCGATCAATTTCGTGGCCTGCCGCCGGCTGAGATGGTGGTCCCACGGCGCAATGGCCTCGGCGTTACCCGCTGGCTTCTGATGACTCCAGGTTTTCAGCGCACGGCGTAGTGACGAAAAATCATGTTCAAGGGCTTCCACCTTCGTCGCCCTGGACAAGTGATCGTGGCCCGCGCCTTCGATAAGCCGGGAGATCTCCAGGTCGCTCAACAGCGGGTACAGCTTTTTCAGCTTGTGCACCAGCGCCGGCGGATGCGTTGCAGGTGGGCCTACCTGCGCCTGGACACACGATGACGGCGCCGCTTCAGGCATGCCCCGCTCGGGCCACAGGTAGCCCTTCACGCGGTACCTTTCATCCTGGGACTTGAACCTCAACTGGCCGCGTAAACGGCTGCCAGTCTGGGTGCCCACCAGCCGCAAGGTGGCGCGCTGGGAACGCGACAGGCAGTCCACGATTGCCTGGTACAACCCATCCGGGCCGCTGGCCAACGCGTCCAAGTCGTGCCCCTGATCGTCAAAAGCCTGGAACCCTTCGGCAGACTGGACAATGGTGCGTCGCACGGACGCGTCGGCAGGCCCCACCTGGTCAAGCAAGCGCCCGTCCAAGCGCCCCTCACGCACCTGGAACGCCAAGTCCTGCGGCCAGCCCTGCAAACGCTCAAGGGTACCCAGCGCAATACGGCGCGTCCCCTCGTTGGCCAGCGATGGCCAATACAACCCCATCAGCGCCTGGTCCTCGTGTAACTGGTCCAGGGCAAGCTGGGTCTTGCGGGCCAGGTGCAACGGCACGCGCCCACTCTCGCGCAGGATCTTGCGATCCACCGTGCGGGCGTTGGTGGCCAGCTCCCAGGCCACTCGACGTGGCAACTGGGGAAACCGCGCGACCAAGGGCACCAGTTCACCGCGGGCAATGCCTTCGTAATCCTCATACAGGCGACGGTGCACCGCCGCATGCCGGGTGTCGACCGTCTCCAGCAGCCGTTTGCGAAGCAGCGCAGGTGCCTGCTCCAGCTCAACCGTTTCCCCCAGCAAGTGAGTACGCTCTTCAGCGCTGAGGGCTTGCAACAACACCTCCATCACCTGGCCATCCCTGACCTGTTGCTCGGTGATATGAATGCTCATGTCCTCATAGTCCAGAGGGGCAAGGTGCGACAGGCTTTCGAGCAAGTTGTTCTGCTCGTCGAGCACTTCAAAAAAACGCCCCTGAGGCCATCCTGGCATCAAAGGCAAAGCAAGCATTTGCGCGCGAGCGGTCGAAGCGTCGGGGTGCACGTTATGCTCTAGACCGTAGCGCAACTCGCCGATTTTATGGTGCAGGCGCAAGCGCGCCACGGCGTTTTGAACCCGCTCGGGCAACGCTTCATGCTCCGTGGCAAGATGTTGCACATCGGCCAGTTCCAGCTCGGTGATGGTCGCGAGGTTGTTCAATTGATCTGTCGGCATCGCGATCAGCGCCGGGTCGATTCGCCCCAGGTTGTACAGGGGCGAATGCCAATTTCGCGGGCGCTCGAATACGTGCTGCCAGCCACCCTGCCCGTTATGCTCCAACGGCGGGCGCCAGGCGGTGGGCCGTCGCGGGTGCAGCGCACGCCACTTGCCCATGGTTGGGTCGAAGCTGATCGCATAAAGCGCCCCGTCGATATTGACGTAAGCATTCCCGTTGACCTGATAAATGCCCCTTGCGTCGGCCCGCCAGCCCCGCTGGAAAATCTCCGAAGGCTGGCTGTAGGGCGCCAGCCGTGAGCGCCACAGCCTCTGGCGCTGATCCTGCAGAGCGATGGGCTCGACTTTTTCAAAAAACTGCGAAGAGCCCGTGAGCTGGCGCTTGAGGGTGCCGACCACTTTTCCGCCGGCAGCAAACAGCAGCATGCCTGCGATATTTTCCACCACGTTGAACAGGTGTCCGAGCGCTTCGTCCTTGTCACTGTGGGCCCAATCCTCAACCCCTTCAAACACCTCGCCTAGCAGTTGACCGATCGCCACGCCCATCATCAACTGGCCGAGTACCGGGACCACGAACCCGGCGACGTTGAGCAGGTTCAGCCCGATGTCCAGATACGCTTGCAAGCGTCGCTGCCAGGCGTCTTCGTCCACTTGTGCCTTGGGCACAGCCAGCACCTGCGCGTCGAGCTGGAGCTTGCCGAGACAGGCCTGAAACTGAAACTCCGATACGCGTACCTGCACCGGAATCACCCGCAAAGGGCCAACCTGATGCTTCTCCTCGTAGCGCTGGAAAAACGCCAGGCGCTCAGACTCGTCCAGATAAGCACCCAATGCCTTTCGATAAGACTGCGCCCGTAACATCAGGCTCAGATAGGACGTGAAGTCCTCCAGACGCGCGTATTCGTACCACGGTCGCAGCGGCTCGTTGGGCATGTAGACCACAAACCCCTTGACGGGTAACTGGCCGTAAGGCTCTGCGCTGAACAGCATGACACTCCAGAGGCAGGCACCATCAATATTCAGGCCTTGCCAGACCCACGACTCACCCTCCGGCATCGCATGCAGCGACTCATCTGCCGGCTGGTCAGCCTTGATCACGTTGAGCAACCAGGCGTAAGTCGGCTCGCTGAGATACCCCTTGGCATAGGCGATGTGCAGGTCAATCTGCAGATCAAGGCATTTAGACTCGCCAAGGTCCAAGGCAACCGGGTTGAAACCCGGGGTGATGGCGCCCGGATCGCGCAGGTTAAAAACGCTGCGTATATGGGCCTGGTACGCACAGCCAAGATCCAGCTCACGGCAATACCCGACAAACTCGTTCACCGTCATACCGACGATCGCCTGCCCGGTAGCCGCACTGCGCAACAGCGCCGAAGCCGACAGGCCGCCAGGTTGAGCCTGGTCCTCGGAAAAATTGCGCATGGCCGCCTGCACCAGGCTCAGTGTTTCAAGGGTAACAGTGGTTTGCAGGGCGCCACCCAGGTCTGCGCCAACGCCCGACAAGCTGCGTTTGGGCAGCTCCAGCTTGTCACGTTCTACATCCACGCCAGTCACACCCTTGCTCACCAAAAAGGCTTGCAGCTGCTTGATGCAAAAACTATCGAGCGGCTGCAGGCGTTCAAACACGTTCTGCGCCCGCTGGTACGTCTCCCGCCCGTCCCGATGGGTGCGTTTGATCGCCTGCAACGTCGTGGGTCTGGCCCCCAGCAGCCATTGTGGGAGGGTGGCTTGCAGCACTCGTGCCTTGCCCAGGTCACCGGTCATCTCCAACAGGGCGGCTTCCATTTCAGCCGGGCTCACGGTGTTTTCGGCATCCCGTGATTCGCGTTTATGCGCCATCAGCAACGTCTTCCTTTGCGTTGAATAATGGTGGATCAAGATAAGCGCGAAGTGCCGGAAAACAGATTCGAATAACCCCGCATTGAGCCAGCCGATCAACCCGGATTTTCCATGCTAACTGGCGTTATTTACCGCCATGTCGCCGCAGCCCCCGCCAGACAAAGACCGACCAACAGGAGGTTACGGCTATTTGCCTTATAACTTATCGGTCTAAAACTCCACGGATAGCACTGGGTCAGTTTCTGGGTACGCGCCCTTCGGGGCGTATTGAGTGTTGACCCCTCCCCAACGGAAAAACCGGTAAGGAATTTATGTGCGGATTAGCTGGAGAATTACGTTTCGATGCCCAACCGGCCGACCTGGCTGCGATTGAGCGCATCACCCATCATTTGGCCCCCCGTGGCCCCGACGCCTGGGGCTTCCACGCCCAAGGGCCGATTGCCCTGGGCCACCGACGCCTGAAAATCATGGACCTGTCGGACGGCTCGGCCCAACCGATGGTCGACGCCCACCTGGGCCTGTCCCTGGCCTTCAACGGCGCCATCTACAACTTCCCGGAATTGAGAGAAGAGCTGGAAGCCCTGGGCTACGCCTTCTATTCCGGTGGCGACACCGAGGTGCTGCTCAAGGGGTATCACGCCTGGGGCGAAGCCCTGCTGCCCAAGCTCAACGGCATGTTTGCCTTTGCCATCTGGGAGCGTGACACCCAGCGCCTGTTCATCGCCCGTGACCGTCTCGGCGTGAAGCCGCTGTACCTGTCGCGCACCGGCCAGCGCCTGCGTTTTGCCTCGGCGTTGCCGGCATTGCTCAAGGGCGGCGACATCAACCCGATCCTCGACCCCGTGGCGCTGAACCATTACCTGAACTTCCACGCCGTGGTGCCGGCCCCGCGCACCCTGCTGGCGGGCATTGAAAAACTGCCACCGGCCAGCTGGATGCGCATCGACGCCAGCGGCAAGACCGAGCAGAAAACCTGGTGGACCCTGCCTTACGGCCCGCGTGAGGACGAAAAACACCTGACGCTGGAAGACTGGACCGACCGCGTGCTGGACAGTACCCGCGAAGCTGTGGCCATCCGCCAACGTGCGGCGGTGGATGTCGGCGTGCTGCTGTCCGGTGGTGTGGACTCGAGCATGCTCGTCGGCCTGTTGCGCGAAGTCGGCGTGGAAGACCTGTCGACCTTCTCCATCGGCTTTGAAGACGCCGGTGGCGAACGCGGCGACGAGTTCCAGTATTCAGACCTGATCGCCAAGCACTACGGCACGCGCCATCATCAGTTGCGGATTGCCGAAAGCGAGATCATCGAGCAACTGCCAGCTGCCTTCCGCGCCATGAGCGAGCCGATGGTCAGTCATGACTGTATCGCGTTCTACCTGCTGTCGCGGGAAGTGGCCAAGCACTGCAAGGTGGTGCAGAGCGGCCAGGGCGCCGATGAGCTGTTCGCCGGTTACCACTGGTACCCGCAGGTGGACGGTGCCAGCGACCCCTACGCCGCTTATCGCGATGCATTCTTTGATCGCAGCTACGACGACTACGCCGCCACCGTCGCGCCTAAATGGCTGACCGCCAATGACGCCGCTGGCGACTTCGTACTTGAACATTTTGCGATGCCCGGCGCGGACGCTGCGGTCGACAAGGCGTTGCGCCTGGACAGCACGGTGATGCTGGTGGACGACCCGGTCAAACGCGTCGACAACATGACCATGGCCTGGGGCCTGGAAGCGCGAACGCCCTTCCTGGACTACCGCCTGGTGGAGCTGTCGGCCCGCGTACCCGGTAAATTCAAACTGCCTGACGGCGGCAAGCAGGTCTTGAAAGAAGCGGCGCGCCGGGTCATTCCCAGTGAAGTCATCGACCGCAAAAAGGGTTACTTCCCGGTGCCGGGCCTCAAGCATTTGCAGGGCGACACCCTGAACTGGGTACGCGAACTGCTGCTGGACCCGAGCCAGGATCGTGGCCTGTTCAACCCTGCGATGCTCGACCGTCTGCTCACCGACCCGCAAGGCCAACTGACTCCGCTGCGCGGCTCCAAGCTGTGGCAACTGGCGGCGCTGAACCTGTGGCTCAGTGAACAAGGAATCTGATCGATGAAACCCCATGCAGCGGCTTACAGCCAACGCCTGCTCAAGGGCCAGGCGCCGTCTTATGAGCGCCTGCAAGCCCGGCTCGCCGAAGATGGCAGCCCTTCAAGTGACCAACCGATTGCCGTGCATTGCGGCTGGGGCCGGTTGCTGATCGGGCACACCTTCCCCGACCCCGCGAGCCTGGCCCAGGAGCTGCTCAACGAGCAGCCCGGGGAGCGGGATATCGCGTTGTACGTGGCCGCGCCCCAGCAGATCCTGGGGATCGACCCTCAGCAACTGTTTCTCGACCCCTCCGATACCTTGCGCCTGTGGTTCACCGACTACCGCCCGGCCACCCGGGTGTTCCGCGGCTTCCGTATTCGCCGGGTGCAGACCGAGGCGGATTGGGCAGCGGTCAACCAGCTGTACCAGGGGCGCGGCATGTTGCCGGTGGACGCCGAGCGCCTCACGCCGCGCCATCAAGGTGGCCCGGTGTACTGGCTGGCCGAAGACGAAGACAGCGGCACGGTGATCGGCAGCGTGATGGGCCTCAATCACCAGAAAGCCTTCCATGACCCGGAGAACGGTTGCAGCCTGTGGTGCCTGGCGGTCGACCCGCAATGCACGCGCCCAGGCGTCGGTGAAGTGCTGGTGCGTCACTTGGTAGAGCACTTCATGAGCCGGGGCCTGAGCTACCTGGACCTGTCGGTGTTGCACGATAACCGCCAGGCCAAGAGCCTTTACGCCAAGCTCGGTTTTCGTGCGCTGACCACCTTTGCGATCAAGCGCAAGAACGGCATCAACCAGCCGTTGTTTCTCGGCCCCGGCCCCCAGGCGGGGTTCAACCCCTATGCGCGGATCATCGTCGAGGAAGCCCATCGACGTGGCATCGATGTGCAAGTGGATGACGCCGACGCTGGCCTGTTCACCCTGAGTCACGGCGGGCGCCGTGTGCGCTGCCGTGAGTCGTTGAGCGACCTGACCAGCGCCATCAGCATGACCCTGTGCCAGGACAAAAGCCTGACCCACAAGGTGCTCAAGGCCGCCGGTTTGAAACTGCCGTCGCAGCAGTTGGCGGGCAGTGCCGATGACAACCTGGAATTTCTCGATGAGCACCAGCGCATCGTGGTCAAGCCGCTGGACGGCGAACAGGGCCAAGGCGTTGCGGTGGACCTGCAAAGTATCGAAGAGGTGCAGAAGGCCATCGAGGCAGCGCGGCAGTTCGACAGCCGGGTGCTGCTGGAAAGCTTCCACGAAGGCCTGGACCTGCGCATCCTGGTGATCGGTTTTGAAGTGGTCGCCGCCGCCATCCGCCGCCCAGCCGAGGTGACCGGTGACGGCCACCACTCCATCGGCGCGTTGATCGAGGCCCAGAGCCGGCGCCGCCAGGCGGCCACCGATGGCGAGAGCAAGATCCCCCTCGACGCCGAAACCCAGCGCACGCTCCACGCGGCGGGTTACGACTACAACAGCATCCTGCCCCGTGGCCAGACCCTGGCCGTGCGCCGCACCGCCAACCTGCACACCGGCGGCTGCCTGGAGGACGTCACCGCGATCCTGCACCCCACGCTGGTGGACGCCGCCGTGCGCGCCGCCCGTGCGCTGGATATCCCCATGGTGGGCCTGGACCTGATGGTGCCGGCCGCCGATCAACCCGAGTACGTGTTTATTGAAGCCAACGAGCGGGCCGGACTGGCCAACCATGAGCCGCAGCCTACGGCTGAGCGGTTTGTGGACCTGCTGTTTCCCCACAGTTAGCTGACTGCTTGAGAGGTGGGGTGCCTGCACTGGCCCCATCGCAGGCAAGCCAGCTCCCACATTGGAATGCGATCACCTGTGGGAGCCGGGCTTGCCCGCGATGAGGCCTTTACAGGCACTGCATCCTGACAAGCCAACAGGAGTCTTTATGAGCCGAACCATCCCAGAACCCGACCTCACCTACCTGCAGAAAGTCCTGCTGGAAATGCTCGCCATCCCCAGCCCCACCGGGTTCACCGATACCATCGTGCGCTACGTCGCCGAACGCCTGGAAGAACTGGGCATCCCTTTTGAAATGACCCGGCGCGGCACCATTCGCGCCACCCTCAAGGGCCAGAAAAACAGCCCCGACCGCGCCGTGTCGGCACACTTGGACACCATCGGCGCCGCCGTGCGCGCCATCAAGGACAACGGGCGCCTGAGCCTGGCGCCGGTGGGCTGCTGGTCAAGCCGCTTTGCCGAGGGCAGCCGCGTCAGCCTGTTTACCGATAACGGCGTGATCCGTGGCAGCGTGCTGCCGTTGATGGCCTCCGGGCATGCATTCAACACCGCCGTGGATGAAATGCCGGTGAGCTGGGACCACGTGGAATTGCGCCTCGACGCCTACTGCGCCACCCGCGCCGACTGTGATTCCCTAGGCATCAGCGTCGGCGACTATGTGGCGTTCGACCCCCTGCCCGAATTCACCGAGAGCGGGCATATCAGCGCCCGTCACCTGGATGACAAAGCCGGTGTGGCCGCCCTGCTCGCGGCGCTCAAGGCGATCGTCGACAGCGGCGAACCCTTGCTGATCGACTGCCACCCGCTGTTCACCATCACCGAGGAAACCGGCAGCGGTGCAGCGGCCGCCTTGCCGTGGGACGTGAGTGAGTTCGTCGGCATCGACATCGCCCCGGTCGCCCCCGGCCAGCACTCCAGTGAACATGCGGTCAGCGTGGCGATGCAGGATTCTGGTGGGCCTTACGACTATCACCTGTCCCGCCACCTGCTGCGCCTGGCCTCGGATAACGAACTGCCGGTACGCCGTGACCTGTTCCGTTATTACTTCAGCGATGCGCACTCGGCGGTCACGGCCGGCCACGATATCCGCACCGCCTTGCTGGCGTTCGGTTGCGATGCCACCCATGGTTACGAGCGCACGCACATCGACAGCCTGGCGGCATTGAGCCGCTTGCTGGGTGCCTACATCCTCAGCCCGCCCGTGTTCGCCAGCGATGCGCAGCCCGCCCAGGGCTCCCTGGACCGGTTCAGCCATCAGCTGGAACATGAGACACAAATGGAGAGCGATACACGGGTGCCTTCGGTGGACAGCCTGGTCGGGCAGAAGTCCTGACGCGGGCAACGGCTGGTCACAAGAGCCCCGGCGCAGTAGGATCGCCGGGACTCTATCCACGAGGCTTGTATGCTGATTCCCCACGATGCACTTGAAGTCGACACCCTGACGCGCCTCATCGAAGACTTCGTCACCCGCGACGGCACTGACAATGGCGACGAAACGCCTCTGGAAACTCGCGTATTACGCGTGCGCCAGGCGTTGACCAAAGGCCAGGCACTGATCGTATTCGACCCTGAAAGCGAGCAGTGCCAATTGATGCTCAAGCACGATGTGCCCAAGCATCTGTTCGACTGACAACGGTTTCAGGGGTTGGGCACCGCCGCTGGATGGCTGGCGGCGCGTTGGCGCTCAAGGATTTTCTGATACACCTCGGCACGGTGCACGTGCACCCCGGTCGGTGCTTCCACACCAAACTTCACCTGGGGCCCGTTCAACTCGAGAATGTGAAGCGTGATGTCATCGCCGATGGAGATGACTTCGCCTACGGCACGGCTTAAAACCAGCATGGCGGTTGTCCTTTTTCAATGACAGGACCTTGACCATGCGCGCTCAGGTAGGGGTCATCAATGCCTTGCGACAAAAACAGCCCCCGCCTACACCGCCAGGTAATTTACCTGACAGACCGCACCTCAATCAGGCTTTAGCAGCCTGCGCCTTGGCGCGCATCTTGTCCGCCATGGTTGTCATCTCGTCGTACAGCAACTGCGGGTTTTTCTGCTTCAGCGCCCAGGCCATGCGGCCCTGCTCGTGGGGCAGGATCATGAACTCGCCCTGTGCCACCTGCTGATAAATGTAGTCGGCGATATCGGCTGCCGAGATCGGCGAGCTTTCCAGCAACTTGCCCACCTGGGCTTTCATTGCAGGGGTTGGCCCACGGAAGGAGTCCAGCAGGTTGGTCTGGAAGAACGAGGGGCAGACCACGTGCACACCCACCTCCTGTTGCTTGAGCTCCACCAGCAGGCTTTCCGACAACGCCACCACACCCGCCTTGGCCACGTTGTAGTTGCTCATGGCCGGGCCCTGCATCAGGGCCGCCATCGACGCGATGTTGATAATGCGCCCCTTGCTCTTTTCCAGCAGCGGCAGGAAGGCCTTGCAGCCCTTGACCACGCCCATCAGGTTGATTGCGATCTGCCAGTCCCAGTCTTCCAGGGACAACTCGGCGAAAAAGCCGCCCGAGGCTACACCGGCATTGTTGACGATCACATCGATGCCGCCGAGCTTGACCTCACAGGCCTGGGCAAACGCCGTGAGCTGGCTGTAGTCGCGCACGTCGCAACGCTGCACAAAGCCATCTCCACCGGCCTCGCGGACCAGCTTCAGGGTTTCCTGCAGGCCGGGCTCGCTGACGTCCGACAAGGCCAACTGCCAACCCTCGCGGGCCCAGCGCAGAGCGATTTCGCGACCCAGGCCGGATCCGGCGCCAGTGATCATCATGCGATTTTGCATAGGAAGTTGCCTTGTGGTTCACAGAAGAAGTGATCGGCAGTGTAGCGAAGGTTTTTCCTGCACCCACGCACCATCCAATTGATGAATGCCTCAGGCAAACCGGCGCCCGGGTGCGAGGACGCTCTATAGCCTAAGTTCAATCTTTTTCAACTAGGCAGCTGAAGTTGGGAACGCACTAAAAGAAATAAGCATGTTTGCGAAATGCTTTAAAAAAATAGTGAATTTTCTGCGAATGGCCAGAGTCCGAGTTGTTAAGGCGTCCGTAAATAAAACGGACCTTACTTTAAATAACCGGTCTTTGCAGAAGGCCTATAAGGAAGATAAACCATGAGCCTCATTCTGATCATTATCCTGATCCTCCTGCTGGTCGGTGGCCTGCCGGTATTCCCACACTCCCGTAACTGGGGTTATGGCCCGTCGGGTATCCTCGGTGTCGTACTGGTGGTTCTGTTGGTGCTGTTGTTGCTTGGCCGGATATAAACGCCAGTTCGTCCATTAAAAAATGAGCAAAAAAAAAGAGGCCTCCAAGAGGCCTCTTTTTTATTGCCGGTTAGTTAGTCCGGCTTGCCATCAACCACACCTGCGGTGTTATCCAACAGGCTCTTGGTGGCAGTCTGCAGGAACGACTCGAGTTTCTGCTTGAGGGCAGCCTCGTCCGGCGATTCAGGAATCACTTTGCCGGTAGGGTTTTCACCCAGTTCGTATTCCCACAGCTTGGGCGGCATTTCCTTAGGCAGTACCAGCACACGGTCACCGGTGAGCAAGGCCACGGTCTGGTCGCTGCCCGACGGTTTGATCACACCGAAGCCCTTGTCGCCTTCCGGCAGGTTCAGCAGGTCGCGGCCCCAGCACTGTTGCAGGGTTTCGCCACCGAGGCGGCCCATGATGGTCGGCACGATGTCGATCTGGGTGCCCACGGTGTGGTCACGCTGGCCGAATTTTTCCTGGATGCCCGGTGCGATCATCAGCATCGGCACGTTGAAGCGGCCCAGGTCCATCTCGGTAATCTGCTGCTCGTTACCAAAACCGTGGTCACCCACCACCACGAACAGGGTTTCCTTGAAGTACGGCTCTTTGCGCGCCTTTTCAAAGAACTGGCCCAGGGCCCAGTCGGAGTAGCGCATGGCGGTCAAGTGCTCGTCCAGGCTGCCACGGCCAGTGACCTTGTCGACCGGCAAAGGCGTCGGCAAGGCATACGGGGTGTGGTTGGACAGGGTCTGCAACAGCGCATAGAACGGCTTGCCACTTTCGCCACGGGTCTTCAGCTCTTCCAGGCCACGGTTGAACATGTCCTGGTCGGACACGCCCCACGTCGGGTCGGAGAACACCGGGTTGACGAAGTCATTGCGGCCGATGAAGTTGGTCATGCCCTGGTTGCTGAAGAAGCCCGACTGGTTGTCCCAGGCGAAATCGCCGTTGTAGACATACACGTCGTCAAACTTGCGCGCGCTGAGCAGCTGCGGCAGGCCCGACAGCTTGTGGCTGCCTTCCGGCGTCTGCATCAGGTATTCGAAACCCGGCAGGTTTGGGAAGCACGCCATGGTGGCAAACATACCCTGGTGGGTGTGGGTGCCGTTGGAGAAGAAGCGATCGAACAGCAGGCCTTCCTTGGACAGTTTGTCGAAGTACGGCGTGATGTTGCCCGGACGGCCCAAGGCGCCCACCGAGTGACCGGCGAAGCTTTCCATCAGGATGACCACGACGTTCTTGATCGGCAGGGTCTTCTCGGCCGGTGGCGTGAAGTCACGGCGAACGGCAGCGGTGTCGGTATCCACCAGCTTCTCGAACGTCGGCAACAGCAACATGTCGCGCACGGTCTGGGTGGCCAGCGGCTGCTCCAGGGTGGCCTTCCAGATGTTGGAACGTTCTTCGGAGAAGCGCGACTTGGCCGCAGCAATCAACGACAGGGTGCCATTGAGGCCCAGTTGGTTGGCGAAGTTCGAGTCGGTGGTGTAGACGTCACCCCAACGCAGCGGCGGACCCTGACGCAAGGTGCCACGGATGGCGACCACGGCGATCAACAGGCAGACCACAAACACCGCGATACGGGTGTACCAAGGGGCCACCTGGCGCGTGCCGATGCTGCCGCCGCTGAACGGGCCACGGGGGCGCGTTGCGCGGTCGGCGCCTTTGAAGGCGATGCTCAGGATCAGCGTACCCAAGGCCCACGCCAGCAGGTAGCGCACCACCGGGAAACCGTACCAGAGCATGCTCATCACGGTTTTCGGGTCTTCCTTCACGTACTGGAAGACCAGGCCATTGAGGCGCTGGTGGAACTCACGGTAGAAGTCCATTTCCATCAGGCCCAGGAACAGGCAAATGCTGGACGCGACGGTCAGCCACAAACGGAAGAACCCACGTGCCGCCATGGCCCGCACGCTGAACAAGGCCAGCAGCAGCGGCACCAGCACGTACATCACCAGGCGGATATCCAGGCGCAGGCCGTTGGCGAATGCTTCCAGGAATGTCGAGGCCGGTGTGTCGAGGATCATCTCGCGGTTGTAGACCAGCAGCGCCAGGCGCAGCAGGGAGAACATCACCATCATGACCAGTGCGCAGAGCAGCGTGTAAGCCAGATGGGATTTGACGGTCGGTTGCAGCAGGCGATTTGAAGCTCGCTGCTGACTCAGGGCGTCCGGGTTTGCCATGTCGTTTCAGGACCCATTGGAAGTTTAAGTTGCGAAATAATGCAGTGGCGTCCGTCCCTCGCCCAGGCTGGCTGGGGTAGGCGGTTAACGCGGTGGCGCAAATGGTGCCCGATCAATGGCATCAACGCTATTAATTACTGAACGGACGCCGCTGCCCGGGCTTTAATAGCCCGCAAGCTAAAGCCTTGGCTGGGTGATCGAGCCGCAGAATTGTCTTGGATAAGATGTGAAAATTCTGTGCAGCGAATATTTCGACACACAAAATCCACATATAAGAAGGGATGTAGCAACTATTTGCATAGTTGCTACAAGGGCACGATCAGATCCGAACGTTACCGCGCGGCCCGGCAATGGCCCAGATGATCAGGCCCAATACCGGCAACAACAGGATCAGCAGGATCCACAGCACTTTGGCGCCCGTGCTCGCGCCGCTTTTGAACACGTTGATGATCGCCCAGATATCCAGCGCGAGGATGATCAGCCCGATCAGACCATTAAAAGTGGAACCCATGGTGTCGCTCCTAAGTGGGTGCTTGTTTGCTTAGGATGTTCAGCGTTGGCCAGGGTTCCGTTTTATTTCAGACGTGCAGGGCAATGCGCAACGCTTCCAAAGACGGCTCGCCCTTGATACCCACTTCGGCACACAGTTCCAGCACGCGCGGCAGGTCGTTGCCGTACACCAGCACGGCCTGGATCTCGTCATCCAGCAACTGGCTGAAGTTGAGCAGCACGTAGCCACCGTCTTCAGGGCTGAGGGCGCTCATCTGGATCTGGATACGGTTGAGGGCCGTGAGGTCTTCGGTCTTGGCCAGTTGCTTGGGCTTGAGGTTGAAGGCGACACCAGGGCCGAACGAGGCGACGATCTGGGCGAACAGGTCGCTATAGGTATCGGCCTGGAACAGCACGGTGTCGGGCAGGCTGCCGACCACCACCCACTCCCCCAACGGAATCGGGAAGGTGTCGTCGTAGTTGATATCCGGGTTGGCCGCCAGAAACGCCGCAGGGTCTGCGTAGGCCTGCGCCGCTTCATCGGCGATGCGCGCCACTTCCTCCGCCCCCATGACGCCAGCGCTGATTTTGCTGATGAGTTCGACGAGGGCGGTTTTCATGATGGCGATCCTGTGACGGGCTGGTTTTCGAGGGCGCGTAGCCTACACCAGTTTCTGCAGCTGCGCCGCCGTATCCACTGCACCCATGGTCTGGGCCGCAGCCAGCGCAGTGGCACCCTGGGCATCGGCAGCCTTGGGGTTGGCGCCCTGGGCGAGCAGATATTCGACCATTTCAACTCGGTTGAACATCGCCGCCATCATCAATGCGGTGCGCCCGTCGGAAGACGCCGCGTCCACCGGTGCGCCGCCCTCGATCAGCGCCTTGACCACCGCCAGGTTGCCTTTGAACGCCGCACCGGCCATCGGCAATTGGTTTTTGTCGTTGGCGATCTGTGGGTCGGCCTTGAACTCCAGCAGCACTTTCACCGCATCGGCGTGGCCGTGATAGGCCGCGAGCATCAGCAACGTGTCGCCATTGTGGTTACGGAAGTTGGCGGGCAAGCCCTTGGCCAGCAACGCCGCGAGCATGGCTGCGTCGCCGCGGCGGGCCACGTCGAAGACCTGTTCGGCAAATTCGGCGGCTTCATCTTCAGTCATCTGTTTGGCTTGGTCTGACATGTGGGGGCTCCTTGTCTGGTGCTGTATATGGCGCCCAGTGTCGCGAGGGAGTTCCCACCTGTCATGGCTTTTTTGTCAAAAGCGGCCATAGGCAGAATCAATAAGGCTGCTTTCAGTAACGAAAGTGGCCAGCCTGGATCTGCGCCAACAGTTGACCGGTCACCGGTACGTAGCAGTCCGAACCCGGCAACCACGCGTAGACCGGGTCATTACCGGCCTTCTCCGGGTCGAACGCCTCTTCCTTGAGCTTGACCTTCTGGTACTTGAAGGTGCCGGTGGTTTCCATCTTCACCTTGATGCGCAGGAACAGCGGCACCGCATAGTGCGGCAACTGGCCGTGGGCGAACTGCAGCAACTCGCGCATATCCAGTGAAGCCAGGGACTCGCTGGGCGTGATGGCAACCATCCCGGCGCGGCCATTGGTGTTTTCGATCTCCACCCCATAGGCCACCACTTCGGCGATCTGCGGATGTTGCAGCAAGACGTTTTCCACTTCCGTGGTGGACACGTTTTCGCCCTTCCAGCGATAGGTATCCCCCAGCCGGTCGACAAATTGCGCGTGGCCGAAGCCGATGCTGCGCACCAGGTCGCCGGTATTGAAGTAGCGGTCACCCTTCTCGAACACGTCCGTGAGGATCACCTTGCGGTTCTTTTCCGGGTCGGTGTAGCCGTCATAGGGTGACTTTTCATCGATCCGGGCCAGCAGCAAGCCCTGCCCGCCTTTCTTCACTTTCTGCATGAAACCATCGCTGCCACGGATCGGCTCTCCCGTGTCGTGGGCGTAGTCCACCAGCGCCCAGTGTTGCAGGCAAAAGCCGACGGTGTTGTCGAAATTCAAAATATTGGTGAAGCCGATATTGCCGTCGCTGGCGGCATACAACTCGCAGACATGCTCGACGCCATGCCGCGCCTTGAACTGCGCCCACACCCCAGGGCGCAAGCCGTTGCCGACCATCTTGGTCACGCGGTGATGACGGTCTTTTTCGCTGGCGGGCTGGTCGAGCAAGTAGCGACACAATTCGCCGACATAACCGAGAGTCGTCGCCTTGAACCTGCGCGCGTCCTCCCAGAACTGGCTGGCGCTGAACTTGCGCCGGATGGCGAACCCCGAGGCGCCGACAATCGCCGAGCCCCAGCACACGCACAGGCCAGTAGCGTGGTACAGCGGCAGGGTGCAATAAAGGACGTCCTCTGGCCCCATGTCCAGGGCGATGCTGCCGAAACTGACCGCGGTCTTGGTCCAGCGGCCGTGCTTCATGATGCCGGCCTTGGGCAGGCCAGTGGTGCCGGAGGTGTAGATATAGAAGCAGGGGTCGTTGAAAAAGATCTGCGCGGTGCTGGAAGGATTATCCACCGGGCACTCGGCGCTGGCCGTCATCAGGTCGATGTAACCGTGGGGTAATGCGTTGTCCTGCTGCTCCGCGACAAACCAGGTGCGCTCGGCGGGAATCTGCACCTGTTCACGCACAGCTTCATAGGCCGCCACCAGTTCCGCGCCTACCACAATCGCCGCCGGGCTCACCAGGTTCAGGCTGTGCACCAGTGCCGCCTGGGTCTGCGCCGTGTTGAGCATCGCGCAAATGCCGCCCAACTTGGCCACCGCCAGCACGTTGAGCAGCAATTCGAGGCGGTTCTCGATGAACAACGCCACGACATCGCCCTTTTGCATGCCCTGGGCCTGCAAGTAATGGGCGATGCGATTGGCGCGTTGATTGGCTTCACGGTACGTGAGCTGGCGGTCGGCAGACAGCAACGCAATGCCATCCGGGTTGCGCAGGGTGGCCTGTTCAAACTGCCAGCCCAGGCCACAGGGTTGCGCGGGGTCGGTGACATTCGCCGCGCGCATGCCGCGCACCACCCGTGGCAGGGCGCGAACAATGGCGGGCACCTTACGCAGCATCATGCCCCACGTGATCATGTCGTTTTGCGGATGGCTCATGGTGGAACGTCCTTTTTCTTATTCTTCGTATGATCCAGAAACAGCGACCCATCTGTAGGCAGAAGGCCGGATGTCTTGAAGGAAAATACGCCAGCCATTCTTGGGCTGTACATGTGGGATTTGAAAAGTTTTGTATCCCGGTGCCACGCCTTCATTTAAATGGAATTTACCCTCGCAGCCGGCAGTCGATATCCATGAAGGACGTCGGCGCGTCATGGGATAAAGCGCGGCCCGGATAACGCAAAATGCAGGATGCACGATGGCCCTTCATGCAATTTGCACGAAAACGAAAATCATCTATTTTTATAAGTTACTGTTTTATAAGGTTTTTATAGAAAACCAAATACTGGCACAATCACTGCACCTATCTCTCCATGCTTGCCAACTTGAGCCAACGGAGCTGATAGACATGAGCCTGATCCAAGATAAATTCGCTTCTGTATTCTCCCAGTACGACGTCACCACCCAGCCACGTCCAGACGGTGGCATCCTGTTGACCCTGCGCAACAGCGAAGGCAAACAGGTCAAGCGTTCGATCTCGTACCAACAACTGCACACGGCCGATCAACTGACTTGGGTGATCAGCGCCATTCGCCGCGACCTGGCCGAGCAAGCCAGTGACCTGCCACAGATTTCCATGCTGCAAAGCCAGAACCGCTTTGCCCTGCCGACCTACCATTCGGCTTAAGCATCCGCCACAAAAAAGGGCCGCGACGCCGTTGAGCGTCGCGGCCCTTTTTCATGCCCTCAGCACAGGCCCAGGCGGGCCGCTTCGTTCATCGCCTGAACCCGGTTGGTGACTTCCAGCTTGCCGTAGATATTACGCAGGTGGAATTTCACGGTGGCTTCGGAG
Organism: Pseudomonas sp. GW821-FHT05H12; assembly: GCF_059419385.1. NCBI lineage: Bacteria > Pseudomonadati > Pseudomonadota > Gammaproteobacteria > Pseudomonadales > Pseudomonadaceae > Pseudomonas > Pseudomonas sp. GW821-FHT05H12. The sequence continues at coordinate 13,497 of NZ_JBWKRS010000014.1, read as the reverse complement.
ATCGCGCGAATCTGGCTGATTTCCCAGACGGTCTTCCCTTCCGAAGCCCAGCGCAGGATGACCAGTTCGGTCGGTGTAAGGGGTTTGCCAGACAAGCTCAGGCGTCTTCTGATCGCCATGGGTACAGCACCCAGTGCACGGCATGACTCCTCGGGGCCATTCATTACTCTCTCCTTATTATTAGCGGACGCCCCGCCCATCTTCGGATTACTCCGATTGACAGGCGCTATAAACATTGAGGCAAGAGAGAGTTACATAACCGATGGCGTGAAAACGTAGGACCTCGAATAAACAGCTGCACCTTACAGATAACTAGGCTTCTTCCCACAGCAACTTCCAACCTGCCGGGGTTGATCATTTTTACGCTTATGCTTAGTCGTCCAAACCAGGAAACGCTGAGGCAATGGCGTCACCGGTCAGGACGGGCACCCCACCCTGCGCGGAATCAAACAAGCGCAACGCCACAAAGTGCGGGTTTTCGCCCATGTCGAACCAGTGCGGCAGACCGGCCGGGACAACCAGCAAGTCGTTCTTTTCGCAGCGCACCGCGTAGACATAGTCACCTACATGCAGGCAAAACAGCCCCTGACCGGCAATGAAAAAACGCGCATCGTCTTCAGGGTAGCGACGCTCATCCAGGAACTGGGCACGCATTTCGGCCGCCTGCAGGTGGTCTCCCGTGACACTCAGCAACTCGACCGAGCGGTAGCCCAAGGCATCGATCTGCGGCTGGTAGGCCGCGATCATTTCAGCCGCGCTGGCGCCCTTTTCTATCGGGCTGGGTTGCCAGCGCTCGAACCGCACGCCGTGCTCGGCCAGGGTCGACACGATATCGTCGAAGTGGGTGAGCACCTTGTTCGGGGTATCAGGCGTGGCGATGTGATAAACGGCGACATAACTCATTGCACGGTTCCTCTATTCGGCTCTTGCAAGCGCAGGCCAATGATAACGGCGGCCGCCAGGGCCGCGACGCTGGCGATACTGAATGTCAGGGTCGGCCCCAGCAGGTTCCAGCTGTAACCGGCATACAGGGCGCCCAACGCGCCACCGGTGCCGGCCAGTGCGGCATACAGCGCCTGGCCCTGGCCTTGCTGGCGGTCGCCAAAGCTGCGTTGCACAAAGGCAATCGCCGCTGCATGAAAGCTGCCAAACGTCGCGGCGTGCATGACTTGCGCCAGCAGCAATACCCACAGGTATTCGGCGAACGAACCCAGCAACAGCCAACGCAGCGCGGCCAGCAGGAAGCTGGCCAGCAACACCCTGCGCACAGAGAAGCGATTGAGGATGCGGCTCATGGCCAGGAACATCAGCACTTCGGCCACCACCCCCAGCGCCCAGAGCATGCCGATCACGCCACGGCTGTAGCCCAGGTGTTCCAGGTGCAGGGTCAGGAAGGTGTAATACGGGCCGTGGCTCAGTTGCATCAGCGCCACGCAGGCGTAGAACGCCAGCACGCCAGGACTGCGCAATTGCTTGAGAAAACCGTCACCGGCCAGGCGGTTGCCGTGGGTGGCGGGCTGCGCGTTCGGCACCCACAGGCTGGCGCCGATGATGCCGGCCATGATCACCACGACCACCACCGGGTAAATGTCCAGGCTCAGCCAGTCGAACAGCCGGCCCATGATGACCACGGTGAGGATGAAACCGATGGAGCCCCACAGCCGGACCTGGCTGTAGCGCGAGGCCTGCTTGTGCAGATGGGCCAGGGTGATCACTTCAAACTGCGGCAGCACCGCGTGCCAGAAGAACGCATGCAGCGCCATCACCAGCGCCAGCCAGGCGTAGGTCTTGCTGACGAAGATCAGCGAGAAACTGGCCAGGGTACACACCGCGCCGAAGCGCACGATGGCCAGGCGCCGGCCGGTGTAATCCCCCAGCCAGCCCCACAGGTTCGGCGCCACGCAGCGCATCAGCATGGGGATGGCCACCAGCTCGCCAATGCGCGCGCTGGAGAACCCCAGGTGATCGAAGTACAGCGCCAGGAACGGCGCCGTCGCCCCCAGCAGGGCGAAGTAGAACAGGTAGAAGCTGGAGAGGCGCCAGTATGGAAGGGCTGTCACAGCCGAACCGTCACAGCTGGCCCAGCACCGGCGTACTCACGCGCACATCCGCATTCTGCCCACGATTGCGCAGCAGGTGATCCATCAGCACGATGGCCATCATCGCCTCGGCAATCGGCGTGGCACGGATGCCCACGCAGGGGTCGTGACGGCCCTTGGTGATCACGTCCACCGGGTTGCCGTGCACATCGATCGAACGGCCTGGCGTGGTGATGCTCGACGTGGCCTTGAGCGCCAGGTGCGCCACGATCGGCTGGCCGGACGAAATGCCACCGAGGATGCCGCCCGCGTTATTGCTGAGGAAACCTTCCGGGGTCAGCTCGTCACGGTGCTCGGTGCCACGCTGGGACACGCAGGCGAAACCGGCGCCGATTTCCACGCCCTTGACCGCGTTGATGCTCATCAGCGCGTGGGCCAGTTCGGCGTCCAGGCGGTCGAAGATCGGTTCACCCAGGCCGGGTTTGACGCCTTCGGCCACCACGGTGATCTTGGCACCGACGGAGTCCTGGTCGCGGCGCAGTTGGTCCATGTAGGCCTCCAGCTCCGGCACTTTGTCCGGGTCGGGGCTGAAGAAGGCGTTGTCTTCGACGCTGTCCCAGGTCTTGAACGGGATTTCGATCGGACCCAGCTGGCTCATGTAGCCACGGATCACGATGCCCTGGGTGGCCAGGTATTTCTTGGCAATCGCACCCGCAGCCACGCGCATCGCGGTTTCGCGCGCGGAACTGCGGCCACCGCCACGGTAATCGCGCTCGCCGTATTTGTGGTGGTAGGTGTAGTCGGCGTGGGCCGGGCGGAACAGGTCCTTGATGGCCGAGTAGTCCTTGGACTTCTGGTCGGTGTTGCGGATCAGCAGGCCGATGGCGCAACCGGTGGTGCGGCCTTCGAACACGCCGGAGAGTATCTCGACTTCGTCGGGCTCCTGGCGCTGGGTGGTGTGGCGGCTGGTACCGGGCTTGCGGCGGTCGAGGTCACGCTGCAGGTCGTCCAGGGACAGCTCCAGACCCGGCGGGCAGCCGTCGACAATGGCGACCAACGCCGGGCCATGGCTTTCGCCCGCGGTGGTGACAGTGAACAGTTTGCCGAAGGTATTGCCGGACATGCAGGGCGCTCCGTGAAATCAGTTGAATCAAGTCAACCGTAATAACTTAAGGCGGCCAGTATACGCAGGCTAACCGAGTAGTTCATCCTCGAAACCTTACCGGTAGACCTTTGTCCAACCGGCACCTTTCTCATAATGGCGCGATGATGCTGCGAGTTCTGCTGTTCACCCTCACCCTGTTTGCCGCCGTGGCCCAGGCCGCCTCCCCCGTTGTACTGCAACGCCCCATCAGCCTGGACACCGGCAGTGGCGAGCTGTTTGGTTCGTTGCTGCTGCCCCAGTCCGACAAGCCCGTGCCGGTGGTGCTGATCATCGCCGGTTCCGGCCCCACGGACCGCAATGGCAACAGCGCCGACGGCGCACGCAATGACAGCCTCAAACGCCTGGCCTGGGTACTGGCCCGGCATAACATCGCCAGCGTGCGCTACGACAAGCGCGGGGTGGCCGCCAGCCTGGCCGCCACCCCGGACGAACGCAACCTGACCCTCGACGCCTATGTGGCTGACGCCGTGGCCTGGGGCAAGCTGCTCAAGGCTGACAAACGCATGGGCCCGCTGATTGTGCTGGGCCACAGTGAAGGCGCGTTGGTGGCGGCCCTTGCCGCGCCGCAACTCGATCCGGCCGGGGTCATTTCGCTGTCAGGCAGCGCCCGCCCGGTCGACCAGGTGATCCGCCAGCAGTTGGCCGACCACCTGCCCCCTGCCCTGCTGCTGCGCAGCAATGAAATCCTCGACCACCTCAAGGCTGGCCAGGTGGACGCCGATGTCCCCGGCCCGCTGGAGGGGATATTCCGGCCGAGCGTACAGCCTTATCTGATCAGCCTGTTTCGCGCCGATCCCTCCGAGGCCTTTGCGAAGTTGAAGATGCCGGCACTGATCCTCCAGGGCACCAACGATATCCAGGTGGGCGTGGGCGATGCCCGGCAACTGAAAAAGGCCAAGCCCGATGCGCAGTTGGCGGTAATCGAAGGCATGAACCACGTGATGCGCATCGTGCCCAACGACGTGAAGCAACAACTGGCCTCCTACAACGACCCGCAATTACCTCTCGCCGCAGAGCTGGGTGAGCGGGTGGTGCGCTTTATCGGCGGACTTGGGCCCCGTTAAGCGACTATTTGCCTCCAGTCCTGGAGAAAGCGGCCGATAAGCCCAGTGTCGACAGTAAAAAGACTGCCGACTCGCTGGGCTTGGACAGGATCGCGCCGCATGACAACCACTGAAGCAACACCGGAACCGACCGCCGAAACCCCGGCTGAAAAAACCGAGGCCAACGACGCGGCCGCCTTGCCGTGGGCGGACGTGCAGGCCGAGCATTTCAAGATGCTGCGCCTGGCGCCCCTGGCCACTGACCGCGCCACCGGCGTGCGGCCGCTGCGCTTTGTGCAGTTCGGCTACGCCGAGCGCCACGATAAACGCCACAGCCTGTTGCGCATGGTGATTCAACTGCCAGGGCAACGGGTGCGCCGCGAGCAGAACCACTTGGACATCTGGGTCGACCACGACACCCATCGCGTGCATTTCGGCCCGGGCAACAGCCTGGAAATCGAACCCGCCAACCGTGGCATCGGCCGCTTCCTGGTCGCACAAGGTGCGGCGTGGGCGAAGAAGAAATGGTCCCACTACCGCGTCGACGGCGTGGACCTGGCCAATAAGGACGCGCTAAACGAAGCCACGCGCCTGCGCCGTGATCACTTCCTGCGTATCCAGGGGTTTGATGTGGCTTACGCCGATGTGCAGCACCTCAAGGGCAACGTACAGCCGGGCAAGGTCAGCGATGTGCTGGACAGCTGGAACACCGAGAAGCTGCAGTTCGTGGAGATCCTCGAAGCCGCGCAGATGTTGCAACAGGCCGAGCAGAACCTGGCAGAGCAGGAAGTGAAGCTGCGCAAGGAAGAGGAAAAGGTCACCAAGTTCAAGCGTGAAGACAGCGGTTTGCGCTTTACCATCACCTGCCTGGTGGCGTTTACCGTGTTTCAGGCGGGGCTGTTGATCTGGATTGCCACGCACCGCTGACAGCGGCTGAAATGCGGTCAACCATGTGGGAGCTGGCTTGCCTGCGATAGCGGCAGTGAATTCACCATCGCTATCGCAGGCAAGCC
>NZ_JBWKRS010000014.1:4059-8227 GCF_059419385.1 Pseudomonas sp. GW821-FHT05H12 | reverse complement strand
CCCCCCCCCCCCCCCCCCCCCCCCCCCCCCCCCCCCCCCCCCCCCCCCCCCCCCCCACCTCCCACAGTGACCGCGTTTCTATCTTGCGATTGGGTTAAATGCGGGCGGCGAAGATGGCCTGATGCTGGCGGCACTGCTCGGCCGTCAACATGAATACGCCGTGACCGCCGCGCTGGAAGTCCAGCCAGGCGAAGTCCACTTCCGGGTACAACGCCTCGACGTGCACCTGGCTGTTGCCCACTTCAACGATCAGCAAGCCCTTCTCGGTCAGGTGGTCTGCCGCTTCGGCCAACATGCGCCGCACCAGGTTCAAGCCATCATCGCCGCAGGCCAGGCCCAGTTCCGGTTCGTGCTGGTATTCGTCGGGCATGTCGGCGAAATCTTCGGCATCGACATACGGCGGGTTGGACACGATCAGGTCAAAACGCTGGCCCGGCAGGCCATCGAAGCCATCACCCTGTACGGTGTAGACGCGCTCATCGACGCCATGGCGCTCGATGTTCTGGTTGGCCACTTCCAGCGCTTCGAAGGACAAGTCCCCCAACACCACTTCGGCGTCCTGGAACTCATAGGCGCAGGCAATACCGATGCAACCGGAGCCGGTGCACAGGTCGAGGATGCGCGCGGGCGGTTGCCCCAGCCAAGGCTCGAAGCGGTTTTCGATCAGCTCGCCAATCGGGGAGCGCGGGATCAACACGCGTTCATCGACAATAAACGACAGGCCGCAGAACCACGCCTCTTTCAGCAGGTAGGCGGTGGGCACGCGCTCATGGATACGACGATGCAGCAGACGCTGCACGTGGGAGATTTCCTCTTCTTCGAGGTTGCAGTCCAGGTAGCTGTCAGCAATTTCCCAAGGCAGGTGCAAGGCACCGAGCACCAATTGCCGGGCTTCGTCCCAGGCATTGTCGGTGCCATGGCCGAAAAACAGGTCTTCCCCATGGAAACGGCTGACAGCCCAACGGATGTGGTCGCGCAAGGTGCGCAGGCGGGATGTGATCACGGGGGAGAACTCCTGGAAAAAACGACTGGCGATTCTAACAGCCTTCGCCTGTCCCTTCGATGTACGAAAACCCTTCGCCATCCGTCGGATTTCATCCATTTTGCCATCATTGCGCTAAACAAGCCGCCCACTTGACATGGCTGCACGTCAACAACGGCGTACCTTACGATGGTAGCGGTTCACAGAACCGCTCAGCCAGTGGACAATGTCGCAAAAGCCCCCCTCACAGGAGCCCCAGAATGTCCGTTCCAAAGACGATGTTTCAACTCAGCGGTCGCGGTTACGCAGCAGCCAACCTGAACCATGCGACCCTCGTGATCATCGACGCCCAGAAGGAATACCTCAGCGGCCCACTCGCCCTCTCGGGCATGGATGCGGCGGTTGGCAACATCAAGCAGCTGGTCGCTGCAGCACGTAACGCCGGACGCCCCATCGTGCATGTGCGCCACCTCGGTACCGTGGGCGGCCTGTTCGACCCCCAGGGCGAGCGCGGTCAGTTCATTCCCGGCCTGGAACCCGAAGGTGACGAAACCGTCATCGGCAAGCTGCTGCCCAGCGCGTTCCATGGCACCGGCCTGGAAAAACACCTGCAAGACCTTGGCTCCCTGGACCTGATCGTGTGCGGTTTCATGAGCCACTCCAGCGTCAGCACCACCGTGCGCGCCGCCAAGAACCTGGGCTTTCGCTGCACCCTGGTGGAAGACGCCTGCGCCACCCGCGACCTGCCTTACAAAGGCGGCATCCTGAGCGCCGAGCACGTGCAACAGACCGAAATGGCCATCATGGCCGACAACTTCGCCACCCTGGCGCTGACCAAAGATCTGATCTGATCGACCTTCCGGTGAGCGGCGCGGCCTGTTTACGGCCCCGCTCATCCGCAAAGCCTTCTCACTTTGGCGCATTTACCCCTCCCCCCGGAACAACCTGTGTATTGTCCGGTCGAAGGGCCGATACCCTGGAGGAAAGGTCGGAATGAAGATATCCGATGGTTTTGATGCTCGTCGCTTGCGCCCCAAGGGCCCGAGCAACTGGCGTCTGCGCCTGGTGGCGGGCTTTGCCGCGCTGCTGGCGATTGTAGGTTTGTTGATGGCTGGCGCTGGTGGCGCCGGTTTGTTGGGTCACTCGCCCGCCCTGGGCGAATTGAATGCCAGCCCTGGCGGTTCGGCTATCCTGTTGGCGATCGGGCTGTTGGTGCTGTGGTTGGGCGTGTGGTTGTGGCGCCGTAGCCGTCGGAAAATGCGCCAGCCGTTGTCACTCAACATCGCTTCGCACCTGATGAAAAAGCACGACTGATGGCGCTTGGATAGCGTTTCCTGCGCCCCGGCCGCCGCGATTTAGGTAAACTGCCCGCCCTTCGCGGAGGCTGACATGCAAGACGACGATTTTTCCCTGTTCAAAAACGAGCTGAGCGGCGTCAAGCCGATCAAGCACGACCGTGCCGACACCGGTAAACCCAAGGCTGACCGCGCGCAGATCGCCAAGCTGCGCCAGGCCGCGACCGTGCGCACCGATGCCACCACCGTGGACGGCCTGTCGGACCAGTTCGTGATCGACGTCGGCCCCGAAGACGAGCTGATGTGGGCCCGCGATGGCGTGCAGGAAAGCCAGATGCGCAAGCTCAAGATCGGCCAGATCCCGTTCGAGGGCAGCCTGGACCTGCACGGCATGAGCGTGGAGAAAGCCCGGGAAACCCTGTGGGCGTTCCTGGCCGAAGCCACTAGGTTCGAAATCCGCTGCGTGCGCGTCACCCACGGCAAGGCCGTGCGGCTCGATGGCAAGCGGCCAATGATCAAGAGTCACGTCAACACCTGGCTGCGCCAGCATGCCCAGGTGCTCGGCTTTACCTCGTGCCAGGCCCGCCACGGCGGCGCGGGTGCGGTGTATGTGATGCTCAAGCGCACCATGATGGAAGGCCGCGACGAGTAACAACTGCCATCGTCAGGCTTGCAGCGATGTGTCCGCCACCGTAACCTTGCGCTTTGCGAAAATCCCACAGGTAGTTTCATGTCCCTGGAACAGAATTACACCGCGATCCTCGGCCAGCTCGGCGAGGACGTTTCCCGCGAGGGCCTGCTCGACACGCCAAAGCGTGCCGCCAAGGCGATGCAGTACCTCTGCCGCGGTTATGAACAGACGCTGGAAGAAGTCACCAACGGTGCCTTGTTCAGCTCCGACAACAGCGAAATGGTGCTGGTCAAGGACATCGAGTTGTACTCGCTGTGCGAACACCACCTGCTGCCGTTCATCGGCAAGGCCCACGTGGCGTATATCCCGAGCGGCAAAGTGCTGGGCCTGTCGAAGGTCGCGCGAATTGTCGACATGTACGCCCGCCGCCTGCAGATCCAGGAAAACCTCAGTCGCCAGATCGCCGATGCGGTCCAGCAGGTGACCGGTGCCCTGGGCGTTGCCGTGGTGATCGAAGCCAAGCACATGTGCATGATGATGCGCGGTGTCGAGAAGCAGAATTCGTCGATGATCACCTCGGTGATGCTCGGTGAGTTCCGTGAAAACGCGGCCACCCGCAGCGAATTCCTCAGCCTGATCAAGTAATCGGCGGGGCAGGAAAAGACCGGCGTTCATTGCCGGTTTTTTTTCGCCCGCAGAATTGCTGTAAGCTGCGACCCCTTCTGTTCTGGGCAAGAGGTTCAAGCCATGTTCGTCAAAGCACTTCGAGTGGGCCTCGGCCACGTCATCATCGCGGGCGACTTCCTGACCCGCCCACGTAAAAAGCAGCGCCCGGCCGAACAGCAGGCACAGGTGAACGAGGCCGCCAAGGACCTGACCCTGTACCAGTTCCACGCCTGCCCGTTCTGCGTGAAGACCCGCCGCACCTTGCACCGCCTGAATGTGCCGGTGGCGTTGAAGGACGCGAAGAACAACGAGCAGGACCGCCAGACCCTGCTGGAGCAAGGCGGCAAGATCAAGGTGCCGTGCCTGCGCATCGAAGAGAACGGCCAGACCACCTGGATGTACGACTCCAAGGTGATCATCGATTACCTGGACAAGCGCTTCGCCGCGATCTGACACACAACGCCCACTTGTAGGAGCCCGGCTTGCCGGCGATAGCGTTCTCTGGTTTGGCACGAGGCTCCAGGGCCTCATCGCCGGCCAGCCGGCTCCTACAAGGATTGTGCGAATCATCCGATGGGCAGTGGTCGTTGGGCA
>NZ_JBWKRS010000014.1:0-4049 GCF_059419385.1 Pseudomonas sp. GW821-FHT05H12 | reverse complement strand
GCCGGCGATAGCGTTCTCAAGGACGCCATCGCCGGCAAGCCGGGCTCCTACAGGTCGTTGAGATCCAGGTCCAAGAGTGCCGAACCCAGGCACTTGCCATGGGCATCCAGCGCCAGCGAACGCGTCACCCCGCCACGCAAAATCCCCGGCAGCACGAAGTTCAACGCCTGCACATTCGGCAATTCATACCGTCGTACCGGCGCCGCCCCTGGCTCCCGCAAGCCCGCGAAGTACTCGGCCACGCGCTCGGCCGTCAGCTGCTCACACAGCAATGGATAATCTTCGGCCCGGTACGCAATGATCGAGATGTTCGACGTATCGCCCTTGTCCCCGGTGCGGGAATGGGCCAGCGTGTGCAGTTTCATGCTTGAATCCTCGGGTTGACCTTATCGCGCGGCAGCAGCAACGACGCCACCGCCACCACCTGCCGCACGCTTTTACTCGCCCCACCGCCACCCGACGGGCCGTTGGTGTAGAGGGTTTCCACCTCATTGCCGACCCGCACCGCCTCGCTGCGCGCTTCACAACGGGCCGCTACGCGCAGGCGCACTTCCCAGGGCTCGACCGTGCTGCGCGGGCCGTGCAGCGAGTCCATGCCAATCAGTTCGGCGCGCACGTCCAGCATCTTCACACCCATCAATTCCAGGCGCTTGAGCACCACATCCCGCGCCAGCTGCGCCCGTGCCACAGCACCAGGCCCGCCGTACGACATCTGCCCCTCGCCAATCCAACCGTCCAGATAACCGACACTGACCTTCAACTGCTCGGGCCGCGCACGTCCGCCCGCGCCCTGGGCACGCACCCGATCAACGCTTTCTTCAACAAAACCGACCTGGGAAAAATCCGCCGTCACATCCGGCGTCAGGTACGCCGCCGGGTCATGCACCTCGTAGATCAATTGCTCGGTACACGTAGCGCGGCTGACGCGACCACCTGAACCGCTGACCTTGGTGATCAAGGCTTCACCGCCTGCAGTGATCTCGGCCAACGGAAAACCCAGGCGCGCCAGGTCATCCACATCCTTCAAACCCGGGTCAGCAAAGTAGCCACCACTCACCTGCCCGGCACACTCAAGCAAATGCCCCACCAGCGTACCGCGCCCCAGGCGCTGCCAATCGTCCTGCGCCCAGCCGAATTCAAACATCTGCGGTGCCAGGAACAGCGAAGGGTCAGCCACGCGACCGGTGATCACCACGTCTGCGTCAGCGTGCAACGCCTGCAGAATGCCGTCGACGCCCAGGTAGGCGTTCGCCGAAAGTAGCCGCTCGCCCAAGGAGCCGACGGTCTGGCCGTTATCCAGCAAAAACTCGGGTTGCAAGACCTGCAATACGTCATCGCCGACCACGGCAACTACTTTGAGAACCAGGCCTAGCGCAGCCGCAATCCGCCGCACTTCATCGGCTGCCGCCACCGGGTTGGCCGCGCCCATATTGGTGATCACCCGCAAGCGTCGGCGCCCTGCCTTCATGCCGACAAAGGGCAGTACGCGGCGCATGCGTTCACTCAGCAGCGGGTCGTAACCGCCCGCTGGGTCGTTGATCCGCGCCTGTTGCGCCAACGCAATGGTGCGTTCGGCCAGGCATTCGAACACCAGGTAATCCAGGTCGCCCTGCTCGGCCAGTTCCACGGCGGGCTCGATACGGTCGCCGGAATAGCCGGCGCCGGAACCGATGCGCAAGGTTTTCATGTCAAATCACTCCCAGGAGCAACGCGGTCAGGGTCATCAACACCGACGCGGCAAACAGAAACGGAATGGTGAAGCGCTGGTGATCGGCCAATTCGATCTTGCACAGGCCCACCAACAGGAAGGTCGCGGGGGTCAGCGGGCTGACCGGGAAACCGGTGGTGTGCACGCCCAGCAAAGAGGCCTGGGCCACTTGCAACGGGTCGACGCCAAGGGCCTTGCCCACTTCGGCAATCACCGGCATCACGCCGAAATAGTAGGAATCGGGATCGAACAGCATGCTCAGCGGCATGGAAATAAAACCCACCACCGCCGGGATCAACTTGCCATGGCCGGCCGGGATCTGCGCCACCGCCACTTCGGCAATCGCCTTGAGCATGCCGGTGCCCTGCATGATGCCGGTGAACACCCCAGCGGCGAGCAGGATGCTGGCCATGGTCAAGGCGGTTTTCGCATGGGCATCGATGCGCGCACGCTGGGCGTCCACATTTGGGTAGTTGATGCACAGCGCCACCACGGTGCCGAGCATGAACATCACCACCGGATCGACCCAGCCGGCGATCATCACCACCATCACCAGCACGGTCAGCACCAGGTTGACCCAGAACAGGTGCGGGCGGCGCAGCTTGATGTCATCGTCGCTGAGCACCCGTTGTGGCACCGCGTCCACCGAGGATCCGGCACCCAGACCCAGGCGTTTTTCCTCACGACGCCCCAGCCACCAGGCGCAGGCAAATACGAAGATCAAACCGACGATCTGCACCGGAATCAATGGCTGGAACAAGTCAGCCACCGGCACATGCAGGGCCGCCGAAGAGCGCAGCACCGGGCCGGTCCACGGCAGGAAGTTGACCCCGGCCGCCATCGCACACACACAGGCGAGGATACGTTTGTCGATGCCCAGCCGCGTATACAGCGGCAACATTGCCGGCACCGTGACCAGGAAGGTCACTGCGCCGGAACCGTCCAGGTGCACCAGCAACGCCAGGGTCGCGGTGCCTACGACAATTCGTGTAGGACGCGTCCCTACCGTGCGCAGGATGCGATCAATGATGGGGTCAAGCATGCCGGCATCGGTCATGATCCCGAAAAACAGGATGGCAAACACGAACATGCCCACCACGGGGGCGACGTTCTTGATACCGGTAATGATGAAGGCGCTGGTTTGCAGGCCAAAACCGCCGAGCAGCGCGGCAATGATCGGCAAGGCGATCAGGGCCACCAGGGGCGAGAGGCGTTTGCTCATGACGGCAGCGAGCAGGCACAGGATGGTGATGACACCCAGGGTTGCGAGCATGGGGTACTCCAGAGCGGCCTTGGTGGCCGGTTATTGTTTTCCCTGGAGTATTGGAAGCGGGTTAGTCTTTGTAAATTGGAATATTCACAGCCTAGTGTTCGGAAAAACAAAATGAAGAACAGCATCCAACACATTCAAGCGTTCCTAGCCGTAGCCCGTACGGGCAGTTTCACCAAGGCCGCCAACGAACTGCACCTGTCACCTTCGGCGCTGACCGTGCAGGTGCAACAGCTGGAAGACTGGCTCGGCGTTGCCCTGCTCGACCGCAGCCCGCGCCATGTCAGCATCACCGCCGCTGGCCTGGACGCCCGTGGGCCCATGGAAAAACTGCTGCTGGACCTGGACAACATCGTTACCGGCTCCCGCGACCTCGCCGCCTTGCGCCGAGGCGTGGTCACCATTGCCGCCCTGCCCTCGGTGTGCGCCGGCACCTTGCCACCCGCGCTGCGCCTGTTCCGCGAGCGTTTTGCCGGGATCGAAGTGCGCCTGCATGACCTGGTGGCCCACCGCATTCACGCCCAGGTGCGGTCCGGCGAAGTGGATTTCGGCATTGGCGTGCGCGCACGGCTCAGCCACGGCCTGGAGTTCGTGCCGGTGCTCAATGATCGCCTGTGTGCATTTGTGCCTGAGGACCACCCCCTCACCCGCCACCGCCAACTGACCCTTGAGCAACTGGCGGACCAGCCGATCATCCTGACCGGGCGCGACAGCAGCGTGCGTGAGCAGGTGGACGGGTTGTTCGATGAGACGCGGTTGACGATGAATGCAGGCATGGAAGCCAACTACATGTCGACGGTGTTGGCCCTGGTGCGTCAGGGATTGGGGATCAGCGTACTGCCGGAGTCGGCGGCGGACAGCCTGGAAGGGTTGAAGCGCATCCCCATCGATCACCCCGGCGTCAACCGGGAGATTGGCTTGATCACTCGCAGCGGGATGGGCTTGAGCCCTGCCGCCCAGCGCTGCTTCGAACTGCTCAATACGCAGTTGCAATCCCTGTAGGAGCCCGGGGGGGGGGGGGGGGGGGGGGGGGGGGGGGGGGGGGGGGGGGGGGGGGGGGGGGGGGGGGGG
>NZ_JBWKRS010000013.1:129280-174599 GCF_059419385.1 Pseudomonas sp. GW821-FHT05H12 | reverse complement strand
GGTTAAGATCTTTCGCCTCAACCGAGGCGCGCATTCTACAGCAGCCTCATTTGCTGTCAAGTGATTATTTTCAGAAGTTTTTGAAGATTTCTTCAACAACTTCAACCACTTGCGCTTCCGATCTCTCGTCAGCGGGAGGCGAATTCTACAGCGTTACACGCTGCTGTCAACACCTCTTTTTCAACTTCCTTTTGGCTTCGATGAACTGAAGCAACTTACCGTCAAAACCTACGTAACTCATTGTTTATCAAAGAGTTTTCCGTTTCGACTGCGCCGGAAGTGAGGCGAATTATAGACAGATATAATTCGCCGTCAACACCTAATTTCAGCTTTATTCGGATTTGAGCGTGATACGCGCAAACGCCTTCTTCCCAGCCTGGCAAACGTGGGTAGCGCCCAGCTCGTATATAAAGGTGCGATCGACAACCTCACCATCTATACGCACACCACCCGACCCCAGAAGGTCCCGCGCAACCGCCGAGTTCTTAACCAGGCCCGCCTTATTAAGGACAGCCGCAATTGGCATCGCCTCAGCAGCAGAAAGCTCGATCTCCGGCAGATCATCCGGCAACTCGCCATCCTTCATACGGTTGCCCGCCGCGCGGTGAGCATTGGCTGCAGCCTCTTCACCATGGAACCGCGCAACAATCTCTTCCGCCAGCTTGATCTTCACATCACGCGGATTGGCACCCGCCTCGACTTCAGCACGCAGTGCATTGATCTCATCCATCGAGCGGAAGCTCAACAGTTCGAAGTAACGCCACATCAGCGCATCCGGAATAGAGACCAGCTTGCCGTACATCACACCCGGCGCCTCTTGGATACCTACATAGTTGCCCAACGACTTGGACATCTTCTTGACGCCATCCAACCCTTCCAACAAAGGCATGGTGAGGATGCACTGGGCTTCTTGCCCATACGCACGCTGCAGCTCACGCCCCATCAACAGGTTGAACTTCTGGTCGGTACCGCCCAACTCAACATCCGCGCGCAAGGCCACCGAGTCATAGCCCTGAACCAGCGGATAAAGGAACTCATGGATAGCGATCGGCTGGTTAGTGGAGTAACGCTTGTCGAAATCATCACGCTCAAGCATCCGCGCAACGGTGTACTGAGACGTCAGGCGAATGAAGTCGGCCGGACCCATCTGATCCATCCACGTGGAGTTGAACGCCACTTCGGTCTTGGCCGGATCGAGAATCTTGAATACCTGGGTCTTGTAGGTCTCGGCATTGTCGAGAACCTGCTCACGAGTCAACGGCGGACGCGTAGCACTCTTGCCGCTCGGATCGCCGATCATCCCAGTGAAGTCACCTATAAGGAAGATGACCTGATGCCCCAGCTCCTGGAACTGACGCAGCTTATTAATAAGCACGGTATGACCCAGGTGCAGATCCGGCGCAGTCGGGTCAAAGCCGGCTTTAATACGCAGGGGCTGGCCACGCTTAAGCTTTTCGATCAGCTCAGCTTCCACCAACAGTTCTTCCGCACCACGTTTTATCAGCGCTAGCTGCTCTTCAACCGACTTCATAACAGACCCGCAAGGCTCAGATTCAAAAGGGAACCAACCATACAAGATCAGGGACTAATTACAAGTTTTGCCCTGCGAACGGACACCGTTCAACAAGCCCAGCGTTCGCGAGCTTGCGCCACAGATGATTTGGTTATATTTTATACAGTTATTTCATCTTCATCATGTCATTCATCTTTTCCATTTCATCTTCAAAGTCAAAATTACTTATGACCACAGAACCGTCTAAAGCGCCGCCGCTTTACCCGAAGACCCACTTGCTCGCCGCAAGTGGCATCGCCGCCCTTCTCAGCCTGGCACTCCTGGTATTCCCTTCCAGTGACGTAGAAGCCAAACGAACATCCCTGAGCCTTGACCTGGAAAGTCCTGTTGAACAACTGACACAAGATCAAGACGCTTCCGACGCCCAACAAGCCACAAATGCGCCAACCGAATCGCCGTTCGCACAGATAGAAAGCACACCTGAGGACACCCAACAGGCTACCCAGGAAGCACCCGCCGCCAAGAACCCTCAACACCGCGAAGTCATCGTGGCCAAGGGCGACACGCTTTCCACCCTGTTCGAGAAAGTCGGGCTGCCCGCCGCAACCGTTAATGAGGTGCTGGCAAGCGATAAACAAGCCAAGCAGTTCACACAGCTCAAACACGGCCAGAAGCTTGAGTTCGAACTGACGCCCGACGGCCAGCTAAACAACCTGCACAGCAGCGTCAGCGACCTCGAAACCATCACCCTGACCAAGGGCGCCAAGGGTTTCGCCTTCAATCGCGTCACCACCAAACCGGTCATGCGGTCCGCTTATGTACATGGCGTGATCAACAGCTCCCTGTCGCAATCCGCCGCCCGTGCCGGCCTGTCCCACAGCATGACCATGGACATGGCCAGCGTGTTCGGCTACGACATCGACTTCGCCCAGGACATCCGCCAGGGCGACGAATTCGACGTGATCTACGAGCAGAAAGTCGCCAACGGCAAGGTGGTCGGCACCGGCAACATCCTCTCGGCACGCTTCACCAACCGCGGCAAGACCTACACCGCCGTGCGCTACACCAACAAACAAGGCAACAGCAGCTACTACACGGCTGACGGCAACAGCATGCGCAAGGCCTTCATCCGCACGCCAGTGGACTTCGCTCGCATCAGCTCGCGTTTCTCCATGGGTCGCAAGCATCCAATTCTGAACAAAATCCGCGCCCACAAAGGCGTCGACTATGCCGCTCCACGCGGTACGCCGATCAAAGCAGCAGGTGACGGCAAGGTGCTGCTGGCAGGACGTCGCGGCGGCTACGGCAATACCGTAATCATCCAGCACGGCAATACCTATCGGACCCTGTATGGCCACATGCAAGGCTTCGCCAAGGGTGTGTCCACCGGCAGCAACGTGAAACAGGGCCAAGTGATCGGCTATATCGGTACCACCGGCCTGTCGACCGGCCCGCACCTGCACTATGAGTTCCAGGTCAATGGCGTCCACGTCGACCCACTGGGCCAGAAGCTGCCGATGGCCGACCCGATCGCCAAGGCAGAGCGTGCGCGCTTCCTGCAACAGAGCCAGCCGCTGATGGCACGCATGGATCAGGAACGCTCCACCCTGCTGGCCTCGGCGAAGCGTTAAGCCATGACGCTCTATATAGGTGTGATGTCCGGGACCAGCCTTGACGGCCTGGACATTGCCCTGATCGAACAGGGCCCGGCGATCAACCTGATCGCCACGCATTACATCCCCATGCCGGACACCCTGCGCACCGAGCTGCTGAGCCTGTGCGCCAGCGGCCCGGACGAAATCGCCCGCTCCGCCATTGCCCAACAGCACTGGGTAAAACTCGCCGCCCAAGGCATTCACACCTTGCTCGACCAGCAAAACCTCAAGCCCCAGACCATTCGTGCGATTGGCAGCCACGGCCAGACAATCCGCCACGAACCTGCGCGGGGCTTTACCGTCCAGATCGGCAACCCCGCGCTGCTCACGGAGCTGACCGGCATCACCGTGGTCAGCGACTTCCGCAGCCGCGATGTTGCCGCAGGCGGCCAGGGCGCACCGCTGGTCCCCGCTTTCCACGAAGCACTGTTTGGCGAGCGCACTGGTAACCGTGCGGTATTGAATGTGGGAGGTTTCAGCAACCTCAGCCTGATCGAAACCGACAAACCTGTAGCCGGTTTCGACTGCGGCCCAGGCAACGTCCTACTGGATGCCTGGATCCACCTGGTCCGCGGCGAACACTTCGACCGCGACGGTCAGTGGGCAGCCAGCGGCCATGTCATGCCACAGTTGCTCAACGCCCTGCTCAGCGATCCGTTCTTCGTGACCAAAGGCCCGAAAAGCACCGGGCGCGAAGTGTTCAACCTGGGATGGCTGCAACAACACCTCGGGCGTTTGCCGGCATTCCCGCCACAAGATGTGCAAGCGACGTTGCTGGAACTCACCGCCCTTACCATCGTCGAGTCCCTGCAAGCGGCCCAATCCAACACCGAAACCTTGCTGGTCTGCGGCGGCGGCGCCCACAACGCCACGCTGATGCATCGCCTGGCAGCACTGCTACCTTCCACACAGGTCGCCAGCACCGCCGCTTACGGTGTAGACCCTGACTGGGTCGAGGCCATGGCCTTTGCCTGGCTGGCCCACTGCTGCCTGGAAGGCATTGCCGCCAACCGCCCCAGCGTCACCGGCGCACAAGGGCTTCGAGTACTGGGCGCGATCTACCCCGCTTAAGCCCCAGACAGCAAAACGCCGCTTGACCTATGGAGGCCAAGCGGCGTTTTTGTATCCGCAATCGATCAGATCGAGAACGAAGACCCGCAACCACAGGTAGTGGTGGCGTTAGGGTTCTTGATCACGAAACGCGAACCCTCCAGACCTTCCTGGTAATCCACCTCGGCACCTGCCAGGTATTGGAAGCTCATCGGGTCCACGACCAGGCTTACGCCCTCGCGCTCAACGATGGTGTCGTCATCGGCCACATCTTCATCGAAGGTAAAACCGTACTGAAACCCTGAACAACCGCCGCCCGTAACAAATACGCGCAGCTTCAAGCGATCATTACCCTCTTCATCGACCAGGCTCTTCACCTTGTGCGCAGCACCGTGGGTGAATTGCAAAGCCGTGGGGGTGAAGGATTCAACGCTCATGCTGATAATCTCCCGGCGTACCGCCGCCATATGCGTAATGGCGAGCATTATCCGCTTCTCCTAGAAAAGCGGTCAACTATTGTTACGGTATATCAATCGGCGTTGCCGCCATTAAAAACACAAAAGGCCCGATCAACGGGCCTTTTGCTGAGCGGCTAAACAGCCTTAAGGCAGCATGCCCGCGTGGGACAGGCCCAGCTTCTCATCCAGGCCGAACAGGATGTTCATGTTCTGCACCGCCTGGCCCGACGCGCCCTTGACCAGGTTGTCGATCACCGACAACACCACCACCAGGTCGCCATCCTGCGGACGGTGCACGGCAATCCGGCACACGTTGGCGCCGCGCACGCTGCGCGTTTCCGGGTGGCTGCCAGCCGGCATCACGTCGACAAACGGCTCATTGGCATAACGCTTTTCAAACAACACCTGCAGGTCGACCGAGCGATCCACCACGGTTGCGTACAACGTGGAGTGAATGCCACGGATCATCGGGGTCAGGTGCGGTACGAAGGTCAGACCTACGTCCTTGCCCGCAGCGCGGCGCAAGCCCTGGCGGATTTCCGGCAAGTGACGATGCCCTTTTACCGCATAGGCCTTCATGCTTTCGGACGTCTCGGAGTACAGCGAACCCACCGCAGCACCACGGCCGGCACCGCTGACACCCGACTTGCAGTCGGCGATCAGGCGCGAGGTATCCGCCAACCCAGCTTCCAGCAACGGCAGGAAGCCCAGCTGCGTAGCCGTTGGATAGCAACCCGGCACCGCGATCAGGCGTGCCTGCTTGATCTGCTCACGATTGACTTCCGGCAGTCCGTAAACGGCTTCTTCCAACAACTGCGGCGCACCGTGAGGCTGGCCGTACCACTTGGCCCACTCATCGGCGTCTTGCAGGCGGAAGTCCGCCGACAGGTCGATCACCTTGGTGCCAGCCGCCAGCAGTTCACCTGCCAACGCATGGGCAACACCGTGCGGCGTAGCAAAGAACACCACATCACAGGCGCCAAGAGTCTTGATGTCCGGAACGCTGAATGCCAGGCCGTCGTAGTGGCCTCGCAGGTTCGGGTACATATCAGCAACGGCCAGCCCGGCCTCGGATCGGGAAGTGATGACCACCACCTCAGCTTGCGGATGCTGAGCCAACAGACGCAGCAATTCGACACCGGTGTAACCCGTGCCGCCGACGATACCGACCTTGACCATAAACCTGCCCTCAACGAACCCACTGGAAAGCCGTCGATAATAGGGGCCGCATCGTCCTGCGACAACCGTCAACGTGACGTACGGGCGCATGAGCCACTACTATCGTGGCTACCGTGAACCTGGGAATAACTAAAAATGCTTTATCTATGGGTCAAAGCCTTCCACATCATCAGCATCGTCTGCTGGTTTGCCGGGCTGTTCTACCTGCCACGCCTGTTCGTCTACCACGCCCAAAGCGAAGACACCGTCAGCAAGGAACGCTTCAGCCTCATGGAGCGCAAGCTGTACCGCGGCATCATGGGCCCGGCGATGGTTGCGGCACTGATCTTCGGCGGCTGGCTGATCTACCTCAACCCGAGCATCTTTCATTCGGGCGGCTGGATCCACGCCAAGCTGACCCTCGTGGTACTGCTCATCGGCTACCACCACATGTGCGGCGCGCAGGTAAAACGCTTCGCCCGTGGCGAAAACACCCGCAGCCATGTCTTTTATCGCTGGTTCAATGAAGTGCCCGTTCTGATATTGCTGGCTATCGTAATTTTGGTCGTGGTCAAACCGTTCTAACTTCAATCACACGGGGTACCTCCAATGTCGCTGCCCGCTCTGCTTGAACAACGTCTGCGCCTGCCCGTGGTGGCGGCGCCGATGTTCCTGATTTCCAACCCGCAACTGGTCCTGGCGTGCTGTCGCAATGGAGTGGTGGGGAGCTTTCCCGCCCTCAACCAGCGCGAAAGCAGCGGCTTCAAGGCCTGGCTGGAAGAAATCGAGGCGGGCCTGGCACAGCTGGACAACCCCGCACCGTATGCCGTCAATTTGATTGTGCATAACAGCAACCCACGGCTGGAGGCCGACCTGGCGATCTGCGTCGAGCACAAAGTGCCGATCGTCATCACCAGCCTGGGGGCTGTGAAAGAGCTGGTCGACGCCGTCCACAGCTACGGCGGCCTGGTGTTCCATGACGTCACCACCCGACGCCATGCCGAAAAAGCCGCCGAGGCCGGTGTCGATGGCCTGATCGCCGTAGCAGCGGGCGCCGGTGGCCATGCGGGCACCTGGAGCCCGTTTTCCCTGATTGCCGAGATTCGTCAGTTCTTCGACAAGACCTTGCTGCTGGCCGGTTGCCTCAACCATGGCCACGAGATCCTCGCCGCCCAATTGCTCGGCGCCGACCTCGCCTATTTCGGCACACGCTTTATCGGTACCACTGAAAGCCACGCGCCGGATGCGTATAAAGAGATGCTGCTCACATCGCGCGCCGCCGACATCGTGCACACTCCCGCAGTCTCCGGCGTGCCCGCAAGCTTCATGCGCCAGAGCCTGGAAAACGCCGGCTTTGACCTCGCCACCCTGCAGGGCAAGGGCGAAGTCAACTTCGGTTCCAAGCTCAAGCCGTTGAGCGACGAGGCCAAGGCGTGGAAGACTGTATGGTCTGCCGGCCAAGGCGTCGGTGAGATTGATGATTTGCCCAGCGTCGATGAACTGATTGCCCGCCTGGATGCCGAATACCGCAAGGCACGCGAGCAAGCAGCACAATTGCGCTGGCCACGCTGACCCAACCGCAAGGCCTGCCAACCGAGCAGGCCTGCCCCCCCTCCCAGACAAGTGACAAGGATGCCCGCATGAGCGACAACCGTTTCAAGATTGTGTTTGACGGAGCCTTGCTCCCGGGTGTCGAAAGCACCACTGCCAAACTGAACCTCGCCGAACTGTTCAAAAGCGACGTGGGCGCCATCGAAAAGCTGTTTACCGGTCGCCCGGTTGCGCTCAAGCGTGACCTGTCCCGTTCCGACGCCGAAACCTACCTTACTGCGCTGAAAAACGCCGGCGTCGACGCGCGTATCGAAGCGGAACAACCCGTGGCTTTCAGCCTGGCTGAAACCCACGAGACTGATTCCAGCGCGCCTGATTATTCGCGCCCCGCCGCATCGCCCTACGCGCCACCCCGCGCGGCCGTCGGTGATAACGGGGCAGAATTCTCGACACTCAAGGTGTTCACCATCCATGGCCGTATCGGCCGCCTGCGCTACCTGGCGTGGACACTGGTGTTGACCCTTGCAATGCTCGTAGCGGGCGGCATTATCAGCACCGTCAGCTTTGCCGTGGCGACCGCTTCGCCGACGTTGGGCGCCATTATTGGTGTGCTGCTGGGCTTGGCACTGTGTGTGGCGATTGTTTGGGTCAGCGTGCAAATCGGAGTGCAACGACTACATGACTTGGGCTGGTCCGGCTGGCTGTGGCTCTTGCATCTGGTGCCACTGGTAAACAGCGTCTTCCCTATCCTGCTGCTGGTATTGCCGGGTAACGCTGGTGCCAACCAATATGGCGCGCCACCACCGCGTAACTCCACGGCAGTAAAAGTCTTGGCCGCCCTGTGGCTCGCGTTTATTCCACTGATGTTCGGCCTTTTGCTGACGCTGGGTATGAACGGCTACCTGAACCAACTCGAAGCCAATATGGACAGCAGCTATGAAAGCAGCTCCATCACCTCCGATGACGCCACCGATCAAAGCGTCACCGTTGATGAAGAAGAGCGCGCGCAAAGTGCTGACGACACAGCCGAACCTGTAGACTCTCCAGAACAGTGAAGAAACGCCCGTCGCCTGTGATGCCTCTGTCACAGGCCCGGTCGCGTTGCGATGGAGAAAGGCATGACCCGTTACGCTCTGATCACCGGTGCCTCCAGCGGCATCGGCCTGGCCTTGGCCGAAGCATTGGCCCGTCGCGGCCGCAGCTTGATTCTGGTGGCCCGCCAGCGTGATCAGTTGGAAAGCATTGCAATCGAATTGACCCAACGGTTTGGCGTCGAAGTGCTGTTTCGGGCCTGCGACCTGGGCGAGCCGCTGCGCTTGTCCGGTTTTTTGCTGGAGCTTGAAGAGGGTGAGCGGCAGATCGACCTGTTGGTCAATTGCGCCGGTATCGGCACCAGCGGGCCGTTCCTGGCCCAGGACTGGATGACCGAACAGGACCTGATCGAAGTCAACATCCTGGCCCTGACCCGTATGTGTCACGCGCTCGGCAACGCGATGGCGCTACAGGGGGGCGGGCAGATCCTCAACGTGGCCTCGGTTGCAGCCTTTCAACCCGGCCCGTGGATGAGCAGCTACTACGCCAGCAAAGCGTATGTACTGCACTTCTCCGAAGGCCTGCGCGAAGAGCTGAAGACCTGTGGCATCAAGGTCTCGGTGCTCTGCCCCGGCCCAACGCGCACTGCCTTCTTCGGCACGGCACAGATGGACTCCACCAAGCTCGACGCCAGCGAAAAGCTGATGAGTTCCGAGGAAGTGGCACTCTACACGGTGCGCGCGCTGGAAAAGAACAAAGCCATCATCATTCCCGGCCGACGCAACCGCTGGATCACTTTCAGCCCACGACTCAGCCCGCGCTGGCTGACACGCAAGATCGCCGGCGCCATCAACAAGGCCTATTGCCCGCGCTGAACGCCTGGGTACACTCACCCTGCACTTTCATAATGGAGAAACAGCTGTGGATACTCTGTTCACCAAGATCATCAACAGAGAAATACCTGCGGACATCATCTACGAAGACGACCAGGTCCTGGCCTTCAAGGATATTCATCCAGCGGCGCCCGTGCATTTCCTGGTCATTCCGAAGAAACACATCCCGACCCTCAACGACCTGACCGAGGAAGACAAAGCCCTGGCCGGTCATATCCTGTTCACCGCCCAGCGCCTGGCCGTGGAACAAGGCTGCGAGGAAGGTTTCCGCGTGGTGATGAACTGCAACCCGAAAGGCGGGCAGACCGTTTATCACATCCATATGCACGTGCTGGGTCAGCGCCAAATGAACTGGCCTCCGGGCTGATCACCCTTTGGGCGGCGGTCGCGGCCTGCAGGCTGCGACCCTATGCCCTTGACTCAGCGCAAACGCTCGCCCTTCTCTTGCGGTAAACTGGCCGCCGAGATTCTTCCCGGAGGTCAGCATGACTACCCAACGTCACTACTCGCCGATTGATCGTCTGTTGCTGCAAGCCGACATGGCCATGCGCACGTTGTTGCCGTTCAGCGGCCAACCATACCGCCCGTCGCCCGCCATCGTGCAGCCCGACGCACAGTTGAGCGAGACCGACACCCGCCATGTTGCCGGCCTGATGCGCATCAACCATACCGGTGAAGTCTGTGCCCAGGCGCTGTATCAAGGCCAGGCCCTGACCGCCAAGTTGCCGCAAGTGCGCGCAGCCATGGAACATGCCGCCGAAGAAGAGATCGACCACCTGGCCTGGTGCGAACAACGCATTCGCCAGCTCGGTAGCCATCCCAGCGTGCTGAACCCACTGTTCTATGGCTTGTCGTTCGGCATCGGCGCCGCCGCCGGCTTGATCAGCGACAAAGTCAGCCTGGGTTTTGTCGCCGCCACCGAGCATCAAGTGTGCAAGCACCTGGATGAACACCTCGAGCAACTGCCCGCCGAAGACGAAAAGTCCCGGGCCATTCTTGAGCAGATGCGCATCGACGAAGAACACCACGCAGAAAGCGCGCTGGATGCTGGCGGCTTCCGTTTCCCGGCGCCGGTGAGGTTTGGCATGAGCCTGTTGGCCAAGGTCATGACTAAAAGCACGTACCGAATCTGAGCCGAAAAAAGGGCGCTATCAAAACGCCCTTTCTTTTTGCCCACCGATTGCGCGATCAACCCAATTCGATGATTTCGTAATCATGAGTGATGGTCACGCCAGCCGCACCCAGCATGATCGACGCCGAGCAATACTTCTCGGCCGACAGCTCGATAGCACGCTTGACCTGGGCTTCCTTCAACGCCCGGCCCTTCACCACAAAATGCATGTGGATCTTGGTGAACACCTTGGGGTCTTCAGTGGCGCGCTCGGCTTCCAGGAAGGCCTCGCAGCTTTCCACGGCCTGGCGGGATTTCTTCAGGATGCTGACCACGTCGAAATTGCTGCAACCGCCCACGCCAAGCAGGAGCATTTCCATCGGGCGTACGCCCAGGTTTCGGCCACCGGCTTCCGGCGGGCCGTCCATGACCACCACATGGCCACTGCCCGACTCACCGAGGAACATGGCTTCGCCCGCCCATTGGATGCGTGCCTTCATCGCCCAGACTCCACTGCTAAAAAAGGGTCGCCAGCTTAGCACAGGGTCAGATCGCTACAGCGTTTCCCATCAAAGCGATCAATAGCAGGCTTTCCCCAGTAAATTGGCTAATCGAGTCAGAATGTGTCTGGTAAGCTGGCGCCAGCGAAATGGCGCATTGCCATCCTTTGTACAGCGTGTATCAATGCCGATACCTCTGGATAAAAACAACTCCAACCACACCGTGCAGTCTTTTCGGGATACAACCATGGTTGCTCTTACTCCCATACCCAAGATCAAGAATCTCGACAAACTGTTGATGCACTGCCAGCGTCGCCGCTACCCCGCCAAGCACAACATCATCTGCGCGGGGGAACGTTCCGAAACACTGTTCTTCATTATCAAAGGTTCGGTCACCATCCTGATCGAGGATGAAGACGGCCGCGAAATGATCATCGCCTACCTGAACACTGGCGATTTCTTCGGGGAACTAGGCCTGTTCGAACAAGCCGGCAAAGAGCAGGAGCGCAGTGCCTGGGTACGGGCCAAAGTCGAGTGCGAAGTGGCCGAAATCAGCTACACGAAGTTTCGTGAACTGGCCCAGCACGATCCCGACATCCTGTATGCCCTGAGCGGCCAGATTGCCCAGCGCCTGCGCGACACCACCCGCAAAGTGGGCGACCTGGCATTCTTTGATGTCACCGGTCGTGTAGCTCGCTGCCTGCTGGAGTTGTGCAAGCAGCCTGACGCCATGACCCACCCCGACGGCATGCAGATCAAAGTCACACGCCAGGAAATCGGGCGCATTGTCGGCTGTTCACGGGAAATGGTCGGGCGCGTGCTCAAGGACCTGGAAGAACGCAACCTGGTGCACGTCAAAGGCAAGACGATGGTGGTGTTCGGGACGCGTTAACCCGGCAGGAAACCGGTCAGCATCGTTCGGTACAGCTCATCCAGCCGACTGATTGCCTCCGGAGCCGGGAAGGCTTCGTGCAAGGCGATGTGGCTGGCGGCGCGGACACGCTGGTCGAGACCACACGCTTCATTGAAGCGATTGACCGCCGCGATCAGTTCTTCACGGTCGTTTTCCAACAGCAATGCGCCATGGATCAGGCCCACCGGGCGCCCGCCACTTTGTCGCCAACGCTGTGCGGTGCCGACCATCTTGCGGCCATTGAGGTTGACGTTGTAACGACCGTCGCAAAACGCCCCGTCGATTTCGCCAACGGAGGCATCGCCGCCCAACTCGATCAGCAAATCGCAGATCGGCTGGCACAAGCGCAGGTAGCCGGTTTCGATACGCCCCTGGTCGCCTTCGCTGCGGGGCGGCGCATAAACCAGGGCGATATTGACCGTGGCACTCGACTGCGGCACCGGCTCGCCACCGGTTTCCCGCAGCAATACGGGCCAACCGGCATCGGCTGAAACCTGGCTGGCGGCGTCGAAGGCCGGCAGGCGGCTCAAGCGACGCGGCATGACGAGGGCTTGATCGATGGGTTGCCAGAACAGCAGGCCGAATTCCTGTTCGCCTGCGCAAACAGCGGCCAATAGGGATTGCTCGGCAGCAAGCCCTGCTTCAACCGTCATCCTTACTGGCTTATCCATCAACACCCACCTCCCTGAACAAACACACTGCCCCTGTAGGAGCCGGCTTGCCGGCGATCGCATCACTTAGGTGCCATAGAAACACCGAGGTGTCTGCATCGCAGGCAAGCCAGCTCCCACAAAAGCCAGCCCCCACAGTTATCGCGTTTCGATCAGTCTAATGTAGAGCCGCTGACCGCCACACCACGCTCCGGGAAGAACAGGCGCTGCAATTCCGCCCCCGGGTTCTCGGCACGCATGAAGGTCTCGCCCACCAGGAACGAATACACCCCACTGATTTCCATCAACTCGACATCGGCACGGTTGACGATGCCACTCTCGGTGATCACCAGGCGGTCGCGCGGGATGCGCGGCAGCAGGTCGAGGGTGTTTTCCAGGCTCACTTCAAAGGTGTGCAGGTTACGGTTGTTGACCCCCACCAGCGGTGTGTCGAGGGTTTTCAGTGCGCGCTCCAGCTCATCGCCGTCGTGCACTTCCACCAGCACATCCAGGCCAACGCTTTTGGCCACGGCCGCCAGCTCGGCCATCTTAACGTCGTCCAGTGCGGAGACGATCAGCAGCACGCAATCGGCGCCCAGGGCACGGGCTTCGACGATCTGGTACGGGTCAACCATGAAATCCTTGCGGATCACCGGCAACTTGCACGCAGCGCGGGCCTGCTGCAGGAACAGGTCGGAACCCTGGAAGTAATCGATGTCGGTCAGTACTGACAGGCAAGTTGCGCCGCCCTTCTCATAGCTGGCGGCAATTTCTGCCGGTACGAAGTGCTCGCGGATCACACCTTTGCTCGGCGAGGCTTTTTTCACCTCGGCAATTACGGCCGGCTGCTTGAGCTTGGCCTGGGCAATCAGCGCATTGGCGAAACCACGTGGCGCATCAGCAAGCTTCGCCTGGCTTTCCAGCTCGGCCAAACTTACGCGGGCACGGCGCTCAGCGACTTCTTCGGCTTTGCGGGCCAGGATCTTTTCCAGAACGGTCGGCACACTCATCCTTCATTCTCCATCTTGAACACCGCAGTAAAGGCACCCAGTTCTTCGAGCTTTTCGCGAGCGAGCCCGGTGTGCAATGCATCGTGAGCGAGGGCCACGCCCTCCTTAAGACTGTAGGCGTGATCGGCGGCATACAGCGCCGCACCGGCATTGAGCACAATCATTTCTGCCGCTTTCTGGCCATTTTCGGTCTTGCGACGCCCCAGGGCATCGCGGATCAGCTCCAGCGAGGCGGCCGGGCTTTCCACCGACAGACCGTGCAGGCTCTGGCTCTTCATGCCCAGGTCTTCTGGCTCGACCCAATATTCGGTGACCTGGTCATTCTTCAGCTCCGCGACAAAGGTCGGCGCCGCCAGGCTGAATTCGTCCAGGCCGTCCTTGGAATGCACCACCAGCACATGCTTGCTACCCAGGCGCTGCAAGACTTCGGCCAATGGCCGGCACAACGCCTGGCTGAACACGCCCACCACCTGGTGCTTCACGCCGGCCGGATTCGTAAGCGGGCCGAGCATGTTGAACAGAGTGCGCAGGCCAAGGTCCTTGCGTGGACCGGCAGCGTGCTTCATCGCACCATGGTGCGACTGGGCAAACATAAAGCCGATGCCGACGCTGTCAATGCAGCGTGCCACTTGCACCGGGGTCAGGTTCAGGTAGATGCCGGCCGCTTCCAGCAAGTCGGCACTGCCGCTCTTGCCGGATACGGCACGGTTGCCGTGCTTGGCCACGGTGCAACCCGCCGCCGCCACGACAAAAGAAGACGCCGTCGACACGTTGAAGATGTTCGCACCGTCACCGCCGGTGCCCACCACATCCACCACGCCGTCGAGGGTGTTGAGTTCGACCTTGTCCGCCAGCTCGCGCATCACCGACACAGCACCGACGATCTCGTCGATGCTCTCGCTCTTCATGCGCATCGCCATCATGAACGCGCCGATCTGCG
This sequence comes from Pseudomonas sp. GW821-FHT05H12, assembly GCF_059419385.1. Taxonomy (NCBI): domain Bacteria; kingdom Pseudomonadati; phylum Pseudomonadota; class Gammaproteobacteria; order Pseudomonadales; family Pseudomonadaceae; genus Pseudomonas; species Pseudomonas sp. GW821-FHT05H12. Next base: position 160,165 of record NZ_JBWKRS010000013.1, on the reverse strand, counting down.
CGTCGGTGCATTGACCGGTCATGATTTCGCGCATCACATCGCTCATTTCAGCGGTGCTCAGGTCCAGGTGGCCGACGATACGGCTCAGGGCAGTCTTGATATCCATGGAAAGTCCTTAGCGCGTGCCGCCGCTCTGCTTGAGAAAGTTGGCGAACAGCTCGTAGCCCTGCTCGGTCAGGATCGACTCAGGGTGAAACTGCACCCCTTCGATATTCAGTGTCTTGTGGCGCAGGCCCATGATCTCGTCGACCGAGCCGTCTTCCAGCTGGGTCCAGGCGGTCAGTTCCAGGCATTCCGGCAAGGTTTCGCGCTTGACCACCAACGAGTGGTAGCGGGTCACGGTCACCGGCAAGTTAAGCCCATGGAACACGCCCAGATCATGATGAAATACCGGGCTGGTCTTGCCGTGCATCACCTGGCGCGCGCGCACCACGTCACCGCCAAAGGCCTGGCCGATGGACTGGTGGCCCAGGCACACGCCCAGGATCGGCAACTTGCCGGCGAAATACTTGATCGCCTCCAGAGAAATGCCCGCCTCGGTCGGCGTGCACGGACCTGGCGAAACCACGATGCGCTCCGGGTTCAGGGCGGCGATCTCGGCCACGGTCAGTTCGTCGTTGCGCACCACCTTGACCTCGGCACCCAGTTCGCCCAGGTACTGCACAACGTTGTAGGTAAAGGAGTCGTAGTTATCAATCATCAGCAACATGGGGCAAACCTCAGGAATTGGGAGTCTGTTCAGCCAGCGCTACAGCGCGGAACATCGCGCGGCGCTTGTTCAGGGTTTCTTCCCATTCGAGGGCCGGCACCGAGTCAGCGACAATCCCGCCACCGGCCTGTACGTGCAGCTCCCCGTCCTTGATCACGGCCGTGCGGATCGCAATCGCCGTATCCATGTTGCCGTTCCAGGCGAAATACCCCACGGCACCGCCGTAGACACCCCGCTTCACCGGTTCCAGCTCGTCGATGATTTCCATCGCACGAATCTTCGGCGCACCCGACAAGGTGCCCGCCGGCAGAATCGCGCGCAGTGCGTCCATCGCCGTCAAGCCGGCCTTCAGCTCGCCGGTGACGTTGGACACGATGTGCATCACGTTGGAGTAACGCTCGATGACCATCTTCTCGGTGAGCTTCACCGAACCGATTTCCGAGACGCGCCCGGTATCGTTGCGGCCCAGGTCGATGAGCATCAGGTGCTCGGCGATCTCTTTATCGTCGCTGAGCAGGTCTTCTTCCAGTGCCTGGTCGGCCTCTTCGGTCGCGCCACGGGGGCGAGTACCGGCAATCGGGCGCACGGTGATCAGGTTGTCTTCGACCCGCACCAGCACTTCCGGCGAGCTGCCCACCACGTGGAAGTCACCAAAGTTGAAGAAGTACATGTACGGCGTCGGGTTGAAGCAGCGCAGCGCGCGGTACAGATCGATCGGCGCGGCCTTGAAGTCGATGGACATGCGTTGCGACGGCACCACCTGCATGCAGTCACCGGCGAGGATGTATTCCTTGATGGTGTCGACGGCGCGCTCGTAGTCATCCTGGGTAAAGCTTGAGCGAAACACCGGGTCGGCGGCCGGTGGACGGCTGAGGTCCAGGCCACGACGCGGGGTGATCGGCTGGCGCAGCTTTTCCAGCAAGGCTTCGAGGCTGGCCTGGCCCTGTTCGAACGCATCCGCCTGGGCCGGGTCGGCCAGCACAATGGCGTGCATCTTGCCGGCGAGGTTGTCGAACACCACCACCGCGTCGGAGACCATCAGCAGAATGTCCGGCACGCCCAGCGGATCCGGGTTCGGGCATTTGCCCAAACGCTTTTCCACATAGCGCACGCAGTCATAGCCGAAATACCCCACCAGGCCGCCGTTGAAGCGCGGCAGGCCAGGAATGGTCGGCACGTTGTAGCGCGCTTTGAAGGTTTCGACGAACGCCAGCGGGTCTTCTACGTCGTGGCTTTCGATCTCGACGCCATCATGGGTGATGCTCACATGGTGGTCATGCACCCGCAGAACGGTGCGGCACGGCAAGCCGATGATCGAGTAACGGCCCCACTTCTCGCCGCCCTGTACCGATTCGAGCAGGTAGGAGTTGGGCTCGTCAGCCAGTTTTAGGTAGATCGACAGCGGCGTGTCGAAGTCGGCCAGGGTTTCGCAGGCCAGGGGAATGCGGTTATAGCCGGCAGCGGCCAAACGCAGGAATTCTTCGCGGATCATGTGTGCCTCGTGGCTTGAGGGTCTAACAGTCAGGTATGCAAACGTGCCGCAGAGCGCGGCCAGGATCAGTCAGGCGCGCCAACGCCAGCGGGCCAGGGCCTTGATGACTTTCATCCAGAGTTTGCGAGTGACCACCACGATGGAATTTCCAGAAGGGGACGAATCAATGTCGGGCAACGTTATCTCAGCGCCAGCTCCCAAGCAACCGGGGATTAACAGTCGCAGGTCGTCAATCACCAGCGCAGGCGACTCTTCGGCAATCGGCCGGCCGTGGTTATAGCCGTAACTGAGCGCTACGCACTGCACGCCAGCAGCCTTTGCCGCCAACACGTCACTGCGCGAATCGCCGACGAACAAGGACTGGGAGGCCGGGATATTGGCCATTTTCATCACGAAAAACAGCGCCGCCGGGTCAGGCTTTTTCTGCGGCAAGGTATCGCCGCCAATGATCCAGCGAAAATACCGGCCGATTTTCATCTGGTCCAACAGCGGCGCGACAAAACGCTCCGGCTTGTTGGTGATCAGGGCCATTTCCACGCCCTGCTTGTGCAGCCATTTGAGGGTGTCGCGCACGCCGGGGTAAACCACCGTCAGTTCGTGGCCGTCCTCGTAGGCGGCGTTGAACAGTTCCAAAGCATGCTCGGCCTCCACGTCATCGACACCTTCGGCATCGATGTGGTTGGCCAGGGCGCGGCGTACCAGCATGTGCACGCCGTTGCCCACCCACTCACGCACTGACTCAATCCCCGCAGGCTTGCGCCCCAGCTTGAGCAGCATCTCGTCCACCGCCGCCGCCAGGTCTGGCACCGAGTCGATCAAGGTACCGTCCAGATCGAACATCACCAGCCGTGGCAGTTTGCCGGGGAACAGCTGCTCAAAGCCGCTCATGGACGTGCCAGCGCCAGTTCGGCGCGCATCTTGTCGATGACGTCCTTATAGTCCGGCGCGTTGAAGATCGCCGAGCCGGCCACAAAGGTGTCGGCGCCAGCGGCCGCGATTTCGCGGATGTTGTTGACGTTGACCCCACCGTCGATTTCCAAACGGATGTCACGGCCCGACGCATCGATCAGCGCGCGGGCTTCGCGCAGCTTGTTCAGCGTGCCGGGGATGAACTTCTGCCCGCCGAAACCCGGGTTGACGCTCATCAGCAGGATCATGTCGACCTTGTCCATCACGTACTCAAGCACGCTCAGCGGAGTGGCCGGGTTGAACACCAGGCCGGCCTTGCAGCCACCCTCGCGGATCAGTTGCAGGGTGCGGTCGACGTGCAGCGAGGCTTCCGGGTGGAAGGTGATGTAGGTGGCGCCGGCTTCGACGAAGTCGCCGATGATGCGGTCCACCGGGCTGACCATCAGGTGTGCGTCGATCGGCGCGGTGATGCCGTACTTGCGCAGCGCCGCGCAAACCATCGGGCCGATGGTCAGGTTGGGCACGTAGTGGTTGTCCATGACGTCGAAGTGCACGAAGTCGGCACCGGCGGCCAGTACCTTGTCCACTTCCTCACCCAGGCGGGCGAAATCGGCGGAGAGAATCGATGGAGCAATGACGAAGGGCTGCATGACGCACCTTTTTTGAGCTAAATCACGATGGCGCGCATTGTATACCTCATGCTTTGCTGCGCGCACCGTGACCTAACTCAACGGTTAGTAGGCAGCCCGGTAGATTTTCTCGATATCGGCTGCACTGAGCTTGCGCGGGTTGTTGCGCATCAGGCGCTCGATACCCGCGGCTTCCGTGGCCATGACCGGGATGGCCTCCTCCGGCACGCCAAAGCTGCGCAGCCCGGCGGGGATCTCCACTGCGGCACACAGTCGCGTCATCGCGTCGACCGCTTGATCGGCCGCCTGGTTGACGCTCAGGCCCGTCACATTCACCCCCATCGCCTGGGCGATGTCCTGCATGCGCTCCACACAGGCCAGCTTGTTCCAGTGCATCACGTAAGGCAGCAACAGCGCGTTGCTCACGCCGTGGGCGATGTTGAACCGCCCACCCAACGGGTACGCCAGCGCATGCACTGCGCCAACCCCGGCATTGCCGAACGCCATGCCGGCCATCAGGCTGGCGGTGGCCATGTCGTCGCGGGCCTGCAGGTTGGCCGGGTTGGCGTAGGCCTTGGGCAACGCACTGGCAATCAACTTGATCGCGCCGATGGCCAACGCATCGGTAATTGGCGAGGCGTTCAGCGACAGGTAGGACTCGATGGCATGCACCAGCGCATCCACGCCACTGGCAGCCGTGACGCTGCGCGGGCAGGTCAGGGTCATCTGCGGGCTGATCAGCGCCACATCCGGCAGCAGGTAATCGCTGACGATGCCTTTTTTGAGTTGCGCGGCCTTGTCGGAGAGGATCGCCACATTGGTCACCTCCGAGCCGGTGCCGGCCGTGGTCGGGATCGCGATCAGCGGCGGGCCCTTGCGCGGCACCTGGTCGACGCCGAACAGGTCCGCCAGCGCGCCGTGGTAACCGGCATAGGCTGCCACGCTCTTGGCGATGTCGATGGCACTGCCGCCGCCCACGCCAATCAGGCCGTCATGCCCGCCTTCGCGGTACACGCGCATGCAGTCTTCGACGATAGCGATTTCGGGGTCGGGCAGCACGCGATCGAAGATTTCGTAAGTGCGCTCGCCCAGGTGTTCGAGGGCCAATGCCACGGTGCCGGACTTGACCAGCGCGGCGTCGGTGACAATCAGCGGGTTGTCCACATCCAGGCGAGTGAGTTCGGCAGCCAGTTGTTCGATGGCGCCAGCGCCGGTGAGCAGTTTGTGGGCGATCTTGAATGAGGAAGTACTCATGTGCGCGGCCTCTTATTCAGAAATGGGCTGGCACAAGAGTAGCTGTCTGTGGCGTGTTGTCAGCTATTCAGCGAGTGAATACGGAGGCAATTCAAAGTGGGCACGGTCAATGTGGGAGCTGGCTTGCCTGCGATAGCGGTGTGTCAGTGCCAGATGAACAAGCTGGTCCACCGCTATCGCAGGCAAGCCAGCTCCCACAGTTAAATTTGTGCGGTACGCAGTTTTTCGCTACGGCCGCGCAGCCATTCCAGGGTCAGCAACAGCAACACCGAGAAGGCAATCAGCAAGGTGGCCGCCGCCGCAATCGTGGGGCTGAGGTTTTCGCGGATGCCGCTGAACATCTGGCGCGGCAAGGTCGCTTGCTCGGGGCCGGCGAGGAACAGCGTCACCACCACTTCATCAAACGAGGTGGCAAAGGCAAACAACGCCCCGGAAATCACCCCCGGCGCGATCAGCGGCAAGGTCACCCGTCGAAACGCGGTCAGTGGCGAAGCGCCCAGGCTGGCCGCCGCACGCACCAGGTTGTGGTTGAACCCCTGCAACGTCGCCGACACCGTGATGATCACAAACGGCACACCCAGCACCGCGTGCACCACGATCAGCGAGAAAAAGCTGTTGCCCAGCCCCAACGGCGCAAAGAACAGGTAACTGGCCACGCCAATGATCACCACCGGCACCACCATCGGCGAGATCACCAGGGCCATCACCAGCGCCTTGCCGGGGAAGTTGCCACGGGTCAGGCCAATCGCCGCCAGGGTGCCGAAGACCATGGCCAGCACCGTGGCGGCAGGCGCCACGATGATGCTGTTCTTCAGGGCGCGCATCCATTCGGCCGAGCCGAAGAAGTCCTGGTACCAATGCAGCGAGAAGCCTTGCAACGGGTACACCAGGAAACTGCCGCTGTTGAACGACAGCGGGATGATCACCAGCACCGGCAGTATCAGGAACAGCAGGATCAGGCCGCAGAGGATCCGCAAGCTGTAGAACCACACCCGTTCAATGGGCGACATATAAGGGCTCAGCATCGCAAGGTCTCCTTAGCTCAGGCGCAGGCGGCTGGCGCCGACCAATCGGTTGTAGATCAGGTACAGCAACACCGTGGCCAGCAGCAGCAAGCCGCCCAGCGCGGTGGCCATGCCCCAGTTGATGCTGGTGTTGGTGTAGAAGGCCACGAAATAGCTGACCATCTGGTCGTTCGGGCTGCCCAGCAAGGCCGGGGTGATGTAGTAACCAATCGCCAGGATGAACACCAACAGGCACCCGGCGCCGACACCGGCGTAGGTCTGCGGGAAATACACGCGCCAGAAACTGGCGAACGGGTGGCAACCCAGGGAAATCGCCGCCCGCATGTAAGTCGGCGAAATACCTTTCATCACGCTGTAGATGGGCAGAATCATGAACGGCAGCAGAATGTGCACCATCGAGATGTAGACCCCGGTGCGGTTGAACACCAGCTCCAGGGGCTTGTCGATCAGGCCCATGCCCATCAGTGCGCTGTTGATCAGGCCGCCGGATTGCAGCAACACGATCCACGCGGCAACCCGCACCAGGATCGAGGTCCAGAACGGCAACAACACCAGAATCATCAGCAGGTTGCTTTTGCGTGCCGGCAAATTGGCCAACAGGTACGCCAACGGGTAGGCCAGCAGCAGACAGATGGCGGTGATCACCAGGCCCATCCAGAAGGTGCGGGCGAAGATGTCCAGGTAGATCGCCTGGTCAGGCGTGGCCGGGGCCACTTCACCCAAGTCGTCGATACGGTGGTCGACGGCCGCCAGCAGGTAGAACGGCGTCAGGTTGCTGGTATTGCGCCGGATCGCCTGCCAGTACGCCGGGTCGCCCCAGCGTTCATCCAGGCTTTCCAACGCTTCTTTATAGGAGGCAGGCGCTTCGCTGAACGGCAGCGCCCGCGCGGTTTTGGTCAACAGGCTGCGGTAGCCCGCCAGTTCCATGTTCAAGCGCTTGGACAGGTCGCCCAAGGTCTGGTTTTTGCGCGCTTCGCCCAGGTCCTCACTGAGGGCCTGATACACCGGCTCACCGGGCAAACCACGCCCGTCCCAGGCAGTCACGGCCACCACGGTGCGCGGCAAGCCGCCCACCACTTCCGGGTTGCCCACGCTTTTGTAGAGCAGTGCAATGATCGGCACCAGGAACACCAGCACCAGGAACAGCACCAGCGGCGCAATCAAGGCCTGGGCCTTCCAGCGGTTGACCCGCTCGGCACGCGCCAGGCGCTGCTTGAGGGTGGGGAGAGCGGCGATGGCCATGGAAAACTCCAGATCTTGAAAATGACTACAACTCTGTAGGAGCCGGCTTGCCGGCGATGCTGACGACTCGGTGCAATGGTCACACCGAGGCGATGCCATCGCTGGCAAGCCAGCTCCTACACCCGCCCGTTCCCACAGAGGGTTATGCGGGGTTACTTGGCGGCCCAGGCGTTGAAGCGTTGCTCGAGCTGCTCACCGTTATCCGCCCAGAAACTCACATCGATCTGCACCTGGTTGGCGATGTTTTCCGGGGTGGTCGGCATGTCCTTGAGGATGTCCTTGGCCAGCAACGGCACGGCTTGGGTGTTGGCCGGGCCGTAGGCGATGTTTTCCGAATAGGTCTTCTGCTGTTGCGGCTGTACCGAGAAGGCGATGAATTTCTTCGCAGCGTCAGCACGGTCCTTGGCCAGGCCTTTAGGGATGGCCCAGGCGTCAAAGTCGTAGATGCCGCCGTTCCACACCACTTTCAGGTTGCTTTCTTTCTGCACAGCGGCGATGCGGCCGTTGTAGGCGGAGCTCATCACCACGTCACCGGAAGCGAGATATTGCGGCGGCTGGGCGCCCGCTTCCCACCATTGGATGTAAGGCTTGAGTTCGTCGAGTTTCTTGAAGGCGCGGTCCTGGCCATCTTTGCCGGCCAGCACTTTGTAGACGTCCTTCGGTGCGACGCCGTCGGCCATCAACGCAAATTCCAGGGTGTACTTGGCGCCTTTGCGCAGGCCGCGCTTGCCCGGGAACTGCTTCACGTCCCAAAAATCTTTCCAGCCGCCTGGCGGTGCTTTCAGCTTGTCAGCGTTGTACGCCAGCACGGTCGACCACACAAAGAAGCCCACGCCGCACGGTTGGATAGCGCCCTTCACATAGTCGGCGCCATTGCCGAACAGTTTCGGGTCCAGCGGTTCGAACATGTCTTCGTCACAGCCACGGGACAGTTCCGGCGACTCCACCTCCACCAGGTCCCAGGACACACTCTTGGTGTCGACCATGGCTTTGACCTTGGCCATTTCACCGTTGTATTCGCCAGCGACAATCTTGCCGTTGCCCGCGCTTTCCCACGGTGCATAGAACGCCTTGACCTGTGCGGCCTTGTTCGCGCCGCCAAAGGACACGACCGTCAGGTCCGGGCCTGCCATGGCCTGGGTTGCGCCAATCAGGCCAAGGGCCAGAGCGGAAAATTTCAGGGATCTCAACATTGTTGTTCTCTCCACGTGCAGGGTTGGTGAAGCCATGGGGCGATCAATTCGCCTCTAGAAGTGGGTCGAGTGCGCGAACGTGCTCGACTTGCCAGCCAATCGGTACCACGTCGCCGACCGCCAACGCCGGGTCCAGCTCGGCAATCGGTTGTTTCACAAAAAAATCGGCCTTGCCGCAGACTTCCAGGCGCACACGCACGTGGTCGCCCAGATAGATAAATTCCGCCACACGCCCCGAGAAGCGGTTGATGCAGCTTTCGCTGGAGCCATTGAGGCTGACGCGCTCCGGACGCACCGACAGGGTCACCGGGCCGCCGACCTGGCCGACATTCACCGCCAGCGCCTCGACCTTCTCGCCACGCGCCAACTCCACCACGCAGCGCTCGCCGGTGTGGCTGTGCAGGCGGCCGTTGAGGCGGTTGTTCTCGCCGATGAAGTTGGCGACAAAGGTATTTTTCGGCTCTTCATACAACGTGCGCGGCGCGGCGATCTGCTGGATCTCGCCTTGGTGGAACACCGCCACACGGTCGGACATGGTCAGGGCTTCGCCCTGATCGTGGGTCACGTACACCACCGTCACGCCGAGGCGCTGGTGCAGGTGCTTGATCTCCATCTGCATGTGTTCGCGCAGTTGTTTGTCGAGGGCGCCGAGGGGTTCATCCATCAGCACCAACTGCGGTTCGAACACCAGCGCCCGGGCCAGGGCCACCCGTTGCTGCTGACCGCCGGAGAGTTGCGCCGGATAGCGCTGGGCGAAGGCGTCGAGCTGGACCATGCTCAGCACGCGCTTGACCCGCTCGCTGATGTCGGTCTTGCTTAAGCCTCGCACCGACAGCGGAAACGCGAGGTTCTCGGCGACGGTCATGTGGGGGAACAACGCGTAGTTCTGGAACACCATGCCGATGTCGCGCTTGTGCGGCGGCACGTTGTTGATGGAGCGCCCGGCCAGCAGGATTTCGCCGGCGGTCGGCGTTTCAAAGCCGGCGAGCATCATCAGGCTGGTGGTTTTGCCCGAACCGGAAGGCCCGAGCAGGGTGAGGAACTCGCCCTTGCGAATCTCCAGGTTGAGGTCTTTGACGATCAGGTTCTCGCCGTCGTAGCTCTTCTGCACGCCACGAAAGCTGACCAGCACATCATTTGAATCCACCTCGCTCATACCCGCACCTTTTTGTTTTGGACTGCTGTGGCACAAGCGTAGTCCAGGCCGCAAGCCCCGGAAATCGGGGGCCGAGAGAGAATTGCATCAGCCGGATGGAAGGTTTGGGGTAAGGATTGCCCTACACGGATGGCGGGGATAGAACAGTGCAATCACGACAATGGGCGTCCAGCTGCCAAGCCCACGTCGCAAACAGACACGCGCCCCCTGTAGGAGCCGGCTTGCCGGCGATTGCACCCGCAAGATCACCGTTGGCCTTAAGGGCCTCATCGCCGGCAAGCCGGCTCCTACAGGGGGCTGGCGAAGATCACAAGAGCTTGTGCTCCATGGCGTACTTCACCAGTTCAGCCAGGGAGGTGATATTGAGCTTCTGCATCAAGCGCGCCTTGTGGGTGCTGATGGTCTTGCTGCTCAGCGCCAACTGCTGGGCAATATCGTTGACGTTGGCACCCTGGGCCAAGCGCTCGAACACCGAGAACTCACGCTCGGACAACAACGAATGCAGCGGCCGCGTATCGGTGAGGCCCACTTCAAAGACCATGCGGTCGGCCAGGTCCGGATCGATGTAACGCCCGCCCGCCGCGACCTTTCGAATCGCCGTCAGCAACAATGCCGGGTCACTGTCCTTGGTGGCATACCCCGCCGCACCGACCTTCAAGGCGCGCGCGGCCATCTGGGCCTCATCGTGCATCGACAGCACCAGGATCGCCGGTGGATTGTTCAAGGCACGGATACGCGCAATGGCCTCAAGACCGTTGACCCCCGGCATGGAGATATCCAGTAACACCACCTCGCACGGCACATGGCGCAAGGTCTCCAGCAACTGCTCGCCATTGCTGGCTTCACCGACCACCTGCAGGTCCTTGGCCAGGCCGATCAATTGCTTGATGCCTTCACGGACGATGGTGTGGTCTTCGGCTACCAATACGCGAATCACAGGGGTTTCCTCTTATCGTTATGCATCCAACGGCACCGTGACGCTCAAGGTGGTGCCCTCCCCCAACTCGCTCGTCAGGCTCAATTGCCCGCCCATGATCAGCACCCGCTCACGCATGCCGACCAGGCCGAACGATACCGGCCGCCCCTGAACCTGGACAAAACCCACGCCATCGTCGCTGATGGTCAGCCGCAAGTCGTTGCCTTCCACCGCCAGGGTCAATTCCACAGTATGCGCCTGGGCATGGCGCATCACATTGGTCAGCGCTTCCTGCAGTATCCGAAACAAACCGATGGCTTTGGCGTCACTCAGGCTCGGCAAGTTATCCGGCACCTGCACCAGGCAAGGAATCTGCGTGCGCGCCTCGAAGCGCCGCGCTTGCCACTCGATAGCCGAGGCGATCCCCGCGTCGAGGATCGGCGGGCGCAGCGCCGTGGCCACATCACGTACCAGCTGGAACAACTGGGCGATCAGGCGCTTCATGCTGTTGAGTCGCTCGTGCAGCCCGGGGTCAAGTTGCGCATACGCCAGCTCGCACATGGAGGTTTCCAGCTTGAGCACCGTGAGCATCTGCCCCAGTTCGTCGTGCACTTCACGGGCGATGCGCGCCTTTTCTTCTTCGCGCACGGTTTCGAGGTGGGCCGACAGCTCACGCAACTGCGCGCGGGAGGCGTCCAGCTCAAGCTCGATGCGCTTGCTCTCGCTGATGTCCCAGACAATCCCGTCCCAGACCACCGTGCCGTCGTCCAGGCGGCGGCTTACGGCCTTGATGTCGGCCCATCGCTGCTGCCCGAGCCGGGTAAGGATGCGGCCTTGCCACGACCAGTTGCTTTCAGTCTCGATGGCCTGGTCCTGGGTGCGGTGGTAACTGGCGCGGTCATCGGGATGCACCAGACTGCGAATGCCCATGGCCGGATCACTGAGCACCGACGGCGAGTAACCCACCAGGCCTTCGCTGCCTTGGCTGATATAGGCGAACTCGATGGCCTCACTGCGTGGCAAGCGCTCCAGGCGGAACACCAGCCCCGGCACGTTGGCGGCGATGCCCTGCAGGCGCGCTTCACTTTCCTGCAAGGCGGCCAGGGCACGGCGGCGCTCGGTGACGTCGTTGAGGTACACCACCAGGTATTCGCCGCCGCCATAACGCAAGAAGCTCAAGGACACATCGGCCGGCAACACGCTGCCATCGGCGCGCAGGCAATTGGTGGCAAAACTCTGCGGCCCATCTTCGCTGGCGCGGGCGCGCTTCCACAGGTTGAGCCAGCGGTCCATGGTGAGGGTCGGGTCGAATTCGATCAGTGGGCGCTCGATCAACGCGCCAGGCTTGTAGCCAAGCATGGTTTCGGCGGCCAGGTTGGCGTAGCGCACATGGCTGTCCCAGTTGACCCACAGGATGCCCACGGTGCTCTGATCGATGGAAAACTGCGTCAGCCGCAACGCCTCGGCGCCCGCGGCGCGCGCCGCGCTTTCTTCCCGGGCCGCCAACAGGTTGTGCTCCAGCACGCGCTGCTGACGGCGTTGCCAAAACACCACCGCCAGGCTGGCCAGCAGGAACAGGCCCAACAACAGGCTCAGGTTTTGCCAGAAGCCTGGGGACTCCGACAGCCTTGGGTACTTGGGTTGCAGCCAGCGGCTGTGCAGTTGGTCCAGGTCGCGGGCAGGGATGGCACGCAAGGCGCTCTGCATGATGCTCGCCAGCTCTGGCCATTCGCGCCGCGTGGCCACCCGCAGCAACTGCGGCAAGCCGATATCGCCCACCACGGCCAGCCCGGCGAATTCCGCCTCGCCCGACAGCCGACTCAACTGCGCCTCATCCACCACGGCGTAGCGCGCTTGCTGGCTCACCAGCAACTGCAACGCCTGGCGCTCCATGGGCACGCCTTGCACATTCAACTTGGGGTAGGTGCTGCGCAAATAGTCGGCAACGGCACTGGGCATGCGCACCGCGACACGGGATTGTTCGTCGAGTTTTTCCAGGTCGACGGCGGCACCGCCTTCGCGAATCCCGACAATGTGCTGGGGCACGCGCATATACGGGTCGGTGAACAACCACAGGCGCAAGCCGGCCGGGGTCTGTTGCAGGCCGGGCGCGATGTCCACCTCGCCCTCACGCACGGCGGCTTCCAGTTGCTCCTGGGTCGGGAAGTTGCGCCAGGTCAGCTCGATGTTCAGCGCCTTGGCCAACCACTGCATCAACTCGACGTTGGCCCCGGATAAACGCTGCAGGCGTCGGTCGTATTGCGCATAAGGCGCTTGCAACACCAGGCCCACTCGTAGTTCCGGGTGTTGAGCCAACCACTCACGTTGCTGTGCATTGAGCTGCGCCTGGGGTGTGACAGGCGCAGGCGCGGCACTTGCCATCAAGGCAAAGCACAAGCAGCCGATAACCAGCAGACAGCGAAAACCCATGATCCACGTCTCACATCACTGACAAATACTGACCAACCCATTAGGCTGCTGGAATCACTTCTGGCCGGGAATTAACGATGCAATATCGAAACCGTTCGGCACTGCCAGCATTGTGCCTGTCGCTGCTATTTACCAGCGGCTTTTCTGTTCAGGCCGCTGACGCCCCCGCTCCCGCTGCGGAAAAACCGGTTGAGCGCCAGCCCTTGCCCGAGCGTAGCCAGGAAGACGCCAACGCCCTCGAGCGGCAGATCCCGCAGCAGGAACAGCAACAACTGCAAGCCGGCAGCGATTCGTTCCTGGCTCTGTGGAAACCGGCCAACAGCGCCGAACCCGAAGGTGTGGTGATTATCGTACCGGGCGCTGGGGAAAGTGCTGACTGGCCGCAAGCAATCGCACCGTTGCGGCGCAAATTGCCGGACGCCGATTGGGGCACTCTCAGCCTGTCGTTGCCTGACATGAGTCTGGACACGTTGCCGCCTCGCGTCATCGAAGCACCCAAGGCAGCCGTCGATACCAGCAGCAAAGAAGGCAGCACCGCCGCCAAGCCCATCGAGCAGGCCGCCAGTGCCGAGTCCGAAGGGACAGACCCTGCGGTGGTGCCCGGCACGGATGAACAGGACAAGACCGATGCCAAGCGCATCTTCGACCGTATCGATGCCGCCGTCGCGTTTGCACAAACCCACAGCGCGCGCAGCGTGGTGTTGCTCGGCCATGGCACCGGTGCCTGGTGGGCGGCACGCTACCTGAGTGAAAAGCAGCCAACCCAGGTGCAGAAGCTGGTGATGGTGGCCGGCAAGACGCCAGCGGCGCGTGAGCCCAGCCTGCAACAAATGGCGCCGGCCTTGAAAGTGCCCACAGCCGACGTCTTCTATCAGGACGACAGCCAGGCGCGCAAAACCGCCCTGGAACGGGTGCAGGCCGCCAAGCGTGCGAAGAATACGGGTTATAAGCAGGTGTCGCTCACGACCTTGCCCGGCAATAGTTCGGCCGAGCAAGAGCAGTTGTATCGGCGGATTCGCGGTTGGTTGAGCCCGCAAACGCAGGCGGACTGAACCCCACCCCCCTGTAGGAGCCGGCTTGCCGGCGATAGCGGTGAATCAGCCACTGGATGTGCAACTGACCTACCGCGATCGCCGGCAAGCCGGCTCCTACAGGGAGATTGGGTTTCCAGGGCCACATTCGGCAGCTAGCGGAAGTCCCGGCGCTCGCGAATCAACGCGTAGGCGTTGTGCAGCTCGCGGGTCCGCTCGGTGGCCTCGCGCACTTGCGCGGGGCTGGCGCCACTGCCGGCAATCTTGTCCGGATGGTGGCGGCTGAGCAGGCGCCGGTAAGCGCGCTTGATCGCCGAAGGCTCGGTGGTGGCTGTCACGCCCAGCACCCGAAGCGCTTCCTGGTAAGTCGCGTTACGGCTGACCAGGGGTTTGCGCTCCGGCGCGAAGTCGGCGGCCAGCGCTTGAAGCTGTTGCGGTGTCCAACCCAGCCACTTGCCCCATAGGTCGATCAGGTCGCGCTCGGCATCATCAGCCCTGCCGTCAGCCCAGGCCATGCGCCAGCACGCACGCAATACGCCTTCGGCGGCATGGGGTTGGGCCTTGAGCACACGCAGGTAACTGCGCACACGGTCGGTGCCTGACTTGCCACGGTTGAAGGCGGTGATGGCACGGCGTTGGGCCGACTCGGTCATGTCCAGCGAACGCATCTCTTGCCGCGCCTGCTGGATATGCCCGTCGGCCACCCGCCCATTGCTTTTCGCCAGGCGTCCCAGCAGCACAAACAGCAGTTCGTCGTTGCGCAGTGCCGGGCGCCCGCCCAAACGTTCGCGCAACTGTGCCCAACTCTGCAGTTGCAGGCGACGGTCCAGTGCCTGGCCCAACAAAGCCCCCAACAAGGCCCCCGGAATACTGGCAATGGCAAAGCCAGCCCCGGCGCCGATCAGCGTCCCTGGCCACAACATCCTATTGCTCCGCAGTCAGCAAGGCTTCGACTTGCGCCAAGCGTTCCAGCGTGCCGACATCTATCCAGCGTCCCGCCATGTGTTCCCCCGTTACCAGACCTTTAGCCATGGCCGCACGCAACAGCGGCGCCAGCTTGAAGGCACCTGCGCTACAACCCACGAACAACTGGGGGTCGAGCACTGAAATGCCACTGAAGGTCAGGTTATCGGCACCGGGCGCGGCATCATGAAGCAAACCCTGATCCAGATAAAAATCACCGCCCGACGGGTGATGCGCCGGGTTGTCCACCATCACCAGATGGGCCAGGCCCTGGAGCGGCTGGCGCAACCGGGCGAAGTCGTAGTCGGTCCAGATGTCGCCATTGACCACCAGGAACGGCTCATCCCCCAACAAAGGGAGTGCCTGGAATATTCCGCCGCCGGTTTCCAAAGGCTCGCCTTCGGGCGAGTACTGGATGCGCAAACCGTACTGCGCCCCGTCGCCCAGGTAGCTTTCAATTTGCTGGCCCAGCCATGCGTGGTTGATCACGATATCGGTGAAGCCGGCCTTGGCCAGCGCCTCCAGGTGATACTCGATCAGGCGCTTGCCACCCGCCTGCACCAACGGCTTGGGCGTGTGCAAGGTAAGCGGGCGCATGCGCTCGCCTTTGCCGGCCGCCAGGATCATGGCTTTCATACGCGGGCCTCGGTCGGAGCGCGCAGGCTGGCCAACAACTCGGCCAGGTCACTCAGCTCCGGGCGCTCGGCCAGTACCGCTTCTATATAAGCAAAGAAGCGAGGCACGTCCGCCAGGTAGCGTGGCTTGCCATCGCGGTGGCAGATACGCGCGAAAATACCGATGACCTTGAGATGGCGCTGTACGCCCATCAAGTCGCTGGCACGCAGGAACTCGTCGAAATCCGCCTGCACCGCAATGCCGGCTTGCTGGGCGCGCTCCCAATAACCACGCTGCCATTCCCGCACACGGGCTTGGGGCCAACTGAGGAAGGCGTCCTTGAACAGGCAGGTGATGTCGTAGGTCACCGGGCCGTACACCGCGTCCTGAAAATCCAGCACGCCGGGGTTCGGTTCGCTGATCATCAGGTTACGCGGCATATAGTCGCGGTGCACCAGCACCTTGGGTTGCGCCAGGGCGCTGTCAATCAGTTGATCGCTGGCACGCTGCCACAGTGTTTGTTGATGGGTATCCAGTTCGATACCCAGATGGCGGCGCACGTACCACTCTGGAAACAATTCAAGCTCGCGACGCAACAAGGCGACGTCATAGCTGGGCAGTGGCGCGTCCATCGGCAACTGCTGGAAAGCCAGCAAGCTGTCGATGGCATCGGCAAACAATTGATCGGCGTTTTTGTCGTCAATCACGTCCAGATAGGTTTTTCGGCCCAGGTCATTGAGCAAAAGAAAGCCGCGCGGCAAATCTTCTGCATAAATTTTTGGCACATTTATTCCCGATTTCGCGAGCAAATGGGCGATATCGACGAAAGGTTTGCAGTTTTCCTGGGGGGGTGGTGCGTCCATAACGACAAATGTATGGGCCCCACCTTCCCAGCGAAAATACCGCCTGAAACTCGCGTCGCTGCTGGCCGCAGTCAATGTGGCCGGGGGGACTGCACCCCATCCCTGAGCGTTGAAAAGGATCGGCAGCTGCTCATCAAGCCAGACTTCCAGCTGTTGCAAACGTAGATCTTGATCGGGCATTACAAGGGTCTCCGACGGCGCTAGCCGTCAAGCGGGTCATGCTTTATTATCACGCATCTTTTTCAGACCATCGAGAGGCGTGCGGCCCACACCGCGGGCAGATGGCACGCAGGAAGCCCGGACTAATAAGATGGCATTGAAATCCCCCGCGTTTCGTAGAAAATTTCCGTTGCTGGTAACCGGCAGTCTGCTGGCCATGCAACCTTTCGCCACCTCATTCGTGGTCGCCGCGGAACAGTATGACTGCTCAGTCTCTGCTTCGGGTGCCTGGGATTGCGCGCCGAAAACCGCCGCTGCCCCTTTACCACCGCGTCCTGTGCATGACGGCGCTGCCGTCAGCTCGGCCACCAGCACGGCGCAAACCGATGCTGGCGGCAAAGCCGATGCCGGACCGCAGACCACACTGGTCACCGAATCCAAGGGCCGTGGCCTGCGCTCGCGCAGCGCCGACTACAGCCACCTGGACTGGGTGCCTCGCGAGAAGCTGACCGCTGCCCAACTGGCTGAAACCGGTCCTTACTGCGGCGGTGCGTACATCGAGCCGACGCGTCCTGGCATGAACGACAAGACGAACAAGAGCGATGCGCCAACTTTCATCGGTGCCAAGGCCTCTCGTTACGAGCAGGAACAACAGGTCGCGACCCTGGCCGGTGACGTCGTCATGCGCCAGGGCAGCATGCAGCTGGAGGCTCAGGAAGCCAACCTGTATCAGGCCGAGAACCGTGGCGAGCTGAACGGCGATGTCCGTCTGCGCGACAACGGCGCCCTGATCGTGGGCGACCACGCCCAGGTCCAGCTCGACACCGGCGCTGCACAAATCGACAACGCCGAATACGTCCTGCACAAGTCGCGTATCCGCGGTAACGCGCTGTATGCCAAGCGTGCCGAAAACGCGATCATCCGTCTCAAGGACGGTACGTACACCACTTGCGAGCCAGACAGCAATGCCTGGCAGCTCAAGGGCAACAACATCACGTTGAACCCGGCCACCGGTTTCGGTACGGCCACCAACGCGACGTTGCGGATCAAGAACATTCCGATCCTCTACACCCCTTACATCTATTTCCCGATCGACGACCGTCGCCAATCCGGCTTCCTGCCACCGAGCTTCAGCACGGGCGGCGAAACCGGCTTCACCCTGGTGACGCCGTACTACTTCAACCTGGCGCCCAACTACGACGCCACGTTGTACCCGCAATACATGACCAAGCGCGGCCTGTTGATGGAAGGCGAATTCCGCTACCTCACCAAGTCCAGCGAAGGTCAGGTGGGCGGCGCGTACCTGAACGACGACAACAGCGAGCGTAAAGGTCAGACCGACTACGAAAAAACGCGCTACATGCTCAACTGGCAACACAAGGGCGGGCTGGATTCGCGTGTACTGACCCAGGTCGACTACACCAACATCAGCGACCCGTACTACTTCCAGGACCTCAAGTCTTTCCAGGAAGGCGTCCGCAGCCAGGACTACATCAACCAACAGGGTTCCGTGACCTATCGCGGCGACTCCTATCAGGCACGCCTGAACCTGCAGGCCTACCAGCTGGCAACGATCTCCCAGATCACGCCGTATGACCGCCTGCCGCAAATCACCTTCAACGGCGAGCTGCCGTTCCACCCGGGTGGTTTGAACTTCAGCTATGAAACCGAAGCGGTACGTTTCGAGCGTGACCTGGAAAACGGCAACTTCACCGACGAGAACGGTCTGGTTTCGCCGCGCCTGGACACCTACGTGACTGGCCTGACCCGTGCAAACGGTACCCGCCTGAACGTCGCACCGGCCGTCGAATACCCGATGAACTGGACCTACGGCTTCGTCACGCCGAAGCTCAAGTACGTCTACACCAAGTACGATCTTGACCTGGACAGCATCGGCAAGAACCAGATCATCGCGGCGCAAGCGGCCTCGACTGCCGCCAACCCGTATGCCGGTGGCAGCTTCAGCAGCTCCCAGGACCGTGCGGTTCCGGTTGCCAGCATCGACAGCGGCCTGTACTTCGATCGCAACACCAACTGGTTCGGCAAAGACTATCGCCAGACCCTTGAGCCGCGTGCCTTCTACCTGTACGTGCCGAACAAGGACCAGAGCGACATTCCGGTCTTCGACACCAGTGAGTACTCGTTCAGCTACGCCTCGCTGTTCCGCGACAACCGCTTCAGCGGT
Source organism: Pseudomonas sp. GW821-FHT05H12 (assembly GCF_059419385.1). Lineage (NCBI taxonomy): Bacteria > Pseudomonadati > Pseudomonadota > Gammaproteobacteria > Pseudomonadales > Pseudomonadaceae > Pseudomonas > Pseudomonas sp. GW821-FHT05H12. The sequence goes on along the minus strand of NZ_JBWKRS010000013.1, from coordinate 141,394 downwards.
AATGACCGGATCGGCGACGAGAACAAACTGTCGCTGGGCCTGACCAGCCGCTGGATCGAAGACAACGGCTTCGAACGTCAGCGTGTGTCCGTGGGCCAGGCGCTGTACTTCAAGGATCGCCAGGTTCAACTGCCAGGCATCCTGGCCTCCGACCGTGCTGATGCGAACACCGACGTGTCGCCAATCGCACTGGACTACGAGTTCCGCTTCAACCGCGACTGGCGCGCCACTGCCGACTACAACTGGGACACCGAGAACCACAGTCCTCGCTCCGGCAGCGCAATGTTCCACTACCAGCCGGAAGACAACCCGAACAAGGTTATCAACGTCGGCTATCGCTATCGCAACGACCAGGTGGTGTACAACCAGCTGACCGGCAAATGGCAGTTCGGTGGTGACTACGGCACTCCGGGCGATCCGAACTTCGTGAAGGATTACTACAAAATCCAGCAACACGACTTCTCGATGATGTGGCCGATCGTTCCCCAGTGGAACCTGATCACCCGCTGGCAGTATGACTATGCCCGCAACCGTACCCTGGAAGCCTTCGGTGGTTTCGAGTACGACAACTGCTGCTGGAAACTTCGCGTGATCAACCGTTATTGGGTTTCCAACGACGAATACACTCAGATCGCCCCGTTGAACGAAAAGGGTGACCACGGGCTCTTCTTCCAGATCGTCCTCAAAGGACTCGGCGGCCTGACCGGCGCCAAGGTAGAGAGCTTCCTCGACAAAGGCATTGAAGGTTATCGTGAACGTGAAGACCAAGCTTTCTGATTGCTTGCGCCCGCTAGTGCTGGGCGCGCTGTTCCTGGGTACTGTTTCGGCACACGCTGCGGTTCAGCAACTGGATAAAGTGGCAGCCATCGTCGATAACGACGTGATCATGCAGAGCCAACTGGACCAACGGGTCAAGGAAGTTCAGCAAACCATCGCCAAGCGCGGTGGTGGTGTGCCACCTACCAGTGTGCTGGAACCACAGGTTCTGGAACGCCTGATCGTTGAAAACCTGCAACTGCAGATCGGCGAGCGTTCCGGCATCCGTATTTCGGACGAAGAACTGAACCAGGCCGTTGGCACTATTGCTCAACGCAACAACATGAGCATCGACCAGTTCCGCGCCGCCCTGGCCCACGACGGCCTGTCCTATGAGGACGCCCGTGACCAGATCAAGCGTGAAATGATCATCAGCCGTGTGCGTCAGCGCCGCGTGGCCGAGCGTGTTCAGGTGTCCGAGCAGGAAGTGAAGAACTTCCTGGCGTCCGACCTCGGCAAGATGCAGCTCTCCGAAGAGCTGCACCTGGCTAACATCCTGATCGCGACCCCGGACAGCGCCAGTGCCGAACAGCTCAATGCTGCTGCCGCCAAAACCCAGGCCGTTTATGACCGCCTGAAAGCCGGTGCCGACTTCGCCCAGACAGCCATTGCCGTTTCCGGCAGTGACAACGCTCTGGACGGCGGCGACATGGGCTGGCGTAAAGCGGCTCAACTGCCACCTCCGTTCGACCGTGAGCTGAGCGCCATGAGCGTGGGTGACATCACCCAGCCTGCACGTACACCGGGTGGTTTCATCATCCTCAAGTTGCTGGGCAAGCGCGGCGGCGAGAACTCGCTGAAAGACGAAGTGCACGTTCGTCACATCCTGGTCAAACCAAGCGAAATCCGCACCGAAGCCCAAACCAAGGAACTGGCCCAGAAGATCTATGACCGCATCGAAGGCGGTGAAGACTTCGCCACCCTGGCCAAGAGCTTCTCGGAAGACCCGGGTTCTGCCCTCAACGGCGGCGACCTGAACTGGATCGACCCTAAAGCGCTGGTACCGGAGTTCCAGGACGTCATGGCCAAGACGCCGCAAGGTGTTCTGTCCAAGCCGTTCAAGACCCAATACGGCTGGCATGTGCTGGAAGTCCTTGGCCGTCGCGCCACTGACAACACTGCTCAAGCCCGCGAGCAGCAAGCACTCACCGTACTGCGCAACCGCAAATACGATGAAGAACTGCAGACCTGGTTGCGTCAGATCCGCGACGAAGCCTACGTAGAAAACAAGCTGCCCGCCGCCGAGCAAACAGGCGCCGATCAGGCAGCCCAGTGAAACCCCAGCGTTTCGCGGTGACACCCGGCGAGCCAGCCGGCATTGGTCCAGACCTGTGCCTGCTGCTCGCCTCGCAACCCCAGCCACATCCCCTGATCGCCATTACCAGCCGCGACCTGCTCCTTGAGCGGGCCGCGCAGTTGGGGGTGGCTGTCAATTTGCTGGACGCAGCACCGGGCAACTGGCCCGACCTGCCTGCGCCTGCGGGCAGCCTGTATGTGTGGGACACCCCGCTGCAGGCCAAGGTCGTCGCCGGGCAGCTGGACAAGGCCAACGCGGCCTTCGTTTTGGAAACCCTGACCCGCGCAGGCCAGGGCTGCATCGACGGCACCTTTGCCGGCATGATCACCGCCCCTGTGCACAAGGGCGTGATCAATGAATCCGGCATCGCGTTCTCCGGGCATACCGAATTCCTCGCCGAGCTGACCCACACCGAACAAGTGGTGATGATGCTGGCCACTCGGGGGCTGCGCGTCGCCCTGGTGACCACCCACCTACCGCTGCGGGATATCGCCGATGCGATCACCGCCGAGCGCGTGGAGCGCGTTACGCGCATCCTGCACGCCGACCTGCAACAGAAATTCGGCATCGCCCAGCCTCGCATCCTGGTCTGCGGGCTCAACCCCCACGCCGGCGAAGGCGGCCACCTGGGCCATGAAGAAATCGACATCATTGAACCGACATTAGAGCGCCTGCGCCAAGAAGGCATGGACCTGCGTGGCCCACTGCCTGCGGACACTCTGTTTACCCCCAAATATCTGGAGCACTGCGACGCAGTGCTGGCGATGTACCATGACCAGGGGCTGCCCGTGCTGAAGTACAAAGGCTTCGGCGCCGCAGTCAACGTGACACTGGGCCTGCCGATCATCCGTACCTCCGTCGACCATGGCACTGCCCTGGACCTGGCGGGCAGCGGCAAGATCGATACCGGCAGCCTGCACGTGGCCCTGGAAACCGCCTATCAGATGGCCGAGACCCGTATATGACTGAGCATTACCAACACCGGGCGCGCAAGCGCTTCGGGCAAAACTTCCTGCACGATGCGGGCGTAATCGACCGCATCCTGCGCTCCATCCATGCCAAGCCCGATGACCGCTTGCTGGAAATCGGCCCGGGCCAGGGCGCACTGACTCAAGGCCTGCTGGCCAGCGGTGGTCAGCTGGACGTGGTTGAGTTGGACAAGGACCTGATCCCGATCCTCAACCAGCAGTTCGCCGGCAAACCCAACTTCAACCTGCACCAGGGCGATGCGCTGAAGTTCGACTTCAACACCCTCAACGCGGCGCCAAACAGCCTGCGGGTGGTGGGCAACCTGCCGTACAACATCTCCACGCCGTTGATTTTCCACCTGCTGAACAACGCCGGGATCATCCGCGACATGCACTTCATGCTGCAAAAGGAAGTGGTCGAGCGTTTGGCGGCAGGCCCTGGCGGCGGTGACTGGGGTCGCCTGTCGATCATGGTTCAGTACCACTGCCGTGTAGAGCACCTGTTCAACGTCGGGCCGGGCGCGTTCAACCCGCCGCCGAAGGTCGACTCGGCCATCGTGCGCTTGGTGCCTCACGCCGTACTGCCGCACCCGGCCAAGGACCATCGCCTGCTGGAGCGAGTGGTGCGCGAAGCCTTCAACCAACGCCGCAAGACCTTGCGCAACACGCTCAAGGCCCTGCTGAGCAACGCTGAAATTGAAGCCGCCGGTGTAGACGGCAGCCTGCGCCCGGAGCAACTGGACCTCGCCGCCTTCGTGCGCCTGGCTGACCAGTTGGCGATCCAACCCGCCCCAGTCGCCGAATAACCGTGTAGGAGCCGGCTTGCCGGCGATGCATGCGCCGCGGAGCATCCGTCAGCGCGCGTTGATGCAATCGCAGGCAAGCCAGCTCCCACATGTCTGGCCTAGTGCCCGGCTGATGGCCTAGACTGACCCGCATCTGCTGTCCTCCGCTTTTGCTTTTAAGGCCTCTTGCATGTCCGATCCTCGCTACCAGATCGACGTCAGCGTCGTCACCCGCTTCCTGGCGGACCAATCGCAACCTGACCAGAACCGCTTTGCCTTTGCCTACACCATCACGGTGAAGAACAACGGCCTGGTGCCTGCCAAGCTGCTGTCTCGTCACTGGGTCATCACCGACGGTGATGGCCAGGTCGAGGAAGTGCGCGGTGCCGGCGTGGTCGGCCAGCAACCCTTGATCGACATCGGCGCCAGCCATACCTACAGCAGCGGCACGGTCATGACCTCCAAGGTCGGCACCATGCAAGGCTCGTATCAGATGAAGGCCACCGACGGCCAGCTGTTCGATGCTGTCATTGCGCCCTTCCGCCTCGCCGTACCCGGAGCTCTGCACTGATGGCGACGTACGCGGTCGGCGACCTGCAAGGCTGCCTGGAACCGCTCAAGTGCCTGTTGGAGCGGGTGGCTTTCGACCCGGCCAAGGACCGCCTGTGGCTGGTCGGCGACCTGGTCAACCGCGGCCCGCAATCCCTGGAAACCCTGCGCTACCTCTATAGCCTGCGCGACGCCTTGGTGTGCGTGCTAGGCAACCACGACTTGCACTTGCTGGCAGCGGCCAAGAACATCGAGCGTCTGAAAAAGGGCGATACCCTGCGGGAAATCCTCGAAGCGCCAGACCGCGCCGAGTTGCTCGACTGGGTTCGTCGACAAAAGCTCATGCATTACGACGAGGCCCGTAACACGGCGCTGGTCCATGCCGGCATCCCGCCGCAGTGGACGCTGAAAAAGGCGCTCAAGTGCGCGGCTGAAGTCGAATGTGCCCTGGCCGATGACAACCTCTACGCAGCTTACCTCGACGGCATGTACGGCAACGAGCCAGTGAAGTGGGACAATGACCTGAGTGGCGTAACCCGCCTGCGCGTCATCACCAACTACTTCACACGCATGCGCTTCTGCACCGCCGAAGGCAAGCTGGACCTCAAGAGCAAGGAAGGCGCCGACACGGCGCTGCCAGGTTACAAGCCATGGTTCGCTCATAAAGAGCGCAAGACCCGCGACACCAAGATCATTTTCGGTCACTGGGCGGCCCTGGAAGGCCAGTGCGAAGAGCCCGGCGTATTTGCCCTCGACACCGGTTGCGTGTGGGGCGGCGCCATGACCCTGATGAACATCGACACCGGCGAGCGCCTGAGCTGCCAGTGCGAATCTCCCCTTTCCGTTACCCTGCCGGCCGCCAAGCCCTAGGAGCCCCCGTGAGCGAATTCAAACGTATCCCCCCCGAACAAGCCCTGGCCCTGCGTGAAAAAGGCGCTGTGGTGGTCGACATCCGTGACCAACCAACTTACGTGGCAGCCCACATCAAGGGCGCCCAGCACCTGGACAACGTCAACATTGCCGATTTCATCCGTGCCGCCGATCTCGACGCACCAGTGATCGTCGCCTGCTACCACGGCAATTCCAGCCAGAGCGCAGCGGCTTATCTGATCAGCCAGGGCTTCTCCGACGTCTACAGCCTGGACGGCGGCTTTGAGCTGTGGCGTACGACGTATCCTGCGGAAATTGCCTCCGGCGATTCGCAATAATTTTTTTCACACCCCGCTACCCCGCGTGACGCTTGGCCTCGCGCCGTTTCTGACGAACGGCGCAGCCAAACTAATTACGCATCGCGCCTTGACCTCCCTGATTCCGAACTATCCTTAAGCGCAGGCCATCCGAATCAGGGGAGAGCCGGTACACCGGCGTGCGGGTCATCGGTAGCGTTTCAGGGTGTTCTGGGGGGAAAACAGCCATTGGCGATCGTCAATGGCTGCCAGCATCGACTGATTGATCCGGCGTCGGCTCCACGTATCGAGCGAGGTGACGACGTCATGAGTATCTTTAGCCACTTCCAAAACCGCTTTGAGTCCACACAACAGGAAGAACTCACGCTTCAAGAGTATCTCGACCTGTGCAAAAAGGACCGCAGCACCTACGCGTCTGCCGCCGAGCGCCTGCTGTTGGCGATTGGCGAGCCGGAGCTGGTAGACACCTCGAACAATTCGCGCCTGTCGCGAATATTCTCCAACAAGGTGATCCGGCGCTACCCGGCCTTTGAAGACTTCCACGGCATGGAAGAATGCATCGACCAGATCGTCTCCTACTTCCGCCATGCTGCCCAAGGCCTGGAAGAGAAGAAACAGATCCTCTATCTGCTCGGCCCCGTCGGCGGCGGCAAGTCGTCCCTGGCCGAAAAGCTTAAACAACTGATCGAGAAAGTGCCCTTCTACGCCATCAAGGGTTCTCCGGTTTTCGAATCGCCTTTGGGGTTGTTCAACGCCACGGAAGATGGCGCGATCCTCGAAGAAGATTTCGGCATCCCGCGTCGCTACCTCAACACCATCATGTCGCCCTGGGCCACCAAGCGCCTGGCCGAGTTCGGCGGCGATATCAGCCAATTCCGCGTGGTCAAGCTCTACCCGTCGATCCTCAACCAGATCGGTGTGGCCAAGACCGAACCGGGCGACGAGAACAACCAGGACATCTCGGCACTGGTGGGCAAGGTCGATATCCGCAAACTCGAGGAATTCCCACAGAACGACGCCGACGCCTACAGCTACTCAGGCGCACTGTGCCGGGCCAACCAGGGCCTGATGGAGTTCGTGGAGATGTTCAAGGCACCGATCAAGGTGCTGCACCCACTGCTCACCGCTACCCAGGAAGGCAACTACAACAGTACCGAAGGCCTGGGCGCGATTCCGTTCACCGGGATCCTGCTGGCCCACTCCAACGAGTCGGAATGGCACACTTTCCGCAACAACAAGAACAACGAAGCCTTCATCGACCGGATCTACATCGTCAAGGTGCCGTACTGCCTGCGGGTCAGCGATGAAATCAAGATCTACGACAAGCTGCTGTTCAACAGCTCCCTGGCCAAGGCTCACTGCGCGCCCGACACCCTCAAGATGCTGGCCCAGTTCACCGTGCTGTCGCGCCTCAAGGAGCCGGAGAACTCGAACATCTACTCGAAGATGCGCGTGTACGACGGCGAAAACCTCAAGGACACCGACCCCAAGGCCAAGTCGATCCAGGAATACCGCGACAGTGCGGGTGTGGATGAGGGGATGAACGGCCTGTCGACGCGTTTTGCATTCAAGATCCTGTCCAAGGTCTTCAACTTCGACCCGCACGAGATTGCCGCCAACCCGGTGCATCTACTCTACGTGCTGGAACAGCAGATCGAACAGGAGCAATTCCAGGCTGAAACCCGCGAACGCTACCTGCGCTTCCTCAAGGAATACCTGGCACCGCGCTACATCGAGTTCATCGGCAAGGAAATCCAGACGGCGTACCTCGAGTCCTACAGCGAGTACGGCCAGAACATCTTCGATCGCTACGTGCTGTACGCCGACTTCTGGATCCAGGACCAGGAATACCGCGACCCGGAAACCGGCGAAATCCTCAATCGCGTGGCCCTCAACGAGGAACTGGAGAAAATCGAGAAACCGGCCGGCATCAGCAATCCGAAGGATTTCCGCAACGAAATCGTCAACTTCGTGCTGCGCGCCCGGGCCAACAACAACGGCAAGAATCCCACTTGGCTCAGCTACGAGAAGCTGCGGGTGGTCATCGAGAAGAAAATGTTCTCCAACACCGAGGATCTGCTGCCGGTCATCAGCTTCAACGCCAAGGCCAGCAAGGAGGATCAGCAAAAACACAACGACTTCGTCACACGAATGGTCGAGCGTGGCTACACCGACAAACAGGTACGGTTGCTCTCCGAGTGGTACCTGCGGGTGCGCAAATCGCAGTAAGGCAGCCCTAGGCGTGCACTGCCGGGTCACAGGCCCGGCATGTGACCGCTTGTCTCGAAGCTTCCAGCGCGTAGCGTGAAGCTTGTAACGTGAAGCTGCCCGGAGGGCTCCCCATGAGCTATGTGATCGACCGACGCCTCAATGGCAAGAACAAGAGCACGGTAAACCGCCAGCGTTTCCTGCGGCGTTACCGTGACCACATCAAAAAGGCCGTGGAAGAGGCGGTGAGCCGCCGTTCCATCACCGACATGGAACATGGCGAACAGATCAGCATTCCTGGCCGAGACATCGACGAACCGGTGCTGCACCACGGTCGGGGCGGCAAACAGACCGTCGTGCACCCAGGCAACAAGGAATTCACCACCGGCGAACATATCCAGCGGCCCCAGGGCGGAGGCGGCGGCAAAGGCCCGGGCAAGGCCGGTAACTCCGGCGAGGGCATGGATGAGTTCGTGTTCCAGATCACCCAGGAAGAATTCCTCGAATTCATGTTCGAAGACCTGGAACTGCCCAACCTGGTCAAACGCAACCTGACCGGCACCGACACCTTCAAGACCGTGCGCGCCGGGATCAGCAACGAAGGCAACCCGTCCCGCATCAATATCATCCGCACCCTGCGCTCGGCCCACGCACGTCGCATCGCCCTGTCCGGCAGCAGCCGCGCAAAGCTGAAGGAGGCCAAGGAAGAACTGGCGCGTTTGAAGCGCGATGAGCCGGACAACTTCGGCGATATCCAGGAAATCGAGGCTGAAATCGAGAAACTCAGCGCACGCATTCATCGCGTGCCGTTCCTCGACACCTTCGACCTGAAGTACAACCTGCTGGTCAAGCAACCCAACCCCAGTTCCAAGGCGGTGATGTTCTGCCTGATGGACGTGTCCGGCTCCATGACCCAGGCTACCAAGGACATTGCCAAGCGCTTCTTTATCCTGCTGTACCTGTTCCTCAAGCGGAACTACGACAAGATCGACGTGGTCTTCATCCGCCATCACACCAGCGCCCGGGAAGTGGACGAAGAGGAGTTTTTCTACTCGCGGGAAACCGGTGGCACCATCGTGTCCAGCGCACTGAAGCTGATGCAGGAGATCATGGCCGAGCGCTATCCCGCCAACGATTGGAACATCTACGCCGCCCAAGCCTCCGATGGCGACAATTGGAACGATGACTCGCCGATCTGCCGTGACATCCTGATCAACCAGATCATGCCGTTTGTGCAGTACTACACCTACGTCGAAATCACCCCTCGTGAGCACCAGGCCCTGTGGTTCGAATATGAGCGCATCGGCGAAGCCTTTGCCGACACGTTCGCCCAGCAGCAACTGGTCTCGGCCGGCGATATCTACCCGGTCTTCCGTGAACTCTTCCAGCGCAGGTTAGTGACATGACCGCCAAAAAAGAGCAAAAGCGCCAACCGATCTCGACCGGGTCCGAGTGGACCTTCGAGTTGATCCAGGCCTACGACCGGGAAATCAGCCGCATCGCGGCGGGTTATGCCCTGGACACCTACCCCAACCAGATCGAAGTGATCACCGCCGAACAGATGATGGATGCCTACGCTTCCGTCGGCATGCCCTTGGGCTATCACCACTGGTCCTACGGTAAACACTTCCTCAGCACAGAGAAGTCCTACAGCCGCGGCCAAATGGGCCTGGCCTACGAGATCGTGATCAATTCCGACCCGTGCATCGCCTACCTGATGGAAGAAAACACCATCTGCATGCAGGCGCTGGTGGTGGCCCATGCCTGCTACGGGCATAACAGCTTCTTCAAGGGCAACTACCTGTTCCGCACCTGGACCGATGCCAGCTCGATCATCGACTACCTCGTGTTCGCCAAGCAGTACATCATGCAATGCGAGGAACGCCACGGCATTGATGCGGTGGAAGACCTGCTCGACTCCTGCCATGCCCTGATGAACTACGGCGTAGACCGTTACAAACGCCCGTACCCGATCTCCGCCGAGGAAGAACGCCTGCGCCAGAAGGAGCGCGAGGAACACCTGCAGAAACAGATCAACGACCTGTGGCGCACCATTCCTAAAAAGACCGGGAAGAACAGCGACAAGGACAATGCACGCTTCCCCGCCGAACCTCAGGAAAACATACTGTACTTCCTGGAAAAACACGCGCCACTGCTGGAGCCTTGGCAACGGGAAATCGTGCGCATCGTGCGCAAGATCGCCCAGTATTTTTATCCACAGCGCCAGACCCAGGTGATGAACGAAGGCTGGGCGACGTTCTGGCACTACACCCTGATGAACGACCTGTACGACGAAGGCCTGGTGACCGACGGTTTCATGATGGAGTTCCTGACGTCCCACACCAGCGTGGTATTCCAGCCGGGCTTCGACAGCCCTTACTACAGCGGCATCAACCCGTACGCACTGGGCTTTGCCATGTACCGGGATATCCGGCGCATGTGTGAACACCCCACCGAGGAAGACCGCCGCTGGTTCCCGGAAATCGCCGGCAGCGACTGGTTGTCGACCATCAAGTTCGCCATGAGCAGCTTCAAGGACGAGAGCTTTATCCTGCAGTACCTGTCACCCCAGGTGATTCGCGACCTCAAGCTGTTCAGCATTCTTGATGACGACCTCAAGGATGACTTGGTGGTGCCCGCGATCCACGACGAACCCGGCTACCGCACCATCCGTGAAACCCTGGCGGCGCAATACAACCTGGGTAACCGCGAGCCCAACGTGCAGATCTACAGCATTGACGTGCGCGGCGACCGCTCGCTGACCCTGCGTCACCAGCAGCACGACCGCAAACCCTTGGGCGAATCCACCGAGGAGGTACTCAAGCACCTGCATCGGCTATGGGGCTTTGATATCCACCTGGAAACCCTGCAGGGCGATCAAGTGATGAAAACCCATCACGTGCCACCCCGCACCGATCACAACGACAACGACTACGGCCGCCTGGACCTGGCCGTCGTTCACCTCTGAAACAGCAAAGCCTCCATTGGCCAGGCACAGGCGGTATCCTGTGCCGCTAATGGAGGCTTTTTCATGAAAATCTACAAAGTCGGTGGCGCCGTACGTGACCGCCTGCTGGGCATCAAGGTCACCGATATTGACCGCGTTGTTGTGGGCGCGACGGCCGAAGAGATGCTCGCCAAGGGCTACAAGCCGGTCGGCGCTGACTTCCCGGTGTTCCTGGACCCGAAGAACGGCGAGGAATACGCCCTCGCCCGTACCGAACGCAAGAGCGGCCGGGGTTACGGCGGCTTCATATTCCACGCCAGCCCGGAAGTGACGCTGGAAGAAGACTTGATTCGCCGCGACCTGACCATCAACGCAATGGCGGAAGATGATGAAGGCAACCTGACCGATCCGTATCACGGCCAGAGCGATCTTGAAGCACGCATCTTGCGTCACGTTTCCCCCGCGTTCGCCGAAGATCCGCTACGAGTATTGCGCGTGGCCCGTTTTGCCGCGCGTTACGCCCACCTTGGTTTTACCGTCGCGCCGGACACCCTGGCGCTGATGCGCCAGCTCAGCGAGTCCGGCGAACTAGAGGCCCTGACACCCGAGCGCAGCTGGAAGGAAATCTCCCGCGCGCTGATGGAAGATCAGCCACAGGTGTTTATCCAGGTACTGCGTGACTGCGGCGCGCTAAAAATCCTGATGCCAGAAGTGGATGCGCTGTTTGGCGTGCCACAGCCCGAAGCCCATCATCCGGAAATAGACACCGGCGTGCATACGCTGAGCGTGCTAGAGCAAGCGGCTCTGCATAAACAACCACTGACCGTACGCTGGGCCTGCCTGCTGCATGACGTGGGCAAAGGCCTGACACCTGTGGATAAGTTGCCGCAGCATATTGCCCATGAACACACGGGGTTGAAGCTGATCAAGGCGGTCAACGAACGCTTCAAAGTACCAAGGGATTGCCAGGAACTGGCGCTGCTGGTGGGCCAATATCACACCCATGGCCATAGAGCCTTGGAGCTGAGGGCCTCGACGTTGCTGGAGTTGCTGCAGAGTTTTGACGTATACCGTCGGCCGCAGCGCTTTGAGGAGTTTGTGGTGGCGTGCGAGATGGATGCGCGGGGCCGCAAGGGGCTTGAGCAACGCAGTTATCCACAAGCGGATTATTTGCGTGGGGCGGCGCAGGCGGCGCGGGAGGTTGCAGTGGCGCCACTGTTGGAGAAAGGTTTCAAAGGCCCGGAGCTGGGCGAGGCGCTGAAGCGCGAAAGGCTCAAGGCGTTGAAAGCCTACAAGGAACACCACACCCTGTAGGAGTCCGGCTTGCCGGCGATGGCGATATTGCGGACGCCATCGC
>NZ_JBWKRS010000013.1:46837-129271 GCF_059419385.1 Pseudomonas sp. GW821-FHT05H12 | reverse complement strand
CCCCCCCCCCCCCCCCCCCCCCCCCCCCCCCCCCCCCCCCCCCCCCCCCCCCCCCCCAACCCGGCACCTACAAGGGTGCGTTTGGCGCAGAGATCAGGTTGGTCGGGGTCAGTTGCTGGCCCTGCCATTCGAACGCGACTGGCGCCAGCACCTGGTTGATTTGCGCATCGCGCCACAGTTCGGCCAGGGTTTTGCCCGCTTCCGGGTGGACGCGTTCCGGCGCCATCAACGACAACGGCCATAGCACGAAGGCGTTTTTCAGTATCTCGGCGCGGGGCAAAATCAGGCCATCGAAATTGCCCACCAGTTCGCCGTACAACAGCACGTCGATATCCAGCGGCAACCCCTTGCGGTCCGGCGCATAGCGGCCGTTGTCGGCCTCGATGAATTTCAACCGGCGATCCAGCTCCATCAACGGCAGGTCGGTATAGGCCGACACCACCAGATTGAAGAACGGCCCGCTCTTGATGCCCACCGGCTGGCTTTCAAACACCGCCGAACAGCGTACATCCTTCAAGAAGCTCGCCAACGCATCAAGGCCGGCGCAAAGGTGAGACTCACGCTCGATGTTGCTGCCAAGGCCAAGGTAAACCTGAGTTAGCGACATCCGCGCTCGATCTCCACGCCCACGCCTCTGGCAGCCGGAACGGCCCCCGGCTTGGTCAACTTGAGGTGCAGCCAGGGAATCTGGAATTCACTCATCAGCACTTCGGCCAGGCGTTCGGCGAAGGTTTCTACCAATTGGAACTGGGATTGCTCGGCAAAGGCCTGGATACGCGCGGACACGCTGGCGTAATCCAGGGCCAGGGTCAGGTCGTCACCGGCAGCGGCCGGGCGGTTGTCCCAGGCGAAACTCAGGTCCAGGCGCAGGCATTGCTTGATGCCGCGCTCCCAGTCGTAGGCCCCGATCACGGTGTCGACTTCCAGGCCTTCGATAAACACTCTGTCCAAGCACTCTTCTCCGCAGCACGACAAGGGCGCGATGCCCCGTTAGAATCAGGGCGTCCTCGCCCGGAATAGTTAGCATGTTTTGGTCACTGGCGATTCTCGCCTACCTGCTCGGCTCGCTGTCCTTCGCCATTTTGCTCAGCCGCTTGACGGGAAATCCCGACCCGCGAATGAGTGGCTCAGGCAATGCCGGCGCCACCAATATGTTGCGCCTGGCCGGCAAAAAGCTCGCGGTGCTGACCCTGCTCGGCGACCTGTGCAAGGGCTTGTTGCCCGTGCTGATCGCCCACCTCGCCAGCCTTACCCTGCAACAGCAAGCCTGGATTGGCGTGTGCGCCGTCCTGGGCCATCTGTTTCCGCTGTACTTCCGTTTTCGCGGCGGCAAAGGTGTTGCGACGGCGGCCGGCATGTTGCTGGGGATCTACCCACCTGCCGCGTTGCTGGCCGTGCTCGCCTGGCTGCTGACGTTCTACCTGACCCGCACCAGCTCACTTGCCGCGTTGATCGCAACGCCCCTGACCCTGCCGCTACTGGCCTGGCAGGAACCTGCGGCGCTGCTGCCGATGAGCGTGCTGACACTGCTGATCGTCTGGCGCCACCGGGGCAATTTACGCGACCTGTTTGCCGGGCGCGAACGGCATTTTTAAATACCGTCGATGAACCCGGCTCAGGCTGCCCCCTTACAACGGTGAAAGCTGCTCCATTGGCCAACGTGCCTGCACGCTGATCGCCAGGCTTTCATGCTGCCCGGCCTGCAGACGCTGGCAACCGGCGTAGGCGATCATCGCGCCGTTATCGGTGCAGAACTCGGGACGCGCGTAGAACACATCGCCTTTCATGTCGCCGAGCATTTTTTCCAACGAAGCACGCAGGGCTTTGTTGGCACTGACGCCGCCCGCGATCACCAGGCGCTTCATGCCCGCCTGCTTAAGAGCGCGCTTGCACTTGATGGTCAAAGTCTCCACCACGGCCTGCTGGAACGCCAGCGCGATGTCGCAACGGGCTTGCTCGCTGTCGTCCCCGGCGCTGACGCTCTGCTGCCAGGTGTTCAACGCAGAGGTTTTCAAACCACTGAAGCTGAACATCAGGCCCGGGCGATCGCACATCGGACGCGGGAAGGTATAGCGGCCGGCAACGCCTTTTTCGGCGAGTCGGGCGATTTCCGGGCCACCGGGATAATTGAGGCCCATCATCTTCGCGGTTTTGTCGAAGGCTTCGCCGGCTGCGTCATCCAGGGATTCACCCAAGAGGGTGTATTGGCCGATGCCATCCACCTGAACGAGCTGCGTATGGCCGCCGGAAACCAACAAAGCGACGAACGGGAACTCAGGCGGTGTTTTTTCCAGCATGGGCGCCAGTAAATGGCCTTCCATGTGGTGCACGCCGAGGGCCGGAATGCCCCAGGCAAACGCCAGGGCCTGGGCGCAAGACGCCCCAACCAGCAGGGCTCCGACCAATCCGGGGCCTGCGGTGTAGGCAATCGCGTCGATCTCGGTCGGCACGCAGCCGGCTTCATCCAGCACCTGGCGAATCAACGGCAGCATGCGCTTGACGTGATCACGGCTGGCCAGCTCCGGCACCACACCGCCGTAAGCGCGGTGGAGGTCGATCTGACTGAACAGTGCGTCGGCCAAGAGCCCGCGTTCACTGTCGTAAAGTGCGACACCGGTTTCGTCGCAGGAGGTTTCAAGTCCCAGTACTAGCATGGGTTTGCGCCTTGTAGAGGCTGAATTCGAAGGCGCGCATAATAGTCGCCACTCCCCCTCCCGACTAGCGGTTTTCGATCAGAGGCTTTGCATTCCGGGCAATGAGGGGTTAACATCCGCAACCCTTAAAAACCGACGACCTCAGCCGCGAATTTTTTGCGACGAGAACGTTGATCCCGGTAATGAAAGAAGGTAGCTCTGGATGCCAGCCGTCAAAGTTAAAGAGAACGAACCCTTCGACGTAGCTCTGCGTCGTTTCAAGCGCTCCTGCGAAAAAGCCGGTGTACTGGCTGAAGTTCGTAGCCGCGAATTTTACGAGAAGCCAACTTCTGAGCGTAAGCGTAAAGCAGCAGCCGCTGTTAAGCGTCACGCCAAGAAAGTTCAGCGCGAACAGCGCCGCGCCGTTCGTCTGTACTAATACACAGACGTTCGTAGCAAGCTTCTGCCAAGCCCGGCCCTCAGCCGGGCTAATGGCATTTGCGGATATCGCTTGATGCTTCACTGTTGACGCCGCACATGCGACCGAGACAACTGCTTCACACGTCAGGACTGGCTCTTTTGCCAGCGGTGCACGTCTCTTCTGACGAGCCTATCAAGGCTACTGACGAGCACACTTATTCTTCAAACAGACGATCAACTGTATCGACTGTGCCCGACGATGAGCTTCCGAGGCCACATTGGCCAAGACCGGACGCCGGGGCAACATTTCCATGCCAAAAACCTGATTGAAACTAACGTCAGTAAATGAACGGCAGATACACTTCCTGAATGCCCAAGCAGACAACTGATGATCGAGCCACGCAATACGCGCGCTTGAGCATTTGATGGGCCCTCATTGACACGCAGTGATGACGAGAACGCCATGGCCGGGCTGATTCCCCAGAGCTTTATTGACGACCTTCTGAACCGCACCGACATCGTCGATGTTGTCAGCTCGCGCGTGCAACTGAAAAAAGCCGGCAAGAACTACACCGCCTGCTGCCCGTTCCATAAAGAAAAGACCCCATCGTTCAGCGTCAGCCCCGACAAGCAGTTCTATTACTGCTTCGGCTGCGGCGCAGGCGGCAACGCCTTGGGCTTTCTCATGGACCACGACAACCTGGACTTCCCCCAGGCGATCGAGGACCTGGCAAAAGCCGCCGGCATGGAAGTCCCTCGCGAAGAAAGCGGGCGCGCGCACAAACCGCGCCAGCCCACCGATTCGCCGCTGTACCCGCTGCTGACCGCCGCTGCCGACTTCTACCGTCAGGCGCTTAAAAGCCATCCGCAGCGCAAGGCCGCCGTCGACTACCTCAAGGGGCGCGGCCTTACCGGTGAAATCGCCCGCGACTTTGGCCTGGGGTTCGCCCCGCCCGGCTGGGACAACCTGTACAAGCACTTGAGCAGCGACACCCTCCAGCAAAAAGCCATGATCGACGCCGGCTTGCTGGTGGAGAACGCCGAGACCGGCAAACGCTATGACCGCTTCCGCGACCGCGTGATGTTCCCGATCCGCGACAGCCGGGGCCGCATCATCGCCTTTGGTGGCCGAGTACTGGGGGACGACAAACCCAAGTACCTGAACTCCCCGGAAACGCCGGTGTTCCACAAAGGCCAGGAACTCTACGGCCTGTTCGAAGCGCGCAAGAACAATCGCAACCTCGACGAGATCATCGTGGTTGAAGGCTATATGGACGTGATCGCGCTCGCCCAACAGGGCTTGCGCAATGCCGTCGCCACGCTGGGTACCGCGACCAGCGAAGAACACATGAAACGCCTGTTTCGCGTGGTGCCCAGCGTGCTGTTCTGCTTCGACGGCGACCAGGCCGGCCGCAACGCTGCCTGGCGCGCCCTTGAGGCAACACTGTCGAGCCTGCAGGACGGGCGCCGCGCGCGCTTCCTGTTCCTGCCCGAAGGCGAAGACCCGGATACCCTGGTGCGCTCTGAAGGCACCGACGCGTTCCGTGCTCGTATCAATCAGCATGCACAACCGCTTGCGGACTATTTCTTCCAGCAACTGACCGAAGAAGCCGACCCGCGCTCCCTCGAAGGCAAGGCCCACATGGCCACCCTCGCGGCACCGCTGATCGACAAAGTCCCCGGCGCCAACCTGAAATCGCTGATGCGCATGCGCCTGCAGGAAATCACCGGGTTGAGCGGCGAAGCGGTCAGCCAGCTGGTGCACAGCGCACCACACGACGCACCGCCACCGGCCTACGACCCCGGCATGGATTACGATGCCATGCCGGACTATTCGGACTTCCACCAACCGCAGGAGGCCTACGCGCCCCAGCAGGAGTGGACACCGAAGAAGCCCGGCGCCGGCGGCAAGAAATGGGACAAGAAACCATGGAGCAAGAATGGCAAGCGCGGTGATCGCGATGAAGCGTACGCCCCGCGTACACCCGTTGCCGTAGAAGCACCTACACTGATCGCGCTGCGCACGCTCATCCATCACCCGCAACTGGCGGGCAAGGTTGAGAGCGCCGACCATTTCGCCAACGCGAGCAACACCTACGCCCAGGTACTGATCGCCTTGATCGAGGCGGTACAGAAAAATCCTAAGCTAAACTCAATCCAGTTGATGGCGCGCTGGCACGGCACCGAACAAGGCCGGCTGTTGAAAGCACTCGCGGAAAAGGAATGGCTAATTGACGGCGAAAACCTTGAACAACAGTTTTTAGACACCATTACTAGGTTATCCGCGGGTCAGCACACGCAGACCCTCGATGAACTCATCAAGAGAGCAAGGCAGCCGGGATTATCGGCTGAAGAGCAAATTCAGATAGCAAAACAGATGCGCGACCTCTTAAAACAGAATGTTTCCGCATCAAACCCGACCTCAGCTGGCGTGTGAGGTCATAGCTCGGGTATAATCCTCGGCTTGTTTTTTGCCCGCCAAGACCTTCAGTGGATAGGGTGTTATGTCCGGAAAAGCGCAACAGCAGTCTCGTATCAAAGAGTTGATCGTTCTCGGTCGTGAGCAGGGTTACCTGACTTACGCGGAGGTCAACGACCACCTGCCTGAGGATATTTCAGATCCAGAGCAGGTGGAAGACATCATCCGCATGATTAACGACATGGGGATCAACGTATTCGAAGCTGCGCCAGATAAGGATTCCCTTATGCTGGCTGACGCCGATACCGACGAAGCCGCCGCTGAAGAAGCTGCCGCCGCGTTGGCTGCGGTGGAGACCGATATCGGCCGTACGACTGACCCTGTGCGCATGTACATGCGTGAAATGGGTACGGTCGAGCTGCTGACTCGCGAAGGCGAAATCGAAATCGCCAAGCGTATCGAAGAGGGCATCCGTGAAGTGATGGGCGCAATCGCGCACTTCCCTGGCACGGTTGACCACATTCTCTCCGAGTACAACCGCGTGACCACCGAAGGTGGCCGCCTGTCCGACGTCCTGAGCGGTTACATCGACCCGGACGACGGCATTGCCCCGCCTGCCGCCGAAGTACCGCCGCCTGTCGATGCGAAAGCCGCGAAAGCTGACGACGATTCCGATGACGACGATGCTGAAGCCAGCAGCGACGATGAAGAAGAAGTTGAAAGCGGTCCGGACCCGATCATCGCGGCCCAGCGTTTTGGTGCGGTTTCCGATCAGATGGAAATCACCCGCAAGGCGTTGAAGAAGCATGGTCGCACCAACAAGCAGGCAATCGCCGAGCTGTTGGCGCTGGCTGAGCTGTTCATGCCGATCAAGCTGGTACCGAAGCAATTCGAAGGCCTGGTTGAGCGCGTTCGCAGCGCCCTTGAGCGTCTGCGTGCACAAGAGCGTGCGATCATGCAGCTCTGCGTCCGTGATGCGCGCATGCCGCGTGCCGACTTCCTGCGCCAGTTCCCGGGCAACGAAGTTGACGAAAGCTGGTCCGACGCGCTGGCCAAGGGCAAGGCGAAATACGCTGAAGCCATCGGCCGCCTGCAACCGGACATCATCCGTTGCCAGCAGAAGCTGACCGCGCTTGAGACCGAAACCGGTCTGACGATCGCCGAGATCAAGGACATCAACCGTCGCATGTCGATCGGTGAGGCCAAGGCCCGCCGCGCGAAGAAAGAGATGGTTGAAGCGAACTTGCGTCTGGTGATCTCCATCGCCAAGAAGTACACCAACCGTGGCCTGCAATTCCTCGACCTGATCCAGGAAGGCAACATCGGCTTGATGAAGGCTGTGGACAAGTTCGAATACCGTCGTGGCTACAAGTTCTCGACCTATGCCACCTGGTGGATCCGTCAGGCGATCACTCGCTCGATCGCCGACCAGGCCCGCACCATCCGTATTCCGGTGCACATGATCGAGACGATCAACAAGCTCAACCGTATTTCCCGGCAGATGTTGCAGGAAATGGGTCGCGAACCGACCCCGGAAGAGCTGGGCGAACGCATGGAAATGCCTGAGGATAAAATCCGCAAGGTATTGAAGATCGCTAAAGAGCCGATCTCCATGGAAACCCCGATCGGTGATGACGAAGACTCCCATCTGGGTGACTTCATCGAAGACTCGACCATGCAGTCGCCAATCGATGTTGCTACTGTTGAGAGCCTCAAAGAAGCGACTCGCGACGTACTGTCCGGCCTCACGGCCCGTGAAGCCAAGGTACTGCGCATGCGTTTCGGCATCGACATGAATACCGACCACACCCTTGAGGAAGTCGGTAAGCAGTTTGACGTGACCCGCGAGCGGATCCGTCAGATCGAAGCCAAAGCGCTGCGCAAGTTGCGCCACCCGACGCGAAGCGAGCACCTGCGCTCCTTCCTCGACGAGTGATACCAAAACCCCCGGCCCAGGCCGGGGGTTTTGTTTTGTATCGATAAAACCTTGCGCAACACCCCTCCCCCGTAATGCCCGTCTACACTCGAAACATTCCCCGTGCCATAACGAGACCGTTATGCCCAGATTGCCGACTGTGTTACTGCTGTCGCTGCTGACCTGGACCGCAACGGCTGGCGCGTTGACTCTTACTGATGATGAGCGTGGCTGGCTGGCGGACCATCAGGAGCTGCGCCTGGGCGTGGACGCGTCCTGGCCACCGTTCGAATACAAAGACGAAAATGGCCGCTACCAAGGCCTGGCGGCTGACTATGTGCGCTTGATACAGGACCGCCTGGGCGTACGGATCAAGCTGATCGAACCGGCAAACTGGACTGCCGTGCTGGAGCAGGCCAAAAGCAACCAGCTGGACCTGCTGCCCGGCATCATGTCCACCCCGGAGCGCCAGAGCTACCTGGCCTTTACGCGCCCGTACCTGGACTTCCCCATCGTCATCCTCGCCCATGAAGGCGGC
The DNA here is from genome assembly GCF_059419385.1 of Pseudomonas sp. GW821-FHT05H12. NCBI lineage: Bacteria > Pseudomonadati > Pseudomonadota > Gammaproteobacteria > Pseudomonadales > Pseudomonadaceae > Pseudomonas > Pseudomonas sp. GW821-FHT05H12. The sequence goes on along the minus strand of NZ_JBWKRS010000013.1, from coordinate 121,346 downwards.
GCGAAACCGCGCAGCCTCAAGGACCTGTACGGACTGAAGATTGCCGTGGTGGAGAATTATGCCCCCCACGAATTGCTGCGCACCCACCACCCCGACCTCAACCTGGTGGCCATGCCCAACGTCAGCTCCACCCTGCAAGCCCTGGCCACGGACGAAGTGGACGCGGTGGTGGGCGACCTGGCTTCCAGCGTCTGGAGCCTGCGCCAGCTGAAGCTCGACGGCCTGTACGTCAGCGGGGAGACGCCCTACCGCTATCAATTGGCGATGGGCGTACCAAGAGATGAAAAAATGCTGGTGGGTATTCTGGACAAGGTCCTCGCCGATCTCAGCTCGGATGAAACCGATGCCATCCAGCAACACTGGGTAGGCAGTTTCACGGACCACCGCACCTTCTGGGCCGACCTGCTGACATACGGCCTACCAGCCGTGTTGTTGCTGAGCACCGTGTTGGCCATCGTGATTCGGATCAATCGTCGGCTCAGCTCGGAGATTTCCCGCCGTGTGGCCCTTGAGCAAGAACTGCGCAGCAGCGAATACCACTATCGCGGCTTGGTGGAGAGCCTGTCCGCCATCGCCTGGGAAGCCAGCATCACTGATTTCACCTACAGCTACGTTTCACCCCACGCCGAGGAACTGCTGGGCTACCCCAGGGCGCACTGGCTGATTCCGGGCTTCTGGCGCAACATCATCCACCCCGCCGACCTGACGCGTGCCGAAGCCTACTGCTACCGCGAAACCCGCGCCAACCGCGACCACAGCCTGGATTATCGCGTCATAACCGCTGACGGCCGCTGCCTGTGGGTGCGGGACATTGTCAGCCTGATCGAGCACGGGCATGAGCCGGTACTGCGCGGCTTGATGATCGACATCAGCGAAGCCAAGCGCACCGAAGAAGCGCTGCAGCTGTCCGAGCAGAAATTCGCGTCGGTGTTCCAGCAATGCCCGGACATCCTGGTGATCGCACGGCTGTCGGATGGCTGCCTGCTGGAGGTCAACAAGGCCTTTGAAGACCAGATCGGCCTGAGCGCCGCCGATGTTGTCGGCAAAACTGCCACCGAGCTGAATATCTGGGGTATCCAGGGTGTCGGCCCCGACCTGCTGCAACGGGTGCAGACCACCAGCATCCGCAACCTGGAAATGCCCTTTTTACGCAGCAACGGCCAGGCCTTCATCGGGCTGATCTCGGCCGAACCGTTCCAACTCGACACCACCGAAGCCCTGGTGGTGGTGGTGCGCGACATCACCCAACTCAAGGAAACCCAGCAACAACTGCAAACCTCCGAAGAGAAATTTGCCAAAGCGTTCCATGCCTCACCCGATGGCTTGCTGCTCAGCCGTCAGCGCGACGGGCTGCTGATTGAAGTGAACGAAGGTTTCAGCCGTCTGACCGGGTTCACCAGCGCCACATCCCTGGACCAGTCCACGCTGGACCTGGGCATCTGGGTCGATCTCAACGAACGCAAGCACATGCTGGAGCTGATGCAACGCGATGGTTTCGTGCGCGACTTCATCTGCCATATCCGGCGCGCCGACGGCCTGATTCGCCTGTGCGAGCTGTCCAGTCGCCCACTGCCCATTGGCGATGAAGATTGCATGCTCACCATCGCCCGCGACATCACCGACCGTCAGCTGATGCAGGAAAAACTCCAGCAAGCCGCCACCGTGTTCGAGAGCACGGCCGAAGGCGTGTTGATCACCGACACCCGCCAGAATATCAGCGCCGTGAACCGCGCATTCACCGAAATCACCGGCTACAGCGAAGCCGAGGCCCTCGGCCACACCCCACGCCTGCTCGCTTCCGGCCTGCATGACAGCGCGTTCTACGCCGCGATGTGGCACCAGCTGACGGCCCAGGGGCATTGGCAGGGCGAGATCTCCAACCGTCGCAAGAACGGCGAGCTGTACCCCAGCTGGCTGACGATCAGTGCCGTGCGCAACCGTGACCAGTTGATCACGCACTTTGTGGCGGTATTCGCCGATATTTCCAGCCTCAAACTGGCTCAGGCCCGCCTTGACTATCAGGCCCACCATGACCCGCTGACCGGCCTGCCCAACCGCACGTTGTTCGAAAGCCGGTTGCAGGCCGCCCTCAATGGCCATCAGGAAACCGGCAAACAGGGCGCCGTGCTGTTCCTGGACCTGGACCGCTTCAAACACATCAACGACAGCCTCGGCCACCCCATCGGCGACCTGTTGCTCAAGGACATCGCCGTGCGCCTCAAGGAGCAACTGCGCGATATCGACACAGTGGCCCGCCTGGGCGGCGACGAATTCATCATCCTGCTGCCCGGCCTGCAACACGCCAGCGACGCCGAACACCTGGCCAATAAACTGCTGGCGTGCTTCACCCCACCGTTCCAGGCCGGCGAGCACGAGTTCTTTATCAGCGCCAGTATCGGCACCAGCCTTTACCCCCAGGACGGCACCGACGTCGCAACCCTGGTCAAGAACGCCGACGCGGCGATGTACCGCTCCAAGGCCAAGGGGCGCAATCGGGTCGAAAGCTACACCCGCGACCTCACCGCCCAGGCCAACGAGCGCGTGGCACTGGAACATGAACTGCGCCGTGCGATCGAGCGCGAGGAGCTGAGCCTCTACTACCAACCCAAACAGAGCCTGCTGACCGAGGAATTGATCGGCGCCGAAGCCCTGATCCGCTGGCATCACCCAACCTTTGGCGAAGTGCCACCCGAACATTTCATTGCCCTGGCCGAAGAGAACGGCATGATCCTGCAGATTGGCGACTGGGTGCTGGAGCAAGCCTGTCGCCAAATGTCCGCCTGGAGAGAGGCCTTCGATGATTTCGGCCCGCTGTCGGTCAACCTCGCTGGCGCACAACTGCGCCACCCCGGCCTGCTGGCACGCATCGAGCAATTACTGCGTGACTACCGCCTCGCCCCCGGCAACCTGCAGCTGGAAATAACCGAAAACTTCATCATGAGCCAGGCCGAGGAGGCTCTGGAGGTGCTGCACCAGCTCAAGCGCCTGGGTGTGCAACTGGCAATCGATGATTTTGGCACCGGCTATTCATCCCTCAGCTATCTCAAACGCCTGCCGCTGGACTTCCTGAAGATCGACCAATCCTTTGTCCGTGGCCTGCCCGACGACCCCCACGACGCCGCCATCGTGCGCGCCATCATCGCCCTGGGCCACAGCATGCAATTCACCATCATCGCCGAAGGCGTGGAGAACCCCGCGCAACAAGCCTTCCTGGCCGCCGAAGGCTGCGAACAAATGCAAGGCTACATCGTCAGCCTGCCCCTGCCCCCCGAACTTTTCGCCGCTACCTTTCTTCGTATGAACCTTGAGGATTTTTCGGATAGCACAGCGGAGAAACCATCGCTATAATCCGCGACCTGTTACAGGGCCTATAGCTCAGTTGGTCAGAGCAGAGGACTCATAATCCTTTGGTCCACGGTTCAAGTCCGTGTGGGCCCACCAAACAAGAAAGCCGCGCAATGCGCGGCTTTTGTGTGTCTGGAAGGCTGTAATATACCGCCCCATTGCCGCCCGCACTGGAGCCCTCCCCTTGCCCGTCCTCGATGAGATCGACCGCCAACTGATCGCCGCCCTGCAGATCAACGCCCGCGAAAGCGTCGCCATGCTTGCCCGGCAGTTGGGTATCGCACGCACAACGGTGACGTCGCGCCTGGCGCGGCTGGAGAAGACCCAGGTGATCACCGGATACGGCGTGCGCCTGGGCCAACGAGTGGTCGACGGTGGTTTGCAGGCGTATGTGGGCATTACGGTGCAGGCGCGTTCGGGCAAGGAAGTGCTGCGCAAGCTCAGTGCCATGGCCCAAGTGCAGCAACTGTGCGCGGTGAGTGGCGAGTTCGATTATGTGGCGTGGCTGCGCACCGACTCGCCCGAACAGCTGGATCAACTGCTGGACCAGATCGGCAGTGTCGACGGCGTGGAGAAAACCACCACGTCGATCATCCTCAGTAACAAATTGGATCGCGGGCAGCCAATCTGACCACCACCTTCGTCACTCTGACTAAAAACAATTCATTACGACGACACTTTGCGTCTTATTAACGAGCGCAACGCTCCCTAAACTGGCTGCCATCTTTTCCTATACTCAGCGGGACGTGCCCCGCCGAGTTGCCAGCCAGGTTTGCCATGAACGAACTCAACAAGAACAATCGCCACCCTGCAGACGGTAAGAAACCCATCACCATCTTCGGCCCGGATTTCCCATTTGCCTTTGATGACTGGATCGAACACCCGGCCGGCCTGGGCAGTATCCCCACCGCCAACCACGGTGCCGAAGTGGCGATCGTCGGTGCGGGCATTGCAGGCCTTGTGGCCGCCTACGAGTTGATGAAGCTGGGCCTCAAGCCGGTGGTGTACGAGGCCTCGAAGATGGGCGGCCGCTTGCGCTCCCAGGCCTTCGAAGGCGCCGAAGGCATCATCGCCGAGCTGGGCGGCATGCGCTTCCCAGTGTCGTCCACCGCGTTCTACCACTATGTGGATAAGCTGGGTCTGGAGACCAAGCCCTTCCCCAACCCGCTGACCCCCGCCTCTGGCAGCACAGTAATCGACCTCGAAGGCCAGACCCACTACGCGCAAAAACTCTCCGACCTGCCCGTGCTGTTTCAGGAAGTGGCCGACGCCTGGGCCGATGCCCTGGAAGCCGGCTCGCAGTTCGGTGATATCCAACAAGCCATCCGTGACCGCGACGTACCGCGTCTAAAAGAACTGTGGAACAAGCTGGTGCCGCTGTGGGACGACCGCACCTTCTACGACTTCGTCGCCACCTCCAAGGCGTTCGCCAAGCTCTCGTTTGCGCACCGCGAAGTGTTTGGCCAGGTGGGTTTCGGCACCGGTGGCTGGGACTCGGACTTCCCCAACTCCATGCTGGAAATCTTCCGCGTGGTGATGACCAACTGCGACGACCACCAGCACCTCGTCGTCGGCGGCGTCGCGCAGGTGCCCATGGGCATCTGGCGCCATGTACCCGAGCGTTGCGCCCACTGGCCGGCCGGCACCAGCCTGAGTTCGCTGCACCGCGGTGCGCCGCGCGCCGGGGTGAAACGCATTGCCCACGCCCCGGATGGCCGGTTTGCGGTGACCGACAACTACGGCGACACCCGCGAATACGCGGCCGTGCTGACCACCTGCCAAAGCTGGCTGCTGACCACCCAGATCGAATGCGATGAAACCCTGTTCTCGCAAAAAATGTGGATGGCCCTGGACCGTACGCGCTACATGCAATCATCGAAGACCTTCGTGATGGTCGACCGTCCGTTCTGGAAAGACAAAGACCCGGAAACCGGTCGCGACCTGATGAGCATGACCCTCACCGATCGCCTCACCCGTGGCACTTACTTGTTCGACAACGGCGACGACAAGCCGGGCGTCATCTGCCTGTCGTACTCGTGGATGAGCGATGCGCTGAAAATGTTGCCGCAACCCATCGACAAACGCGTGAAGCTGGCCCTGGATGCGTTGAAAAAGATCTACCCGAAGGTCGACATCAAGGCACGCATCATCGGCGACCCGATCACCGTGTCCTGGGAGGCTGACCCGCACTTCCTCGGCGCCTTCAAAGGCGCCCTGCCGGGCCACTATCGCTACAACCAGCGCATGTATGCGCACTTCATGCAGAAGGACATGCCCGCCGAACAGCGTGGGATCTTTATCGCCGGCGATGACGTCTCCTGGACGCCTGCGTGGGTGGAAGGCGCGGTGCAGACCTCGCTGAACGCCGTGTGGGGCATCATGACCCACTTCGGCGGCAGCACTCACGCCGAGAACCCGGGGCCTGGGGATGTGTTCGACGAAATCGGGCCAATCGCCCTGGCCGACTGAGGAACTGAACATGCGTGTTGCCTTGTACCAATGCCCGCCGCTGCCACTGGACGTCGCTGGCAACCTCACGCGCCTGCACCAACTGGCGCATGAGGCCTCTGGCGCCGATGTACTGGTGCTGCCGGAGATGTTCCTCAGCGGCTACAACATCGGCGCAGAAGCGGTGGGCGCCCTGGCCGAGGCGCAGGATGGGCCGTCGGCGCAGGCCATTGCCGAGCTGGCCAAAAGCGCCGGGCTGGCGATTCTCTACGGTTACCCGGAGCGGGCCGAAGACGGACAGATCTACAACGCCGTGCAACTGATCGACGCCCAGGGCCAGCGCCTGTGCAACTACCGCAAGACGCACCTGTTCGGTGACCTGGACCACTCGATGTTCAGTGCAGGCGACGATGACTTCCCGCTGGTCGAGCTCAACGGCTGGAAGCTCGGTTTCTTGATCTGCTACGACCTGGAGTTCCCGGAAAACACCCGGCGCCTGGCCCTGGCTGGTGCCGAGCTGATCCTGGTGCCCACCGCCAACATGGTGCCCTTCGACTTTGTCGCCGATGTCACCGTGCGGGCGCGAGCCTTTGAGAACCAATGTTATGTGGCCTACGCCAACTATTGTGGGCACGAAGGTGAGATCCAGTACTGCGGGCAAAGCAGCATCGCCGCGCCGAACGGCCAACGCATCGCCCAGGCGGGACTGGATGAAGCCTTGATCGTTGGCACCCTGGAGCGCCAATCGATCCTCGATGCCCGCGCCGCTAACCACTACCTGCAAGACCGTCGCCCCGAACTCTACGGCGCGCTGCACAAACCCTGAACCAGCCGGTTTGTTAACATGGGCACTTCCAACGTTTCGGAAGTGCCCATGCCCGCGCCGGCCCACCCTCATCACCTTCACCTGACCCTGGCCAACGGCCTGCGGGTTTCCCTGCGTCATGCGCCGCGCTTGAAGCGTTGCGCTGCTGTTCTACAGGTGGCTGCCGGCAGCCATGACGTGCCCCTGGCGTGGCCGGGGCTGGCGCATTTTCTTGAGCATCTGTTGTTTCTGGAGACTGAGCGTTTTCCCGCGGGCGAAGGGCTGATGGCCTACGTGCAACGCCATGGAGGCCAGGTCAACGCCAGCACGCGCGAGCGCACCACGGATTTCTTCTTTGAACTGCCAGAGCCGACATTTACCGGTGGCCTGGACCGGCTGGCGCACATGCTGGCCCAGCCGCGCCTGGCAGTGGACGATCAGTTGCGCGAACGCGAGGTGTTGCACGCGGAGTGTGTCGCCTGGAGCCAGGATGCCAAGGCACAGCAGCAAGTGGCTTTGCTTGAAGGCTTGGCGGCGGACCACCCGCTACGAGGGTTTCACGCAGGTAACCGCGACAGCCTGCCGGTTGAGCGTGAGGCTTTTCAGCAGGCGTTGCGGGAATTCCATACCCACTTCTATCAAAGCGGGCAGATGACGCTGAGCCTGGCCGGGCCACAGTCGCTGCAAACACTCCAAGCCCTGGCACAGCAGTTCAGCGAGCAACTGCCCTCCGGCAACCGGCAACCGCAGGCCAATCCGCCTGCCCTGATGCCCGGGCCAACCCCCAGCTATCAGCACCTGGCCGGCGATCATCTGCATCAGGTCATCACCGGTAATGCGCCCCGTGAGGCCCTGGATTTTCTCTGCACCTGGCTCAACGCTTCGGCGCCGGGCGGGCTGCTGGACGAACTGAAAACACGCCAGTTGGCTACGGCAGTGCAGGCCAGCGTGCTGTATCACTTCGCGGGACAAGCCGTGGTGGATATCGACATTACGCTCAGCCCCGACGGCGCATCACCGACCCAGATCGAGGCATTGCTGCACGACTGGCTGAGCTTCTTCGCACACAGCGATTGGACGGCGCTGCAGGAGGAGTTCACCCTGCTGGCCGCTCGCCAACAACAGGTCCATGGCGCCCTGGCATTGGCGCGAAACCATCAGGAAGCCCTGTCACAACAGAGCCTCGCGGGCCTCAAGGCCCTGCTGGACTCGCTGCCGCTCAAGCCCGCCGAACACGCCTGGCAATTGCCACCTCCCAACCCCTTTCTGCGAGCGCCGGAGAAAGAAGAACGTGCGGGTCTGATCCGTGGCCAAACCAGCGCCCACCGTGGCTTACGCACCTTTGCACAGGATCGCTCCCGTGGTCGGCGTGAGGTGTCGGCGCTGGCATTCAGCCAGGCGTTAGCGGACGACGGTGATGAAAGCGCGCTGTACGTGCAATGGCAGGGTGCTCCCGCTGGTATGGAAGGCACATTGCAGCCTCTGCGTGAGAACGCACGCCAGGCCGGCGTGGAATTGTCCTTCGAAACGCTAGGCAATGACTGGCTGGTGAAGATGGTCGGGCTGCACGAACCCATGCCGGCCGTCTTGGAGGCGTTGGCGCAAAGCCTGAACCAGGCTCACGAGGTACCTCCAGCCACCACGCCCATGATTGCCATCCGCGAATTACTCAAGGCGCTGCCGGCTTGTTGCACCGTCCGCCCCCTGGACAGCGAGGCATCGTGGACCACTGCTCGCTGGCAGGCCCTGGGGCTGGGTTTTCCCGCCTCGGTTGAGGCGGCAATCAAAACGGCGGCGGCGCGCCTGCCCGGCCAGCCGGCCAACCTCGAGCACGTGCCTGTGGCGCTGGGCGGGCTTCATCTGTGGCATGAGGTGAAGACCGGCGGCAGCGAAGCCGCACTGTTGCTGTTCTGCCCAGCGCCGAGCCAAGCCCTGGCCGATGAGGCCGCGTGGCGACTGCTCGGCCATCTGCTCCAAGGGCCGTTCTACCAGCGCCTGCGGGTCGAACTGCAAATCGGCTACGCCGTGTTCAGCGGCATCCGACAGATCAACGGCCAAACCGGCCTGCTGTTTGGCGTGCAATCCCCTGACGTGGCGCTGGAGGGCATCATCGATCACCTGCAAACCTTCCTCCAGCAGGTGCCGGCGGTGATCGACAACACTCCAGATCTGGGTCATCAGGCCTTGGCACAGCAATTCTCACCACAGACGCTGCCGATTGCCCAAGCTGCCGAGCTGATCTGGCAGGCACGGCTGGCCGGCCATTCGTCGGGATACCTTGAGCAACTGCAACAACAGATCCAAACCTGCACGCGCGATAACCTGCAACACGCCGCACGCCAACTGAACGAGGCTGCAGGCGGCTGGCGCTGTGTCGCCAACGGCCCGCGACCGGCAGATACCTGGCGACTAGCAGACTGATCATTGCCGTCTCTGCAACAGGCTTTTTCCGCCGAGACAGCGCTAACTCAGCAAGAATTGGGTAACATTCCTACGCAATATCTGAACATCTCCGACTGGAGGTGGACTATATGTATTACTTAGTAGTGAACGTCCCATCCCTTGGTAGGAGTATGAATATGACCTGGTCCAAACCTGCTTACACTGATCTGCGCATCGGTTTCGAAGTCACCATGTACTTCGCCAGCCGTTAATCCGCTGGGTAATACAACGCCTCGGTTCGCCCGGGGCGTTTTTGTTTTGAGCTTTGCTTGATGGAGTTGCCATGTTTGTCCAGATTCTAGGTTCCGCCGCTGGCGGAGGTTTCCCGCAGTGGAACTGCAACTGCGCCAACTGCGCGGGTTTTCGCGACGGCAGCCTGCGGGCCCAGGCACGCACGCAGTCGTCCATCGCGATCTCCGACGACGGCGTGAACTGGGTCCTGTGCAACGCCTCACCGGATATCCGCGCGCAACTCCAGGGTTTTGCCCCGATGCAACCCGGCCGCGCCCTGCGTGACACCGGCATCAGTGCGATCATCCTGATGGACAGCCAGATCGACCACACCACCGGCCTGCTCAGCCTGCGCGAAGGCTGCCCGCACCAAGTGTGGTGTACCGACATGGTCCATGAAGACCTCAGCACCGGCTTTCCGCTGTTCACCATGCTCACCCACTGGAACGGCGGCCTGGCCTGGAACCGCATCGAGCTGGACACGAGCTTCACCGTTCCGGCCTGCCCCAACCTGCGCTTTACCCCGTTACCGCTGCGCAGCGCCGCGCCGCCCTATTCGCCGCACCGCTTCGACCCTCACCCGGGGGACAACATCGGCCTGATCGTCGAAGACCTGCGCACCGGCGGCAAACTGTTCTACGCCCCGGGCCTGGGCAAGGTCGACGCCCCGTTGCTGGAGATCATGGCCGCCAGCGATTGCCTGCTGGTGGACGGCACGATGTGGGACGACGATGAAATGCAGCGCCGCGGTGTCGGCACCCGCACCGGTCGCGAGATGGGCCACCTGGCCCAGAACGGCCCTGGCGGCATGCTGGAAGTGCTGGAGCAATTGCCCGAGCAGCGCAAAGTGCTTATCCACATCAACAACACCAACCCGATCCTCGACGAAGACTCCCCCGAGCGCGCGGAGCTGGTGCGGCGCAATGTCGAAGTGGCTTACGACGGCATGAGCATTGAATTGTAGGAGCGACCGAAATGACTGACACGCCGTTGACCACCACTGAATTCGAAGCCGCCCTGCGCGCCAAAGGCGCCTTCTACCATATCCACCACCCTTACCACGTGGCGATGTACGAAGGCCGCGCCACCCGTGAGCAGATCCAGGGCTGGGTCGCCAATCGCTTCTACTACCAGGTGAACATCCCGCTGAAAGACGCCGCGATCCTGGCCAATTGCCCGGACCGTGAGATCCGCCGCGAGTGGATCCAGCGCCTGCTCGACCACGACGGCGCGCCAGGTGAAGACGGCGGCATCGAAGCCTGGCTGCGCCTGGGCCAGGCCGTGGGTCTCGACCCGGATCAATTGCGCTCCCAGGAGCTGGTATTGCCCGGCGTGCGGTTTGCGGTGGATGCCTATGTCAACTTCGCCCGACGCGCCAGTTGGCAGGAAGCGGCCAGCAGCTCGCTGACCGAACTGTTTGCGCCGCAGATCCACCAGTCGCGCCTCGACAGCTGGCCGCAGCATTACCCGTGGATCGACCCGGCCGGCTACGAGTACTTCCGCACTCGCCTGGGCCAGGCCCGCCGCGATGTGGAACACGGCCTGGCAATCACGCTGCAGCATTACACCACCCGTGAAGGCCAGGAACGCATGCTGGAAATCCTGCAGTTCAAACTGGACATTTTGTGGAGCATGCTCGATGCCATGAGCATGGCCTATGAACTCAAGCGCCCGCCGTATCACAGCGTGACCGACGCGCGGGTGTGGCATAAAGGGATCCCCCTATGAGCTTTGATCGCAGCAAGACACCCGCGTGGCGCCCTGGCTATCGCTTCCAGTACGAACCGGCGCAAAAAGGCCATGTGCTGCTCTACCCCGAGGGTATGATCAAGCTCAACGACAGCGCCGCGTTGATCGGTGGCTTGATCGATGGCGAGCGCGACGTGGCCACGATTATCGCCGAGCTGGATCAGCAGTTCCCCGGCGTGCCTGAACTCGGTGAAGACATCGAGCAATTCATGGAGGTCGCCCGTGCTGAGCACTGGATCACCCTTGCCTGAAAAACCGGCCATCGGCCTACCGCTGTGGTTGCTCGCCGAGCTGACCTACCGCTGTCCGTTGCAGTGCCCGTATTGTTCCAACCCGCTGGATTTTGCCGAGCAGGGCAAGGAGCTCAGCACCGAACAGTGGATCAAGGTGTTTCGTGAGGCGCGGGAAATGGGCGCGGCGCAGCTGGGGTTCTCTGGCGGCGAACCGCTGGTGCGCCAGGACCTTGCCGAGTTGATCGGCGAGGCGCGCAAACTGGGGTTCTACACCAACCTGATCACCTCCGGCATCGGCCTGACCGAGCAGAAGATCAGCGACTTCAAGAAAGCCGGCCTGGACCATATCCAGATCAGCTTCCAGGCCAGCGACGAACAGGTGAACAACCTGCTGGCCGGCTCTAAAAAAGCCTTCGCACAAAAGCTGGAAATGGCCCGCGCAGTGAAAGCCCACGGCTACCCGATGGTGCTGAACTTCGTGACCCACCGGCACAACATCGACAAGATCGACCGCATCATCGAGCTGTGCATCGCCCTGGAGGCGGACTTTGTCGAGCTCGCCACCTGCCAGTTCTATGGCTGGGCCCAGCTCAATCGTGTGGGGCTATTGCCGACCCGGGAACAGTTGGTGCGCGCCGAACGCATCACCAACGAATACCGGGCCAAGCTGGAAGCCGAAGGCCACCCGTGCAAGCTGATTTTCGTGACGCCGGACTACTACGAAGAGCGCCCGAAAGCCTGCATGAATGGCTGGGGTAGCATCTTTCTGACAGTCACACCGGATGGCACTGCCTTGCCGTGCCATGGTGCCCGACAGATGCCGGTGCAATTTCCCAATGTGCGCGACCACAGCATGCAGCACATCTGGTACGACTCGTTCGGTTTCAACCGCTTTCGCGGCTATGACTGGATGCCCGAGCCATGCCGCTCATGCGATGAAAAGGAAAAGGACTTCGGCGGCTGCCGTTGCCAGGCGTTCATGCTCACGGGGGACGCAAGCAATGCTGACCCGGTGTGCAGCAAGTCCGATCAGCACGGCATCATCCTTCAAGCGCGAGAAGACGCCGAGCACGCCACCCAGACCATCGAGCAACTGGCCTTTCGCAATGAACGCAACTCCCGGCTCATCGCAAAAGGCTGACGGCCTCAGCGTTTGGCGATGATGTACACCGCGTGCACGATGCCCGGGATGTAGCCGCACAGGGTCAGCAGGATGTTCAGCCAGAACGCGCCGGCGAAGCCCACTTGCAGGAACACACCCAGTGGCGGCAACAGAATGGCGATGATAATTCGAATGAAATCCATGGGGTCAGCTCCAAAAAATCGGCTCGTGTGAGCCGTTAAGCTAATCGACCTTGGCGGTGTGTGAGGGTTCAGTGAAATCTGGCGTTGGGCCATCTATGTCCGCCCAGACAAAAAAACGCCCCCAGCCAAAAGAATCAGGCCGGAGGCGCCGCGTATACCGCGAGACGGTTCAGGAAATCAGGTTTAAACAGCAATACCCTTGCGGCATTGCAGTTGTGCGGTGCGCACGCGGGAGAAGGCGCGGGCAAGGCGCAGGAGCATTTCGTCGATGTTGCTTTTGCTCACCGTCAGCGCCGGGGTGAAACGCAGGCAGTTGGGCTGCGGGGCATTGAGGATCAGGCCTTCATGCAGTGCGGCCTTTACCACTGCATCCGCAGAATCATCCGACAAAGTCAGGCCCCACATCAGGCCATGGCCGCGCAATTGGCCGTGGTCATAGCGATACGCCAGGCGGGCAAGCCCTTCGCCCAGGTACAGGCCGGACTCACGCACGTGTTCAAGAAAGCCGTGTTCCAACACGGCATCAAGTACCGCCACACCCGCCGAGGCCATCAGTGCATTTCCATGATGGGTGCCTTCCAATTCGCCCACCTCGAAACAACAGGCTTTGCCACGTGCCAGCAGGGCTGCCAACGGAACGCCTCCGCCCAGGCCTTTGCCGAGGGTGATGATGTCGGCACGCACGCTGTACTGCTGCTCGGCGAGCAACGTGCCGCAACGGCCGATACCGGTTTGCACTTCGTCGAGGATCAGCAGGATCCCCAGTTCCCTGCACAGTCGCTCAACGCCCTTGAGGTAGTGTTCGGTCGCGGGAATCACGCCGGCTTCACCCTGGATAGGTTCAAGCAGGATGGCAACGGTATGCGCATCAACGGCTGCATGCAGGGCCGGCAAGTCATTGAAGGGCACGTGGCTGAACCCCGGCAACTGCGGCTCAAAGCGGTTGTGCGGGCCGCCCGCCGACGCTGACAGCGCCGCAAAGCTGCGCCCATGGTTGCCGGCACTGGCGCTGATGATTCGGTAGGCGCCGTTGCGATGCAACTGGCCCCACTTGCGCGCCAGTTTGATCGCGGCTTCAACGGCCTCGGAGCCACTGTTAAGCAGGTAGGCCTGGTCGCTGCCCGTGCGGTGGCAGAGGCGTTCAGTGAGGTTGAGTTGGGCGCGATTGTGCAGGCCGTTGCCCGGATTGATCAGTGACTGAGTCTGATCCGCCAGGGCCTTGATCAAGGCTTGCGGGCTGTGGCCGAGGCTATTGGCGCCGTTGCCCTGGCTGAAATCCAGGTAGGCACGCTCGTCACTGTCCCACAGCCACGAGCCCTGGCCGCGTACGAAGATTTGAGGTGGGCGTGCCACGGTGGGCATCAGAGATTCACTGGATGGATTTTTGCTGGAGGCCTCCAGAACCAAATCGTCCAGGCTCGGCGTGGAACGACGGAACAGATTCATAGCTCACCTGTAATAGCAACGGGACCTTGGTCGGTGCGCCCCACTACTGCGGCCTTGAGGTTTATTGCCTTGCCTATGTAAACACCATCAACATAAACGCTGTTCATTGCCCGATCCGGCCCTGTAAGCCCTGCGAATAGGCGCTAGACTAGGCGCCCAAGGGGCCCTCGGCCATTTCGATTTTCCAGCTTTTTCGATAAGTAAGTCTTATGGATTTCAAGCAACTGCGTTATTTCGTCGCGGTGTATGAAGAAGGCCACGTGGGCCGCGCTGCCGAGCGCCTTTCCATCTCGCAGCCAGCCCTGTCGCAACAGATCCGCCAACTGGAACAGAACCTCGATGTGAGCCTGTTCGAGCGCAGCAGCAAACGCCTGCTGCCCACCCTCGCCGCACATACCTTGTATAACCATGCCCTGCCGCTGATCGACGGCATGCAACAAGCCGTCGAAGCCCTGCGCAACTTCAAGGGCCAGGCGATGCGCACATTGGCCATCGGCGTGCTGCAAACCGTGCACACCAGCCTGGTGCCGCAAATGCTGGAACGCGTGCGCAAGGCCCAGCCGCATCTGGTCGTACAGATCTATGAATTGACGGGGCTGGAGATTGAACGGCGTTTGCTCAACGGCTCGCTGGATATCGGTATCAGCTATTTGCCGCCGCGCCAGCCAGGGCTGCATGGCGTGCTGCTGTACGAGGATGAGTTGAAGGTGGTCATCCCAGAAGACCATCCCCTGCGGGAATTCAAGAAGGTCTCGTTGAAACAAGCGGCAGAATTGCCGATGTTGCTGCTGGGGGAAGAGTTTCAGGTCCGACAGATCTGGCAGGGCCAACTGTCCAACCTCGGGCGACGCCCGCAAGTGCAGGCAGAACTCAACACCATGGTGGGGATTCTCGACAGCCTGCCCCATACCCAGCTTGCCACGGTGTTGCCGGGGCGTTCACAGGATGAGCACAACAGCCAATTGCTGCTGTGGAAGCCGTTGAGTGAACCGAGGGTGCCACTGAAAGTGGGCTTGGTGTGCCGCGACGTGCAGCGTCAGCAAGCGACGGTGGCGTTGTTGCGCACCTTGCTGGAAGACGTAATGAATGCCCCGCAGGCGCCGGCCTGAACTTTTTCGCGGGCAAAAGAAAACCCCGCCGAAGCGGGGCTTTGCAGACTGTTTCCCTGACATCCATTTCACTCCGCCGTCCTGGCAGAATCCTACGTGTCCGTGTTGTTGCTTTGCGCTTCCTGCGCGACGTCCATGTGAAGTAGATTATCGATGGATCCAATTTGGCGATAGAGGACGAATAGCAGCACGTCATGTAAGAGAATGCTTACACGCCCTCCCAACCCTTAGAACAATGCTTCATCCAGCAAGAACAGCGATTCACTGCCAGCTTTTACCGACGCACTCAGCGAGTGAATCCGCGGCAGCAGGCGCGCAAAGTAGAACCGCGCAGTGCCCAGCTTGCTGGCGTAGAAGTCTTCCTCAGCCTGTTTGCCCCACGCGGCCTTGGCCATGCGTGCCCACATGTAGGCGTACGCCATGTAGCCAAAGGCGTGCAGGTACTCTACCGAAGCCGCCCCGATTTCATTCGGGTTGGTCTTGGCGCGATCCAGCACCCACGCGGTCAACTCATCGAGGTTATCCACCGCCGCGCTGAGCGGACGGGTGAACTCACCCAATTCGGCGCCCGCCGAGGCGATGAACTGGCGAATCTCGTCAGCGAACAACGCATAGAACGCCCCGTCGCTGCCGACGATCTTGCGCCCCATCAAGTCCAGCGCCTGAATGCCGTTGGTGCCTTCGTAGATCTGGGTAATGCGCACATCACGCACCAGTTGCTCCTGGCCCCATTCGCGAATGTAACCGTGGCCACCGAATACCTGCTGGCCCATCACGGTGGTTTCCAGGCCAAGGTCGCTGAGGAACGCCTTGGCGACTGGGGTCAACAACGCCACCAGGTTATCCGCTCGTTCGCGAGCAGCGGCATCGTCACTGAACTTGGCGATATCCAGCTGCGTCGCCACGTAGGTCGAGAACGCACGACCGCCTTCGTTCGCCGCTTTCATGGTCAGCAACATGCGACGCACGTCGGGGTGCACGATGATCGGGTCGGCAACCTTGTCTTTGGCCTGGGCGCCCAGTGGGGAGCGGCTTTGCAGACGGTCACGCGCGTACTCGATGGCGTTCTGGTACGAACGCTCACCGGACGCCAGGCCCTGGATACCCACGCCCAGACGCTCGTAGTTCATCATGGTGAACATCGCCGCCAAGCCACGGTTAGGCTCGCCCACCAGGTAACCCACGGCGCCGTCGAAGTTCATCACGCAGGTGGCGGACGCCTGGATACCCATCTTGTGTTCAATGGAGCCACAGCTCACCAGGTTGCGCGCGCCCAGGCTGCCGTCGGCATTGACCATGAACTTCGGTACCAGGAACAACGAAATGCCCTTGGGGCCAGCCGGTGCGTCCGGCAACTTGGCCAGCACCAGGTGGATGATGTTTTCGGTGAGGTCGTGCTCACCGCCGGTGATAAAGATCTTGGTGCCGCTGATGGTGTAGGAACCGTCCGCCTGAGGCTCAGCCTTGGTGCGGATAATCCCCAGGTCGGTACCGGCATGGGCTTCGGTCAAGCACATGGAACCGGCCCACTCGCCGGAGTACATCTTCGGCAGGTACGTGGCCTTGAGCTCTTCACTGGCGTGGGTGTTGATCGATACGCAGGCGCCGGACGTCAGCATCGGGTACAGCCCGAAGGCCAGGCTCGACGAGTTGATCATCTCTTCAACCTGGGCCGAAACCGCCTTGGGCATGCCCATGCCGCCGAACACAGGGTCACCGCCGACACCGACCCAACCGCCTTCTGCGTAGGTTTTATAGGCCTGTGGATAACCGTCCGGGGTAAAGACCGCCGTGTCTTCCCAACGGCAGCCTTGTTCATCGCCAGCGCGGCTGATGGGGGCGATGGATTTGGCCGTGACCTTGCCGGCTTCTTCGAGGATGGCTTCAACCGTTTCGGCGTCGACGGTGTCTGCCAATGCCGGCAATTGGGCCCAAGTCTTGGCGACCTCAAAGACTTCGTTGAGGACGAAGCGCATATCACGCAGCGGCGCTTTGTAATCAGCCATGGCAAACCTCGTGAGAACGTGAAAAGTAATTCGGTAAGAGTCGGTTTTACAGGGTCTGAGTGTACCCGAACAACTTTTCAGACACATAGGGTCCCTTTGTGACCATTGAGTATTTCAAAGTCACGCACCCTATAAATTTGAACATTTTCATCAACTGACACCCCGCTATCGCCGGCAAGCCGGCTCCAACGGGGCGCGTGAGGCCCACGATTCTGTAGGAGCCGGCTTGCCGGCGATAGCGTCAGTAGCTACAGCGAGAATGCCGCCGCAGGCAGACTCATCAAGCACTCACTCCCCGCCTCTACCGCAGCACGATGCGTGGCGGTGCGCGGCAGCAGCCGTTTGAAGTAGAAATCACAGGTGGCCAGCTTGGCCTTGGCAAAGTCGCCAGCATCGGCCTGCGCCTGGGCGGCAATCGCCATGCGCAACCACAGGTAGGCCAGGATGATGTAACCGCTGTACATCAAGTAATCCACCGCCGCTGCGCCCACTTCATCGGGGTTCTTCATGGCGGCCATGCCGACTTGGGTGGTCAGTTCGCCCCATTCCCCGTTCAACTGATTGAGCTGCGCCACATACCCCTTGAGCAGCGGATGCTCGGCATTCGCCAAGCAGAACTTATGCACAATCTTGGTAAACCCGCGCAGCAACTTGCCCTGGCTACCCAGCACCTTGCGCCCCAGCAGGTCGAGGGCCTGGATGCCGTTGGTGCCCTCATAGATGGGTGCGATACGCGCATCGCGTGCCAACTGCTCCATGCCCCATTCGCGGATGTAACCGTGGCCGCCGAAGATCTGCATGCCGTGGTTGGTCACTTCCAGGCCGGTATCCGTCATAAAGGCCTTGCAGATCGGCGTGAGAAACGCCAGCAAGTCCTCGGCCTCCTGACGCTGGCCGGCGTCAGGGCTCAGATGCGCGGTGTCGAGCAACTGCGCGGTGAAATAGGTCAGCGCCCGGTTGCCTTCGTTGAAGGCCTTCATGGTCAGCAGCATGCGGCGCACGTCGGGGTGCACGATGATCGGGTCAGCCGCTTTATCGGGGGCCTTGGCGCCGGTCAGCGAGCGCATTTGCAGGCGGTCGTTGGCGTACTGGATGGCGCCCTGGAAACTCGCCTCACCGTTGCACAGCCCCTGCATGCCGGTACCCAGGCGGGCGTGGTTCATCATGGTGAACATGCAGTTGAGGCCCTTGTTCGGCTCGCCGATCAAAAAGCCCTTGGCCCCGTCGAAATTCAGCACACAGGTGGCCGAGCCCTTGATACCCATCTTGTGCTCGATGGAGCCGCAGTGCACCGCATTGCGCTCACCGGAATCGGCATGGAACTTGGGCACGATAAACAGCGAGATGCCCTTGGTACCCGCCGGCGCATCCGGCAGCTTGGCCAGCACCAGGTGGATGATGTTGGCACTCATGTCGTGCTCGCCGGCCGAGATGAAAATCTTGCTGCCGGTGACCGCATAACTGCCGTCCGCCTGGGGCACGGCGCGGGTCTTGATCAGGCCCAGGTCGGTGCCGCAATGGGCTTCGGTGAGGCACATGGTGCCGGTCCACTCCCCGGCAGTCAGTTTGGTCAAGAAGGTGTCTTTTTGCTCGGCCGTGCCATGGGCATGAATCGCCGACATCGCGCCGTGGGTCAGCCCCGGGTACATGCCCCAGGAGGTGTTGCTGGAGCCGATCATCTCGCTCAGTACCAAACCCAGCGATTGCGGCAAGCCTTGGCCACCATAGGCCGGGTCGGCCGCCACGCCATGCCAGCCGCCTTCCACGTACTGGGCGAAGGCTTCCTTGAACCCCTTGGGCGTGGTGACCACGCCATTGTCGAAATGGCAGCCCTCTTCATCACCGCTGCGGTTGAGCGGTGCGAGGACGTTCTCACAGAATTTCGCGCCTTCTTCGAGGATCGCGCTGACCATGTCAGGGCTGGCGTCGGTGGCGCCCAAGGCCGCGTAGTGGCCGTGGAAATCAAACACATGGTCGATCAGAAAGCGCATGTCGCGCAGGGGAGCTTTGTAGTCAGGCATGGCAATGTCTCCGGCAGCAGATGGTTTCAACCTACTGCCGGCCATCGCCTCAAACAATGACTGTAGCGCTGCTGAATACAGCGCCATCACTCAACCGGCAGCACCTTCCGTGCGCACCGCGCCGCGCCGGGTTTGGCCGGAGGCGACCACGCAGTTACGCCCGGCGCCCTTGGCCGCGTACAACGCTTGGTCGGCGGATTTAAGCACTTCTTCAGGGGTGCGCTGCTCGGCCTGGCGTTCGGCCACGCCGATGCTGATGGTCACCGAGACACTCGA
Source organism: Pseudomonas sp. GW821-FHT05H12 (assembly GCF_059419385.1). Lineage (NCBI taxonomy): Bacteria > Pseudomonadati > Pseudomonadota > Gammaproteobacteria > Pseudomonadales > Pseudomonadaceae > Pseudomonas > Pseudomonas sp. GW821-FHT05H12. The sequence continues at coordinate 101,930 of NZ_JBWKRS010000013.1, read as the reverse complement.
TGCGCCGCTGCCTGCACGGCGCTGCCGACCCTGGTGATCGTCCTGCGGGCGGTCCGAGTTGCGCAGCTTGATGTCGTAGTCGGCGATGATCTCGCGGATTTCCTCCAGATGCGGCATGCACTCATCCAGGGTCTTGCCGGCAAACACCACGGCAAACTCTTCCCCGCCATACCGGTACGCGCGCCCGCCGCCGTTGACCTTGGACAGCTTGCTGGCCACCAGGCGCAGCACCTGGTCGCCCACGTCGTGGCCATGGGTGTCGTTGAAGCGCTTGAAGTGGTCGACGTCGCTCATCGCCAGCACATAGTTGCGCCCCAGGCGTTGCATGCGCTCGTTGAGTGCACGGCGCCCCGGCAGGCCGGTCAGCTCGTCGCGGAAGGCCATTTGGTAGGCCTCGTGGGCCACGCCGGCTGCAATCATCAGCATCACCTGGCTGCACATGATGTTCAGGGTGAACGGCAGGATGAAGGTTTGCGGCAACATCCAGAACATCCCCAGCAACCCGACCATTTGCGCCGCGTGCAACGGGCGTGGCTGGTACCAGTACTGCGCCGCCAGGGTCAGGAAGCCGATCAGGAACATCGGGTACGACAGCTGGATCAGGCTCATCCAACTCCCATGCAGCGCCGGCCAGCGGATCTCCGCCAACCAGGCCAGCAGCGCCTGTGGGTAACTTTGCTCCAAGGCCAACGCCACGCTGCCGACGGCAAACAGCACCGCACAGCGGGCGACAAAGTCGCGGAACAGGTGGGTCTTTTCCTGCCACAGTGCGTAGATGCTGAACAACAGCGGCAACAGCAGGCAACACAGGTGGAACACCACCGCTGCGTCTTCGCGCACGCGGCCGTTGTCGCGGTAGAAGTCGGTCTGGGTGTCGAGCAGGAAGTAGGCGATGTACACCGTGATCATCAGGAACAGTTCACGCTGGCGCCGATACACCGCGCAGTACGAACCGCCGAGCAACAGCACCAGGGTCGGCAGCACGTTGAACAGCGAGGTGAAGAAGACGTTGAGGTCCTTGACGTACGCAGCCGAGAGCCCGGCCAGCAACAGCAGTAACGAAGGTAGGAAATGACTGAAACGTACAGCGGACACGCGTGACAAGGGTAAAACTCCGACCCGCAAAAAATGATGGCACTGTGCCTTTATGCCGACAGTTAAGCACAACCTGGCACGCATGTATCACATTGCCATCACTGTAACGGCAGCCGAGCAGAATCCCTGAGCGCTGTACTGTGGTTTTTTATCACCCATAAAAAAACCGCCGCACCCGAGGGGCGCGGCGGCTTCAAGAGAAACCGGTAAGGCTTAGTAAGCCAGGCCGAAGTCTTCTTCTTTCATGTCCATCAGGTTGTTGGCGCCCGACAGCATGGTGGCCACGTGGGTACGGGTACGTGGCAGAATGCGCTGGAAGTAGAAGCGCGCGGTCTGCAGCTTGGCGGTGTAGAACGCTTCTTCGGTGGTGCCGGCAGCCAGTTTCTCAGCCGCCAGGCGCGCCATGTCGGCCCAGAAGTACGCCAGGCACGCGTAGCCGGAGTACATCAGGTAGTCCACCGAGGCGGCACCCACTTCTTCACGGTCTTTCATCGCGGCCATGCCGACCTTCATGGTCAACTCGCCCCACTCTTTGTTCAGTGCCGCTAGCGGTGCAACGAACTCTTTGACGGCTTCGTTGCCTTCGTTGGCCTGGCAGAACTTGTGCACGATCTTGGTGAAGCCCTTGAGCGCTTCGCCTTGGGTCATCAGCACTTTACGGCCCAGCAGGTCGAGAGCCTGGATGCCGGTGGTGCCTTCGTACAGCATGGAAATGCGGCTGTCGCGAACGTTCTGCTCCATGCCCCACTCGGCGATGAAGCCGTGGCCACCGTAGATCTGCACGCCGTGGTTGGCCGACTCGAAGCCGACTTCGGTCATGAACGCCTTGGCGATCGGGGTCATGAAGGCCAGCAGGCCGTCGGCCTGTTTCTTGGCTTCGTCGTCAGTGCCGTATTTGACGATGTCCACTTGCTTGGCGGTGAAGTACACCATCGCACGGTTGCCTTCGGCGAAGGCTTTCATGGTCAGCAGCATGCGGCGCACGTCAGGGTGCACGATGATTGGGTCAGCGGCTTTGTCTGGCGCTTTCGGGCCAGTCAGGGAGCGCATTTGCAGGCGATCACGCGCATATTTCAGGCCGCCCTGGAAGCCGATTTCGGCGTGGGACAGGCCTTGCAGCGCGGTGCCCAGGCGAGCGGTATTCATAAAGGTGAACATGCAGTTCAGGCCTTTGTTCGCCGGGCCGATCAGGAAACCGGTGGCCGCGTCGAAGTTCATCACACAGGTGGCGTTGCCGTGGATGCCCATCTTGTGTTCCAGCGAGCCACAGCTCACGGCGTTGCGCGCGCCAATCGAACCGTCGGCGTTCGGCAGGAACTTCGGCACGATGAACAGCGAGATGCCTTTGGTGCCAGCCGGTGCGTCCGGCAGGCGGGCCAGCACGATGTGGACGATGTTGTCGGCCATGTCGTGTTCACCGGCCGAGATGAAGATCTTGGTACCGGAGACTTTGTAGGAACCGTCTGCCTGAGGCTCGGCCTTGGTGCGCAGCATGCCCAGGTCGGTGCCGCAGTGTGGCTCGGTCAGGCACATGGTGCCGGTCCATTCGCCCGACACCAGTTTGGTCAGGTAGGCCTCTTGCTGCTCAGGGGTGCCGTGCTCGGAGATGGTGTTCATTGCACCGTGGGACAGGCCCGGGTACATGCCCCACGACCAGTTGGCGGCGCCCACCATTTCGCTCACGGCCAGGCCCAGGGATTCCGGCAGGCCTTGGCCACCGTGCTCCACGTCGTGGGCCAGGCTTGGCCAGCCGCCTTCGACGAATTGTTTGTAGGCTTCTTTGAAACCAGTAGGGGTCTTAACGCCTGACTCACTCCAGGTGCACCCTTCGATGTCACCCACGCGGTTCAACGGGGCCAGCACTTGCTCACAAAACTTGGCGCCTTCTTCAAGGATGGCGTCAACCATGTCCGGGGTAGCGTCCTGGCAAGCCGGCAGGCTCTGATAGTGCGCTTCATAGCCAAGCAGTTCGTCACGAACGAAGCGAATATCACGCAAGGGGGCCTTGTAGTCAGGCATAGCGATAAACCTCTGCTGATGAATCTGGAATGAACAACCGCGTGGATTTGTTATGGCGGTCAAACAGGTGTTTGAAACATACGTTTACGACCTGGGGATGTCAAGCGTCGTCCGGGCGCCGTTTGTCATGACATGAATCAAACGTGCACACGTCGACGTCTGCGACGAGTTGCCACAGTAAGATTAGGAGAAATAAAGAATCATGTAGGAGCCGGCTTGCCGGCGATGCAGACGCTGCGCAGTATCAGGAAAACCAAGTAGAAGCTATCGCAGGCAAGCCAGCTCCCACAGAAGAGCCGGCATGTCTGAAGAGAGGGGATTAAGCGTAGGTATCGATCAAGGTGCCGAGCATTTCATCCGAAGCCTTGGCGACTTTGGCGCCCAGCTCCACTTGAAACTTGCCCTGGGCCAGTTCGACCATGTTGCTCGCCGAGTTGGTAGGCTGGGCACGATCGTTGGCTTGCAGACGGTCACTTTGCGCGTCCGAGGGCTGGGTCGTCGCGGCGCTGGCAATTTTGCCGGCAGCCTGATCGACACGGTTCTGCCCGGTCTGAATGCTGCTCAGGCCCGAATAAAACGCGCTGCTTCCAGAGATTTCCATGGCGTAAGCCTGCCTTTAGAGAATCGTGAACCTGAATTGAAGCAGAGATCCTGGCAGAACGCCCGTCAAAAACACTAATGGCATAATGCCTTCGCGATAGCCAAAATCAGTCAAGCAGGTCCAGTTCCAGGTATTCGGCCACCGCTTCAGCCCCGGCATGCTTGAGTTTCGGCACACGGCCAAGGCAGGGTGCCGGCAACCTTTCGGCGAGGGTGGCGAGGTTTTCTTCCAGACGAGAGGTCTTGGGGTCGATGATATTCGCCACCCATCCGGCCAGCGGCAAACCGTCCCGCGCAATGGCCTCGGCCGTGAGCAACGCATGGCTGATGCAGCCCAGGCGCACGCCCACCACCAGGATGACCGGCAGTTTGAGCGCCATGGCCAGGTCCGACAGGTTGCTCTGGTCGGCCAACGGCACGCGCCAGCCGCCCGCGCCTTCGATCAAGGTGAAGTCCGCGTGTTTGGCGAGGATGTGCTGCATGGGCTTGAGTAGCGATTGCACCGTGAGCGCCACGCCTGCTTCACGCGCCGCCAGGTGTGGCGCGATGGCCGGTTCGAACGCCACCGGGTTGACCTCGGCATAACTCAACGGCAACGAACACTCGGCCAGCAACGCTAGGGCATCGGCGTTGCGCAAACCTTTGGGGGTGACCTGGCAACCCGAGGCGACCGGCTTGCCGGCGGCAGTGCTTTTTCCCGCCAACCGCGCGGCGTGCAGCAGGCCTGCGGCGACCGTGGTCTTGCCGACATCGGTGTCGGTGCCGGTGATGAAATAAGCGGCGCTCATAGAGGTTTCTCCAGTACGGCGTACACCACCTGATAAGTGGCTGGCAGGCCCTGGGCCTGGCGGAACTGCTCGTAAGCGTTGACCAGTGCAACAATCCGAGCGCGGCCCGTCAACCCTCCCGGGCGGCCCGGGTTGAGGTTATGGGCGCCCAGCGCTTTCAATTCATGGGTCAGGCTGCGCACGTCCGGGTAATGCAGGACGTGGGGCTGGCGCTCCAGGCTGGCCACCCGCAGGCCGCTGGCCGCGCACAGCTTTTGATACGCCTCGAAGGTACGGAAACGGTTGACGTGAACCAGGCCATCCACCGCACGCCAGCTGTCACGCAGCTCGCTCAGGGTGCCCACGCACAGGCTCGCAAAAGCCAGTACGCCACCCGGCCGCAGCACGCGATAGGCCTCGCTGAGCACCGCGTCGAAATTCGCACACCACTGCACGGCCAGGCTGGAGAAGATCAGCCCGCAGCTTTCATCCTGCAGCGGCAAACGTTCGGCGTCACCGGCGATGAAATGTTCAGCACCGCCCAAAGGCCTGGCGTGGTTGAGCATGCCCTCGGCGATATCCAGCGCAACGCCCTGGCTGGCCGGCAGCCGTTCATTCAGCACACGGCTGAAATACCCCGTGCCACAGCCCATATCCAGCCAGCGTTGCGGCGCGATATCAGCCGGCAAACGCGCCAGCAATTCACCGCCCACCGCCCGCTGCAACTCGGCCACACTGTCGTAGCTGGCGGCCGCACGGGAGAACGACGCGGCGACCTGACGCTTGTCGGGCAAGGCGCCGGGCAATGAAGGGTGGGATAGATCAGTCATCGACGCACTCATGCAAAAAAGCCTGGATGGCCCCCGCTACACCGTGAGGGTCTTCCAGAAGAAAAGCGTGGCCGGCCTGTTCAATCAGGCCGATTTCGACATCAGGCAGCAGGGCCAGCAGGTCGCTGGCCGCTTCGGCCGGCACCAACCCGTCCAAGCCCGCAAACAGATGCATCTGCGGGCCACGGTAGGCAAGCAGCGCTTCACGGGTATCCAGTTGCGCCAGCAATTCAAGGCCCGGCATCAGCACACTGGAAGGCGAATTCGGCGCGCCGCTGACCAGCAAGCGCGACAGCCCACGCGGGTCCTCGGCGCCCTTGGCACACAACAGGCCGAAACGTTTGAGGGTGACTTGGGAATCGGCATGGCATCCGGCCAGAAACGCATCGAACGTTTCGGCGGGCATCGCGTTCGGCCAGCCTTCATGGGCGACAAAACACGGGTTGCTGGCCAGGGTCAGCAGGCCGCAGCAGCGCTCACCGCGCCGTGCGGCCAGCTCGGAGGCGAGCATGCCGCCCAAAGACCAGCCGCCCAGCCAGGCGTTGTCCGGTAGCGTGGCGTCGAGTTCGTCGAGCCATTCATCAAGGTCGCTGGAATCCAATGCGGGCAGCGGCTCGATCTGCACCCGCAGGTGTTCGTCCAGGCCCTGCAAGGCGGCGGCCAGAGGCTCCAGCGGCGACACACCGAGGCCCCAGCCGGGCAGCAATATCAGTCGATCACGCATGGTCGGGCTCCGTGGCGCCTAACAAGCGGAAACACTCTTCCAATGCGCTTAACAATAGCTGCACCTGCGCCTCGGTGTGGGCCGCCGTCAACGTCACGCGCAAACGGGCGCTGCCAGCGGGCACGGTCGGTGGGCGGATGGCGGTCACCATCAAGCCGCGCTCGCGCAACATCTGCGACAGGCGCACGGCCTTGGCGCTGTCGCCGATCAGGATCGGCTGGATCGGCGTGAAGCTGTCCATCAGGTCCAGGCCAAGCTGTTCGGCCCCCTGGCGGAACTGGCGGATCAAACCATTGAGGTGCTCGCGCCGCCAGTGTTCGGTACGCAGCAGCTCAAGGCTTTTCAAGGTGGCGCAGGCCAGCGCCGGTGGCTGGCTGGTGGTGTAGATATACGGCCGGGCGAACTGGATCAGGCTTTCGATCAGCTCTTCACTGCCCGCCACAAACGCGCCTGCCGTACCGAATGCCTTGCCCAGGGTGCCAACCAACACCGGCACGTCTTCCTGGCTCAAGCCGAAGTGCTCGACGATCCCGCCGCCGGTGGCCCCCAGGGGGCCAAAACCGTGGGCATCATCCACCATCAACCAGGCGCCTTTTGCACGCGCTTCGCGGGCCAGCGCGGGCAAGTCGGCCAGGTCGCCGTCCATGCTGAACACGCCATCGGTGACCACCAGCGTATTGCCGGCAGCCTTCTCCAGGCGCTTGGCCAGGCTGCCGGCATCGTTGTGCAGGTAACGATTGAAACGCGCCCCGGAGAGCAAGCCGGCGTCCAGCAAGGAGGCGTGGTTGAGGCGGTCTTCGAGCACGGTATCGCCCTGCCCTACCAACGCCGTGACTGCGCCGAGGTTGGCCATGTAGCCGGTGGTAAACAGCAAGGCGCGCGGGCGACCGGTAAGGTCAGCCAAGGCTTCTTCCAGTTCGTGGTGCGGCGTGGCATGCCCGACCACCAGGTGCGAAGCACCACCGCCCACACCCCAGCGGGACGCACCGGCACGCCAGGCTTCGATCACGTGCGGGTGATTGGCCAGGCCCAGGTAGTCGTTGTTGCAGAACGCCAGCAGCGACTGGCCGTCCACCACCACTTCCGGGCCTTGGGGGCTGTCGAGCAGCGGGCGTTGACGATAAAGGTGTTCGGCACGGCGTGCAGCGAGGCGCGCGGCGAGATCAAAAGACATGCTGGCCTCGGATATATATCTGAATGAAAACAGTCTCAATGTGGGAGCTGGCTTGCCTGCGATGACGGTGGCACATTCAGCATCAATGTGTCTGAAAGACCTCTATCGCAGGCAAGCCAGCTCCCACACTGGATTGCATTCCAATGGAGAGATAGGCGTCAAACAACGGCGTTGTAGAACTGCTCGCTGCTCTTCTGCTCCACCAGCGCCTGCTCAATCGCAGCCTGGTGCACTTCATCAGCGTGCTCTTCACGGGCTTCCGGCAAGATCCCCAGGCGCGAGAACAGTTGCATGTCCTTGTCAGCCTGCGGGTTGGCGGTGGTCAGCAGTTTGTCGCCGTAGAAGATCGAGTTGGCGCCAGCAAAGAATGCCAGGGCCTGCATCTGCTCGTTCATGGCCTCGCGACCCGCCGACAGGCGCACGTGGGACTGCGGCATCAGGATGCGCGCCACCGCCAGCATGCGGATGAAGTCGAACGGGTCGATGTCTTCGGCGTTTTCCAGCGGGGTACCGGCGACTTTCACCAGCATGTTGATCGGCACCGACTCCGGGTGCTCCGGCAAGTTGGCCAGCTGGATCAGCAGGTTGGCGCGGTCATCGAGGGACTCCCCCATGCCGAGGATGCCGCCCGAGCAGATCTTCATCCCCGAATCGCGCACGTAGGCCAGGGTTTGCAGGCGCTCGCTGTAGGTGCGAGTGGTGATGATGCTGCCGTAGAACTCCGGCGAGGTGTCCAGGTTGTGGTTGTAGTAGTCGAGGCCAGCCTGGGCCAGGGCTTCGGTCTGGTCCTGGTCGAGGCGGCCGAGGGTCATGCAGGTTTCCAGGCCCATCGCCTTCACGCCTTTGACCATCTGCAGCACGTAGGGCATGTCTTTGGCCGACGGGTGTTTCCACGCGGCGCCCATGCAGAAGCGGGTCGAACCGATGGCCTTGGCGCGGGCGGCCTCTTCGAGGACCTTCTGCACTTCCATCAGCTTTTCTTTTTCCAGGCCAGTGTTGTAGTGGCCCGACTGCGGACAATATTTGCAATCTTCCGGGCAGGCGCCCGTTTTGATCGACAACAGGGTCGACACCTGTACACGGTTGGCGTCGAAATGCGCGCGGTGCACGGTCTGCGCCTGGAACAACAGGTCGTTGAACGGTTGCACGAACAACGCTTTGACTTCGGCGAGGGACCAATCGTGACGCAGGGTGGCAGAGGTGCTGGCGCTCATGGGCGATTCCTTGATTATGCTTTGGCAAGCGCTGTGGGAAGGGCAATACCCACAGGCACGACACGGATGCTCGGCATATTTAAGGAAGATTCATGCACTGTCAACCAGACCACAAACACCAGGTTTACATCTGGTCAATAAACAACCAAACCTGTTTAATCTGCGATGAAAGCACGGAATCCGCCGATCCTGTATGCAACGTCTGCGAAACGGAGCTGCCTTGGCTGATAGAGCAGTGCAGCGTGTGCGCCCTGCCGCTGCCGATGGATGGCCTGATCTGCGGCCAATGCCAGAAAAACCCACCGGCCTTTAAACAGGTGATCGCGCCCTGGACCTACAGTTTCCCGATCGACACCTTGATCAGCCGCTTCAAGCACCAGGCACGCTGGCCACTCGGGCACCTGCTGGGGCATTTGTTGGGCCGACATCTGCAACACCGCCTCGACAATGGCGAACTAACGCGCCCCGATTGCCTGCTGCCCGTGCCCATGGCGGCAAAGCGCCTACGTGAACGCGGCTTCAACCAGGCATTGATGCTGGCACGCTGGCTCAACAGCGACCTGAATATCCCCCACGATGAACACCTGTTGTTACGCCCCCATGAAACCGTCGCGCAACAAGCCCTTAACGCCAGGACCCGCAAGCGCAACCTGCTCGGCGCCTTCGTCCTGGCGTCTGATGCGCAGGTACAGGGTCGTCACTTTGCACTGGTGGATGACGTGCTCACCACCGGCGCCACCGCCCACAGCCTGGCGCGGTTGCTGATGAACGCGGGAGCCCGTGCAGTCGACGTCTACTGCCTGGCCCGCACGCCAAAACCAGGCCCGTGACTTGACTCCACAGCCCGGCGCCTGCAACGTCCGCTCATCTCACCACAGCGTATCCCCATGTCTCTGCCCACCTCCCTCAGCCAACACATCATTCGCCGCCCCCAGCGTATCGCCCTGCTGGCGCACATCGCCGAACAAGGCTCGATCACCCGCGCCGCCAAAAGCGCCGGCTTGAGCTACAAGGCCGCGTGGGACGCCATCGACGAGCTGAACAACCTGGCGCAAAAGCCGCTGGTAGAACGCAGCGTCGGTGGCAAAGGCGGGGGTGGCGCCAAACTGACGGTCGAAGGTGAGCGCGTGTTGCGCCTCTACCAACGCCTGCAAGTGTTGCAGGCCGAAATACTAGGCTCAGATGAAGATGCCAGCGACTTCAACCTGCTGGGCCGCTTGATGCTGCGCACCAGTGCGCGCAACCAGTTGCATGGCCAGGTGATCGCCATCGACAACCATGGCCGCAATGACCTGATCCACCTGCAATTGGCGGGCGACCTGAGCCTGGATGCCCAGATCACCCATGACAGCACGCACCGGCTGGAACTGGAGCCGGGTGTGGAAGTGGTCGCCTTGATCAAGGCCGGCTGGCTGGAACTGCTCGCCCCTGGGCAGCCTGCAACACCTGGACACAATTGCATGAGCGGCATTATCGAGACGATTCTCGACGCCGATGACGGCCCCAGCGAGGTCCGCATCACCCTGCCCAACGGCCAGGTTTTATGCGCCCTGGCGCAGCCTGCCGCGCTCACGGCACTCGGTGCGGCAGAAGGCCAGCCGATTCAGGTGCAATTCGCCCCCAGTCATGTGTTGCTCGGTACGCCGGTGTAGCCGGCCGGCCGACTTCAAAACGCAACAATTTCGTCACAAGCGCTCCTTAAGGTGTCTGCAAAAACCGCAGGGAGCCTGAAATGAGCCTATTAGAAGAAAACCAAGCCACCGACCTGGAACAGATGGTCGGCCTCACCCGCCGCCGCTTTATCGGCGCCGGCGCCCTGTGCGGGGCCGCGATGTTCCTGGGGGGCAACCTGCTGACCCGCAGCGCCATGGCCGTGAACGCCGCCACCGCCAGCCCGCTGCTGGGCTTCACCAGCATCGGCGCCGCCACCAGCGACGCCATCACCTTGCCGCCCGGCTACAGCGCCTCGGTGCTGATCAGCTGGGGCCAGCCATTGAGCAAGGGCGCCCCGGCCTTCGACCCGTCCGGCAACGGCACGGCAGCGGCCCAGGAGCAGCAATTCGGCGACAACAACGACGGCATGAGCCTGTTCGCCTTCCCGGGCGACGACAACCGCGCGCTCATGGCCATCAACAATGAATACACCAACTACCGCTACCTCTATGCCCACGGCGGCGCGCCGCAGTCGGCCGAAGACGTGCGCAAGGCCCTGGCCAGCGAAGGTGTGTCGGTGATCGAAGTACGCCGCAAGGGCGACACCTGGCAGTTCGTCCAGGACTCGCGCTACAACCGCCGCATTCACGGCAACTCGCCGATCCGCCTCAGCGGCCCGGCCGCCGGCCACGACTGGCTCAAGACCGGCGCCGACAAATCCGGCAAGAAAGCCCTGGGCACTTTCCAGAACTGCGCCAACGGCAAGACCCCGTGGGGCACTTACCTGACGTGCGAAGAGAACTTCACCGACTGCTTTGGCAGCAGCAACCCACAACAGGCGTTCGATGCCGGGCAAAAACGCTACGGCGTGGTCGCCGCCAGCAAAGACATCAACTGGCACCCACACGACCCGCGTTTTGACCTGGCCAAGAACCCCAACGAACTCAACCGCCATGGCTGGGTCGTGGAAATCGACCCGTTCGACCCCAAGTCCACGCCGGTCAAACGCACCGCCCTGGGCCGCTTCAAACATGAAAACGCCGCGCTGGCCGAAACCCGCGACGGTCGCGCCGTGGTGTACATGGGCGACGATGAACGCGGCGAGTTCATCTACAAGTTCATCAGCCGCGACAAGATCAACCACAAGAACCCCAAGGCCAACAAAGACCTGCTCGACCACGGCACCTTGTACGTGGCGATCTTCGATGCCGGCGACGGCAACGCCGACCACCCCAAGGGCAAGGGCCAATGGGTGGAGTTGACCCACGGCAAAAATGGCATTGATGCCAGCAGCGGTTTCGCCAGCCAGGCCGAAGTGTTGATCCACGCGCGCCTGGCCGCCAGCGTGGTGAAAGCCACACGCATGGACCGCCCGGAATGGATCGTGGTGAGCCCCAATGACGGCCAGGTTTATTGCACCCTGACCAACAACGCCAAGCGCGGCGAAGAAGGCCAGCCGGTAGGCGGCCCCAACCCACGGGAGAAAAACGTCTACGGCCAAATCCTGCGCTGGAAGGCCGACGCCGATAACCACGGCGCCACAGCATTCACCTGGGATCTGTTTGTGGTGGCCGGCAACCCGGGCGTGCATGCCGGCACGCCGAAGGGCGGCTCGTCCAACATCAACCCGCAGAACATGTTCAACAGCCCCGATGGCCTGGGTTTCGACAAAGCCGGCCGCCTGTGGATCCTCACGGATGGCGACTACAGCAACGCCGGCGACTTCGCCGGCATGGGCAACAACCAGATGCTGTGTGCCGACCCGAGCACCGGAGAAATCCGCCGTTTTATGGTAGGACCGGTGGCCTGTGAGGTGACGGGCATCAGCTTCTCGCCGGATCAGAAGACGTTGTTTGTGGGGATTCAACATCCGGGTGAGACCGGCGGTTCGACCTGGCCGGAGCATTTGCCGAATGGCAAGCCGCGCTCGTCGGTGATAGCGATTCGACGGGATGACGGCGGGATCGTCGGCGCCTGATAGGGCCTCATCGCAGGCAAGCCAGCTCCCACAGTGGACCGCGTTCTCATGCTGGAACTCGGTCGAATGTAGGAGCTGGCTTGCCTGCGAAGGCGTCCGCACAGCCACCACCTATCGATGCTGTTACCATACCCGGCCGGACGCGGCGCCCTGCTGCGCGCAGGAGTTCGCATGGCCCACCCGTTTGAAACACTCACCCCCGACCTGGTGCTCGATGCTGTCGAAAGCATCGGCTTCCTCAGCGACGCGCGCGTTCTGGCGCTCAACAGCTACGAAAACCGCGTCTATCAGGTGGGCATCGAAGATTCCGAACCGCTGATCGCCAAGTTCTACCGGCCCCAGCGCTGGACCAACGAAGCGATCCTGGAAGAACACCGTTTCACGTTCGAACTGGCCGAATGCGAAGTACCGGTGGTCGCGCCACTGATCCACAACGGTGAAAGCCTGTTCGAACACGCGGGTTTTCGCTTCACCCTGTTCCCCCGCCGTGGCGGCCGTGCGCCAGAGCCGGGCAATCTCGACCAGTTGTATCGCCTTGGGCAATTGCTCGGGCGCCTGCATGCGGTGGGTTCCACGCGTCCGTTTGAATACCGCGAAGCCCTGGGCGTGAAGAATTTCGGCCAGGATTCCCTGACCACCCTGCTGGAAGGCAACTTCATTCCCAAGAGCCTGCTGCCGGCCTACGAGTCCGTGGCCCGCGACCTGCTCAAGCGCGTGGAGGAGGTGTACAAGGCCACGCCGCACAAGAACATCCGCATGCACGGCGATTGCCACCCCGGCAACATGATGTGCCGTGACGAGATGTTCCACATCGTCGACCTCGACGACTGCCGCATGGGCCCGGCGGTGCAGGACCTGTGGATGATGCTCGCCGGCGACCGTCAGGAATGCCTGGGGCAGTTGTCGGAATTGATGGATGGTTACCAGGAATTTCACGATTTCGACCCGCGTGAGCTGGCCCTGATCGAGCCCCTGCGCGCCCTGCGTCTGATGCACTACAGCGCGTGGCTGGCGCGGCGCTGGGACGACCCGGCGTTCCCCCACAGCTTCCCGTGGTTTGGCAGCGAACGCTATTGGGGCGATCAAGTGCTGGCCCTGCGCGAACAACTGGCCGCCCTCAACGAAGAGCCCCTGAAACTCTTCTAATCGCACATTCCCCTGTAGGAGCCGGCTTGCCGGCGATAGCATCACCACGGTCCGGCAGACAAACCGAGGCGCCTGCATCGCAGGCGAGCCAGCTCCCACAGAAAAGCGGGTCCCACTGGCAGACAAATATCCTTACAATCGCGCTTTGTTAGCTGCCTAAGCAAGGATTCTGCAATGCAACCCGCCAACCCCCGCAAGGGGTACATCCTGGGCCTGAGCGCCTATGTCATCTGGGGTCTGTTCCCGATCTACTTCAAAGCCATCGCCAGCGTGCCCGCCGCCGAAATCATCGTGCACCGGGTGCTGTGGTCGGCGTTGTTCGGTGGTTTGTTGCTGCTGGTGTGGAAACACTCGGGTTGGTTGCGCGAACTGCTCGACAACCCCAAGCGCTTGGCCATCCTGGCGCTCAGTGGGTCATTGATTGCGGGCAACTGGCTGACGTATGTGTGGTCGGTGAACAGCGGGCGCATGCTGGAAGCGAGCTTGGGTTACTACATCAACCCGTTAGTGAATGTACTGCTTGGCATGCTCCTGCTCGGTGAACGCCTGCGCCGCTTGCAGTGGGTTGCCGTCGGGCTGGCGGCGGTGGGCGTGGCGCAACAGGTGTGGCAAGTAGGCAGCCTGCCCTGGGTGTCGCTGGTGCTGGCGTTGACCTTCGGTTTCTACGGGCTGATCCGCAAACAGGCACCGGTCAAGGCACTGCCAGGGCTGGTGGTGGAAACCTGGATGCTGGTGCCGATCGCCGTCGCCTGGCTGCTGTTCAACCCGACCGCTCACAGCGCACAACTGGCGTTCTGGAGCACTTCCGAAGCCTGGTGGCTGGTGGCCGCAGGCCCGGTGACGCTGATCCCGCTGGTGTGTTTCAACGCCGCCGCACGGCATTTGCCCTACACCGCCCTGGGCTTTTTGCAGTACGTCGCACCGACGTTGGTGCTGCTGGAAGCCGTGCTGCTGTTTGGCGAACACCTGGCGTCGAGCACGTTGATTGCCTTCGCCTTTATCTGGGCCGGCCTGGTGGTGTACAGCCTGGACGCCTGGCTGACTGTGCGCAAACGCTGATCAAATAACGCACAAACCTCTGCAAGCCACAGCGGGCGTGGCTTGCAGGCATCCACCCCAAGGTTATCCACAACCTGATCCCCGCCATTTGTGCACAACCCCTTGAAACTGCTCGTTTTTTGCTCAACGGGTAAAGAAGCCCGGCCGGCGTGGCCTGGCGTCGGGTCTCTACAGGTTATCCACAGGCCCATGCAAGATTTCCATGCATAACCTTGTGGATGGATTATTCCTCGTGGTGCAGTTCAACCATCAAATCATCAGCCAGGGTTTCAAGGGACAACTGCAAGGTGTCCAGGGATAACGCGGCCGGTACCTGCAAGACGGCCTCGGCGGTAAACAATGGATCGCCGCTCATGGGCGCCGGGCGCACATCGGTGCTCAGGCTTTCCAGGTTTACGCCCTGCTTGCTCAGCAGCGCGGTGATCTCACGCACGATGCCCGAACGGTCATTGCCCACCAGCGTCATCATGATCGACTTGGACGCCGACGCCTGGCCGCTGCTGCCCTCGCCCACCAGCACACGAATGCCGTGGGTGGATAAGTCTTCCAGCGCGCCCACCAAGGCTTGACGGTTTTCTGTGGGAACGCTAACCCGCAGGATCCCGGCAAACTGCCCCGCCATATGCGCCATGCGGCTTTCCAGCCAGTTGCCACCGTGGGCGGCGATGTTCTGCGCGACGCGCTCGACCAGGCCGGGTTTGTCGGCGGCAATAATTGTGAGTACAAGATGGTCCATGGCGAAAATCCTCAGAGGCTTTGTTGTTCTGCAGGAGCCGGCTTGCCGGCGATAGCGGCCTGATCATCGCCGCAAGGCCCAAGGGCCTCATCCCTACAAAGTGGACGCACAGGTCCATGAAAACAAATCGTGTACCATTTCTATATTTATCTGGAACAATCCAGTAGTTTTTTGAGAACATCCCGTTCCCCACTGTGACCGAATGTCACAGGTGGGTCGCTAAACGACGTATTTGGTCTGATTTTCACAACCGCAAGTCATCATGTAGTATGCCCAATCGCGCACTACATAACGTTAGGTCGATGTCTGCCAAGGCACCAACGCACCGCGATAACCCGCCAGCCCAGCCGCCTGAACGGCATGTACTGGGGGATCGGGTTCGTGGTTTAAATGGCCAGAGGCTTCATTGGTAAATTGAAAAGCTGAAAAGCGCATAAGCTCCGAAGAGTGAGGCAAGAGATGACTGAACACGTTCAAGTCGGTGGCCTGCAGGTCGCCAAAGTCCTGTTCGACTTCGTGAACAACGAAGCCATTCCCGGTACCGGCATCACTGCCGAGCAGTTCTGGGCCGGCGCCGACAAGGTCATCCACGACCTGGCACCGAAGAACAAAGCCCTACTCGCCAAACGCGACGATTTCCAGGCGCGGATCGATACCTGGCACCAGACCCACGCCGGCCAGGCCCACGATCCGGTGGCCTACAAAGCCTTCCTGCAAGACATCGGATACCTGCTGCCAGAAGCCGCAGACTTCCAGGCCACGACCCAAAACGTCGATGACGAAATCGCCCGTATGGCCGGCCCACAGCTGGTCGTACCGGTGATGAATGCACGTTTCGCCCTCAACGCCTCCAATGCGCGCTGGGGCTCGCTGTATGACGCGCTGTATGGCACCGACGCCATCAGCGAAGCCAATGGTGCCGAAAAGGGCCAGGGCTACAACAAAGTGCGTGGGGACAAGGTCATCGCCTTCGCCCGCGCCTTCCTCGACGAAGCCGCACCGCTCACTGCCGGCAGCCACGTCGACTCCACTGGCTACAAGATCGTTGATGGCAAGCTGGTTGTCAGCCTCAAGGGCGGCAGCAACAGCGGTCTGCGTGACGACGCGCAACTGATTGGCTACCACGGCGACACCGCCCAGCCGACCGCCATCCTGCTCAAGCACAACGGCCTGCACTTCGAAATCCAGATCGACGCCAGCACCCCGGTCGGCCAGACCGACGCCGCCGGCGTCAAAGACGTGCTGATGGAAGCCGCGCTGACCACCATCATGGACTGCGAAGACTCCGTGGCCGCCGTCGATGCCGACGACAAAGTGGTGATCTACCGCAACTGGCTCGGCCTGATGAAAGGCGACCTGGCCGAAGAAGTGGCCAAGGGCGGCAAGACCTTCACCCGCACCATGAACCCTGACCGCGTCTACAACGGCGTGAACGGCCAGGACGTGACCTTGCACGGCCGTTCGCTGTTGTTCGTGCGCAACGTTGGCCACTTGATGACCATCGACGCGATCCTCGACAAAGACGGCAACGAAGTGCCAGAAGGCATTCTTGACGGCCTGGTCACCAGCCTGGCGGCGATTCACAGCCTCAATGGCACCAGCAGCCGCAAGAACAGCCGCACCGGTTCGGTGTACATCGTGAAGCCGAAGATGCATGGCCCGGAAGAAGCTGCGTTCACCAACGAGCTGTTCGGCCGCATCGAAGACGTGCTGAACCTGCCGCGCAATACGCTGAAAGTCGGGATCATGGACGAGGAACGCCGCACCACGGTCAACCTCAAGGCCTGCATCAAGGCGGCCAGCGAGCGCGTGGTGTTCATCAACACCGGCTTCCTCGACCGCACCGGCGACGAAATCCACACCTCCATGGAAGCCGGCGCGATGGTGCGCAAGGCAGCGATGAAGGCCGAGAAATGGATCGGTGCCTACGAAAACTGGAACGTCGACATCGGCCTGAGCACCGGCCTGCAAGGTCGCGCCCAGATCGGTAAAGGCATGTGGGCCATGCCCGACCTGATGGCAGCGATGCTCGAACAGAAAATCGCCCACCCACTGGCTGGCGCCAACACCGCTTGGGTACCGTCGCCTACCGCGGCTGCACTGCACGCGTTGCACTACCACAAGGTCGATGTGTTCGCCCGCCAGGCCGAACTGGCCAAACGCGAGCGTGCGTCGGTGGACGATATCCTGGCCATTCCTCTGGCCAGCAACACCGATTGGTCCGACGAAGAAATCCGCAACGAGCTGGACAACAACGCCCAGGGCATCCTGGGTTATGTGGTCCGTTGGATCGACCAGGGTGTCGGTTGCTCGAAAGTGCCGGACATCAACGATGTGGGCCTGATGGAAGACCGCGCCACCCTGCGCATCTCCAGCCAGCACATCGCCAACTGGCTGCGCCACGGCATCGTCAACGAAGCCCAAGTCATGGAAAGCCTCAAGCGCATGGCGCCGGTGGTGGACCGTCAGAATGCCGGGGACGCGTTGTATCGCCCGCTGGCGCCGGACTTCGACAGCAACATCGCGTTCCAGGCAGCGGTGGAGCTAGTGATTGAAGGCACCAAGCAGCCAAACGGGTATACCGAGCCGGTGTTGCACCGTCGGCGCCGGGAGTTCAAGGCTAAAAACGGCCTGTAAATGAAAAAGCCCCGATCGAAAGATCGGGGCTTTTTTTGAGTGTTGTGGTGACTGTGGCGGCCTCATCGCAGGCAAGCCAGCTCCCACAGGTGATCGCGTATGTCTGTAGGTACTCGGTCAAATGTGGGAGCTGGCTTGCCTGCGATAGGGCCCGCCCAGTCACCACAAATTCAGGAAGCCATCCCCAGTTCCCGCTTCACCATCTTCGCCAACTTCACGCTATCGATCGGCTTGAGCAAAAAGTCCACCACGCTCAAATGCATCGCATCGATCACATCCGGCGCTTCGGCGTCCCCCGACATGATGATGATCGGCAACGCCGCCCGCGTGGATTCACGTACCTGCCGAATCAATTCCAGGCCATTGCTGGGTGCCATGCGCAGGTCGGTGATGAGCAAACCGATGGAGCTGCTCGACTTCAGCAAGTCCCACGCCGCCTCGCCGCTGTCGGCGGTCATGCAGCGAATGCCGTCCAGCCCAAGGATTTCCGCCAGCAGTTCACGTGCGTCCTTGTCGTCGTCGACAATCAACACCCGTTGCGGCGGTAAATCAGGCTCCAGCATCACGGCGCTCAGCGCCTCGCGCTCGGCATCACTCAAAATATCGTGGTCGGACATACGGTTCTCAGCAGTTCTCATCAATCTCCCAGCACACTCGTCAGACATCTGCGGAAGGGCGATCAATGTGCACTTCGTCGGAAAGTTTGCCTAGTGGGCGTTCTACGGGTTTTGGACGATAGTCATGTAAGGTTTTTCCCTAGTCGTGAGTGGTTTTACCAGTACCTAGACTTACGTCCAATGGGCACCCGCTGCGCAGGAGTCGACCATGCCTGACGATAACGACAAAAAAACTGCGGTCACTGTTATGAGTAAAGCTGATGCTTTCACGCAGGCGGGGAAAACCGCCGTGTTGCAGAACATCCACGGCACCCTGCAATTCCTGCAACGTTTCCCACCGTTCAACCAGATGGAACACGCGCACCTGGCGTTCCTGGTGGAACAGTGCCAATTACGCTTCTACGGCCCCGGCGACAGCATCCTCAAGCCCTCGGGTGGCCCTGTGGAACACTTCTATATCGTCAAGCAGGGCCGCGTCGTCGGCGAGCGGCCGGACTCCACCGAAACCACCTTTGAAATCACCACCGGCGAGTGCTTCCCGCTGGCCGCCTTGCTGGGTGAGCGGGCGACCCGCACCGAGCACAAGGCCGCCGAAGACACCTTCTGCCTGCAACTGAACAAGCCCGCGTTCATCAAGCTGTTCGCGCTTTCCAGCCCGTTTCGTGACTTTGCCCTGCGCGGCGTCAGCAGCCTGCTCGACCAGGTCAACCAGCAGGTCCAGCAAAAAGCCGTGGAAACACTCGGCACCCAATACTCGCTGAACACGCGCCTGGGCGAATTGGCCATGCGCCATCCGGTCACCTGCAGCCCGAATACACCGCTGCGTGAGGCGGTGACGCTGATGCATGAGCAGCAAGTGGGCAGCATCGTGATCGTCGATGAGCACAAGGCCCCCCTCGGCATCTTTACCCTGCGCGACCTGCGCCAGGTGGTGGCCGATGGCACCAGTGATTTCAATCAGGTCATAGAAGGTCATATGACCCAGGCGCCGTTCTTCTTGACGCCGGACCACAGCGCGTTCGACGCGGCGATCGCCATGACCGAGCGGCATATCGCCCACGTGTGCCTGGTCAAGGACCAGCGCTTGTGCGGCGTGGTGTCCGAGCGCGACCTGTTTTCCCTGCAACGCGTCGACCTGGTGCACCTGGCCCGCACCATCCGCAATGCGCCCCGGGTGGAGCACCTGGTGGCGATTCGCGGTGAAATCGGCCAATTGGTCGAACGCATGCTGGCCCACGGCGCGTCGTCCACCCAGATCACCCACATCATTACGCTGCTCAACGATCACACGGTGTGCCGGGTGATCGAGCTGACCCTCGCCGAAAAAGGCGACCCCGGCGTGCCGTTCAGTTGGTTGTGTTTCGGCAGCGAAGGCCGTCGCGAACAGACGCTGTTCACCGACCAGGACAACGGCATTCTGTTCGACGCCAAGGACGCGGCCGAAGCGGCGGCGATCCGTGGGCGGCTGTTGCCGCTGGCCCAGCAGATCAACCAGAGCCTGGCGCTGTGCGGGTTCAGTCTGTGCAAGGGCAATATCATGGCCGGCAACCCCGAGCTTTGCCTGTCGCGGGCAGAATGGGCGCGGCGTTTTGCGGCTTTTATACGTGAGGCGACACCGGAGAACCTGTTGGGCTCGAGTATCTATTTCGACCTGCGGGTGGTGTGGGGCGATGAGCGCGGCTGCGAGCAACTGCGCAAAGGCATTCTTGATCAGGTGGCGGATAACCGCTTGTTCCAGCGCATGCTGGCCGAAAACGCCCTGCGCCATCGCCCGCCCGTGGGGCGTTTCCGTGAGTTTGTGCTGACGCGCAAAGGCGGTGAGAAAGCCACCCTGGACCTCAAGGTCCAAGGCCTCACGCCCTTTGTCGACGGTGCGCGCTTGTTGGCCCTGGCCAACGGCATCCACGCCAACAACACCCTGGAACGCCTGCGCCAACTGGTGGCCAGTGAAGTGATCGAGCCCCTGGATGGCGCCGCCTATGAAGAGGCGTATCACTTCATCCAGCAAACCCGCATGCAACAGCATCAGTTGCAGACCCGAGAGAACCAGCCGTACTCCAACCGCGTCGACCCCGACAGCCTCAACCACCTGGACCGGCGCATCCTGCGTGAATCCCTGCGCCAGGCCCAACGCCTGCAAACCAGCCTGACCTTGCGGTATCAACTGTGAGGCTGTTCGACTGGTTACGCCCGAAAAAGCCAGGGCTCAATGCAGCGCAACAACAGCGTCTGGCCCAACTCCCGCCAGCCGGCACATTGGGCGACGGCGCACTGCACAGCCAGCGCTGGGTCGTGGTGGACCTGGAAACCAGCGGGCTGAACCTCAACCGAGACCAGGTGCTGTCCATCGGCGCCGTGGTGATCGAGGACGGCGCGGTGGATTTCTCGCAGATGTTCGAACGCACCCTGCAACGGGCCGAGACCAAACTCAGCCCCAGCGTGCTGATCCATGGTCTGGGCCCCAGCGCCATCGCCGCCGGCAGCGACCCGGTGGAGGCCCTGCTGGATTTCATGGAGTTTGTGGGTGACAGCCCGTTGCTGGCGTTTCATGCGCCATTCGATCAACACATGCTCTGCCGGGCACTCAAGGACAGCCTGGGTTACCGCCTGGCGCACCCGTTTCTCGACGTGGCCGACCTCGCCCCGCTGCTGTGCCCTGACGCGAATATCCGTGAAGCCGGGCTCGATGATTGGACCCGGCACTTCAAGCTGCACGTGGGCGAACGCCATCACGCCAGTGCCGACGCCTTGGCCACGGCCGAGCTGATGCTCATCCTGTTTAGCCGCGCGCGCCAACAACACATCGACACACCGCAGGCCTTGCAAGAGCGTTTGAGCCAATGGAAACGGCGCAAGCAAGCGCCATCGTTTTAATAGCACTGCCCGACAGACGCCAATTGCGCCCGTCCGACGCCTCTGACACAATCGCGAATAATTCTCGTTAGTTTAAACCTCTTGTTTATTCGGTGATGCCTTGTCGTCGGTCCAGAACCCACACAGTGAGCTTGTTGGCGCGTTGTATCGCGACCATCGTGGCTGGCTGTTGGCCTGGCTGCGACGCAACGTGGCTTGCCCGAGCCGCGCCGAAGACTTGAGCCAGGACACCTTCATGCGCCTGCTGGGCCGTGACGAGTTGCGCGAACCCCGCGAGCCACGCGCCTTTTTGGTAGCCATCGCCAAAGGGCTGCTGTTCGACTACTTCCGTCGCGCCGCCCTGGAACAGGCCTACCTCACCGAATTGATGCTGATCCCGGAAAGCGAACACCCTTCGCCTGAAGAACAGCAACTGATCCTAGAAGACCTCAAGGCCATCGACCGCCTGCTCGGCAAGCTGTCGAGCAAGGCTCGCGCCGCGTTCCTCTATAACCGCCTCGACGGCCTGGGCCATGCAGAAATCGCCCAGCGCCTCGGCGTCTCCGTCCCTCGCGTGCGCCAGTACCTGGCCCAGGGCATTCGCCAGTGCTACATCGCGCTGTATGGCGAGCCGCTGTGACAAGCTCCCGGCCGGTCTCGGCCCGTGTGCTGGACGCCGCGATTGCCTGGCAACTGTCCCTCGACTCGGGGGACGGCAGTGCGGTGGAGCGTGAAGAATTCGCCAAATGGCTGGCCAGCGATGAAGAACACGCCCGCGCCTGGCGCCAACTGGGCATGCTCGACCAGCGTTTCAGCGTGGCCTCGGGCCCGGCGCGGGCGGCGTTGTTGCAGTCACGTGAAGGCATTCGCCAGCGCGTGCGCAAGCTGGGCAGCGGCCTGGCGAGCATTGCACTGGTGATAGGCCTGGCGTTGTTTGCCGGTGAGCGCTACGTGCCAATCCACTATTGGATGGCTGATCAACGCACTGCGACAGGCGAGCAACGCACGCTGAAACTGGCGGACGGTACGCTGATCAACCTCAACACCCACAGCGCCATCGACGTGCGTTTTGATGAAAAGCGCCGTCTGATCGTGCTGCAAGAAGGCGAGATTCTGGTTGAGACCGGCCACAACGACGCCCGCCCTTTCTATGTGCAAACCCGCGACGGCAACCTGCGCGCCTTGGGCACGCGGTTTATCGTCAAGCGCGAAGACGACGCCACGCGCCTGAGCGTGCTGCAATCGGCCGTGGCCGCGCAGCCCGAGGCGTTGCACCAGGAACAGGTGTTCAAGGAAGGCCAGCAAGTGCTGATGCGCAGCGATGGCCTGGGCCCTGCGCTGGCCGTCACCCCCGCCACCGACGCCTGGACCCGCGGCATGCTGGTGGTGGACAACGCGCGCCTGGGCGATGTGGTTGGCGAGCTGAGCCGCTACCGCACCGGCTACCTGGGTGTGGATAAGAGCGTGGCAGATCTGCGGATTACCGGCAGCTTCCCGCTGCATGACACAACCCTGGCGTTGAATGCGCTGCTGCCCACCCTGCCGGTGCAGATCGAGCAACACACGCCGTGGTGGGTGACGGTCAGGGCCAAGCCTTAGTTTCTGCGGTGCCTGGGCTATTGCTATCGCAGGCAAGCCAGCTCCCACATTTTGACCGTGTGAACCCAATCAAATGTGGGAGCTGGCTTGCCTGCGAAGAGGCCCTCAAGGCCAACCGAAAAAAATATTTTCACCCTGCCCTATCACTTTTCAATTCTCGTTCGGCACCTAGGCAATTGAGAAATATTTCCATTCAGGAGCCGCCCTATGTCCCGCACGCTAGACACCTTGTTGCGCCCCAGCCTGTTAGCCGTGGCCATTGCCTTAAGCACCCCGCTGGCCAGCACTGCGCTGATGGCAGCCGAACAAGCCTCGAGCGTGCGCGCCTACAACCTGCCGGCGGCGCCGCTGGCCACCACGTTGAACCAAATCGCCAGCCAGGCCGGCCTGGCGTTGACCCTCAACCCGGCGCTGGCGTCGGGCAAGACCTCGGCACCGGTCAAAGGCCAGTTCGACCCACAGGGCGCGCTGCGTGAGGCCCTGCGTGGCACCGGTTTGCAGCTGGAGCAAAGCAGTGCCGGCACCTTCACCCTGGTCGCGATCCCCGACGGTGTGGTGGCCCTGCCGGAAACCAACATCACCGGGCAAGACGCCAACTACGAAAGCGCCTGGGGCCCGGCGCAAGGCTACCTGGCGACACGTACCGCCGCCGGCACCAAGACCGACACCGCGCTGGTCGAAGCACCGCGTTCGATCTCCGTCGCCACTCGCCAGCAAATGCAGGACCGCAACGTCCAGAACCTGGATGACGCGGTCAAATACATGCCCGGCATCGTGTCCGCCAGCTACGGCAGCGACACCCGCTACGACTGGATGCGTGTGCGTGGCTTCGAACCCACCCAATTCCTCGACGGCCTGCCGCTGCCACGCGGTGTGTACGCCAACCCGAAAGCCGAGACCTGGAACCTCGACCGCCTCGCCCTGCTGCGCGGCCCGGCGTCCTCGATCTACGGCCAGACCCCACCCGGTGGCCTGCTGGACATGGTCAGCCGGCGTCCCAGCGCCGAGTCGAGCAATGCCATCCAGGTGCAGTACGGCAGCGACAACTACCGCCAGATCAACTTCGCCAGCACCGGCAAGATCGACGATGAAGGCCAGTTCCTCTATGGCCTCAGCGGCGTGGTACGCGATGCCGGCACCCAGGTCGACCACATCGACAACAAGCGCTACAACATCGCGCCGAGCCTGACCTGGAACATCGACCCGGATACCAAGCTGACCTTCTTGTCGCAGTTCACTCGTGACGATACCGGGGCTACTAGCCAGTTCCTGCCTATCGTGGGCACCAAAATTCATTCGCCATTGGGCGAAGTATCACACCACAAGAACCTCGGCGACCCGGACTACGAGTTCTACGACCGTACCTATTACGCATTGGGGTATGCGTTCGAACACCGCTTCAATGACACTTGGCAGTTCAAACAGAACCTGCGCTACACAAAGTCGGAGTTGTCTTTCCAACAATTGACCGTGGGTGCCTATGCCTACGCCCCCGTAGATGCCGCAGGCAATATGGATCGCCTCTCAACCAACGTTGACGAGAACATCGGACAGTTCGCTGTAGATAACAATTTCCAGGCCGACTTCGCCACGGGCGACATCACCCACACCCTCCTACTGGGCCTTGATCACCAGCGTACCGACACCTCTTACTTGTCGATTTACGGAGGCGCCGGACGCGTCAATATCTTCAACCCGATCAACAGCACGCCAGTAGTACGTCCTTTGCGCTCCGATGCGTTTTACGACTACAACCAGAAGACCGTGCAGACTGGCCTCTACGCGCAAGACCAGATGGCCCTGGACAAATGGCGCCTGACACTCGGTGGCCGTGAAGACTGGGTGCACCAAGGCACCACGTACTTCAATAAAAAAGACGCCACCAATACCGACCGCAGCAAAAACTTCAGCGGCAACGCGGCGATCAGCTACGTATTCGATTCCGGCTTCGTGCCGTACCTGTCCTATGCCGAGTCGTTTCAGCCTGCGAGCAACGCCAGCGTCGACCCGTTGACGTCCTACAAGCCCACCGAAGGCAAACAATGGGAACTAGGGATAAAGTATCAGCCACCCGGCTCCAACACACTGCTGAGCGCAGCGGTCTACGACCTGACCCAGAAAAACGTGTTGGTGACCCGAATTGGTTCGGGTAGCCAGTCAATCACTGATCAAGCAGGCGAAGTGAAGGTCAAAGGCCTGGAGCTGGAAGCGGTATCTGACGTCACCGAAAACCTCAAGGTCATTGCCTCCTACACCTTGTCTAAGTCCGAAGTTCAAACAGGCATCTACAAAGGTAATCGCCTGCAACTGATACCTAACCAGCAGGCGTCGCTGTGGACAGACTACACCTGGCACAACGGCGTGCTCGACGGCTTCGGTATCGGCTTCGGTGCCCGCTACACCGGTAACACCTATGGCGACCAGGCCAACACCTGGCTGGGCAAGTCCGATGCCTACACCGTATTCGACGGAGCCGTTCACTACGACCTCGGTCGTCTCGATAACAGCCTCAAAGGTGCATCGGTGAAGTTGAATGCCACGAACCTGTTCAACAAGGACTACATTTCCACCTGCGACGCGTCCTACTGCTACTTCGGCGACCAACGCAGCGTCGTCGCCAGCGCCACCTACCAGTGGTAATCGGCTGAGTTCATCACCAGGCCGCCCCCATGGGCGGCTTTGGTGTGTCTGAAGGTTGAAAAAATGAAAAGCAAAACCATCCGCCGCTGGTCCTTCATCCACACCTGGACCAGCCTGATCTGCACGGTGTTCCTGTTGCTGCTCGCCCTTACCGGCTTGCCGCTGGTGTTTCACCACGAGATCGACCACCTGCTGGGCAACGAGCCGGAACTGGCGCAGATGCCTGCCGATACGCCGCAGCTCAACCTGGAACAACTGGTGGCCAAGGCCCAGGCCCATCGCCCCGGCGAAGCCATGCAGTACCTGGCCTGGGACGAAGACGACAAGAACGGCGTGATCGCGATCATGGCCGCCACAGCCGGCACCGAACCCAATTCGTCGCACACCTTCATGCTCGATGCGCGCACCGGCGAAGCAGTGGAAACGCCGGCGGCCAACGGCGGGCTGACGCTGTTCCTGCTGCGCTTGCACGTGGACATGTTCGCCGGCCTGCCCGGCAAGTTGCTGCTCGCGTTCATGGGCATTCTGTTTGTGGTGGCGATTGTCTCGGGCACGGTGTTGTACCTGCCGTTCATGCGCCGCTTGAAGTTCGCCACCGTGCGCCAAGACAAATCCACCCGCCTGCGCTGGCTCGACCTGCATAACCTGATCGGCGTGGTCACCCTGACCTGGGCGCTGGTGGTGGGCGTGACCGGTGTGATCAGCGCCTGCGCCGACCTGATCATTGCCGCCTGGCGCCAGGACAGCCTCAGCGCGATGATCGAGCCGTACAAGAACGCTCCGCCGCTCACCCAGCGTGCACCGGCTACCGAGCTGCTGGCCATCGCCGCCAAGGCTGCGCCCGGCATGGAGCCGGACTTCATCGCCTTCCCCGGCACGCGCTTTTCCAGCGAGCACCATTACGCGGTGTTCATGAAAGGCAGCACCCACCTCACCTCGCACTTGCTCACGCCGGTGCTGATCGACGCCAGCACCCTGGCCGTCACCGCCATCGCCGAACGGCCGTGGTACATGGACGCCATGGGCATGTCCCAGCCGCTGCACTTTGGCGACTATGGCGGTATGCCGATGAAGGTTCTGTGGGCGGTGCTGGATGTGCTGACCATCATCGTGCTGGGCAGCGGGGTCTACCTGTGGATTGTGCGGCGCAAGGCGGCCAAGCCATGAAGCCGCGGCAGTCGAGTTTCTGGAAGGTGTTTGGCATTCCCCTGGGGATTGGCGTGCTCAGTGCGGCGGGGCTGTTTGCGGCGTTGCTGGGGGATGGGCTGTGGGATTCGCTCAGTTGGGTGGGGTTGGGGATTCCTGCCGGCATTGGTGTATGGGGTTTGTTTAAGCGGCGCGGTTGAGGCCGTCATCGCAGGCAAGCCAGCTCCCACCTTGGAATGCATTACCCTGTGGGAGCTGGCTTGCCTGCGATGAGGCCTTCAAAAACACCCTCAATGTCTCTAGGCTAGCCGCAGCCCATTCTTGAGGTGTACCCATGTCCGCTCCCAGCATGACCTTGTTCCACAACCCCGCTTCACCCTTTGTCCGCAAAGTGCGCGTGCTGTTGATCGAAACCGGCCAGCAGGACCGCGTGGCCCTGCATGCGTGCATGCCAACACCGGTCGCCCCGGACGCCCAGGTGGTGCAAGGCAACCCCGTGGGCAAGATCCCGGCCCTGCGCCTGGCCGACGGGTCGGTACTGCACGACAGCCGGGTGATCCTCGACTACCTGGACCACCAGCACGTCGGCAACCCGCTGATCCTCCGCGACGGCTCCGCGCGCTGGCGCCGCCTGACCCTGGCGTCGATGGCCGACGGCATCATGGATGCGGCCGTGCTGGTGCGTTACGAGACCGCCATGCGCCCTGCAGAAAAACACTGGGACCAGTGGCTCGACGAGCAGCGCAACAAGATCCGCCGCACCCTCGCCGAGCTGGAACAGGACGCGATTGCCGAGCTGAGCAGCCATTTCGACATAGCGGCGATCAGCGTGGCATGCGCCTTGGGTTATCTCGATTTTCGTCATCCCGACCTGCAGTGGCGTGATGCTAACCCCAAGCTTGCAGCCTGGTACGCCGACGTCAGCCAGCGCCCTTCGATGCAGCAGACCCAGCCCCCGGTTTGAAAACCACCGCAGTCCCCTGTAGGAGCTGGCTTGCCAGCGATAGCGGAGTGTCAGCTTGCGACTCGTTGACTGGACCACCGCGATCGCTGGCAAGCCAGCTCCTACAGGGGGCGGTGGCGTGGTTGAGAAATGCGACCATCCGCGCCTTCATCTGCTGATCTTCACGCAACCCGATCATTGCACCGCCTCCAGGTCAAACTGCAGCGGCTCGACCGCCTTGCGCTTGCCCACGCCATACCAATCGAGCTTGCGCGTCAGCACCATCACCGTGCCCAGCAGGCCGAACAGCAACAGCGACCCCATCAGCAGCGCGTAATCCTCAGCGCTCAGCAACCCGTACAACAAGCCATATAACGCTGCCAACCCCGTCGAAAAGCCCAGGCCATGCCTGACGCTGCGCAGCACGTGGCACACGTAGAAACCGATCAACAACACACAGGCGCTGGCCGAGATGAGGTAAGCCATGGCGAACCCGATATGCTCGGACAACGACAACAACAGCAAGTAGAAAAACGCCAGCGCAAACCCCACCAACGCGTACTGCACCGGGTGCACGGCCAGGTTCTTGAGCACTTCGAAAAGGAAGAAGCCGGCGAAGGTCAGGGCGATGAACAGCAGCGCATATTTGATCGCACGGTCGCTCTTGAGGTACTGGTCCACCGGGTCGATGAAGTTGACGCCAAAGCCCCGGTTGCTGAAGTCCTTGCAGCCCTGCCCGTCGAGACAGCTTTGCAGCGCTTGTTCAAGGTTGGTGGAGAAGAATGAGGTTTGCCAGGTCGCGGTAAAGCCTGTGTCGCTGACCTCACGCTGGGCTGGCAGGAAGTTGCCGATAAAGCTGGGGTGCGGCCAGTTGGACGCCAGGGTCACCTGGCTGGTCTTGCCTACCGGTACGACTTGCAGCTGTTCGGTGCCTTGCAGGCGCAGGTCGAAGGCGAACTCCACGACATAGGGCTTCTTGCTGTCTTGCTGCGGCAGCGCCACGTGCACGCCTTCACCCAGCCAATCGACTTGGGAACCCGGTTCAAATTCCAGGCGCTGGTTGCCCAGTTCCAGCTTCAGCGCGTTTTCGATGCCGCGAATATCGCTGATGCCCACCGCCAGAAACGCCGGCTCAAAGCGGTAATCGGCAAAGTCTTCCGTGATGCCCATTTGCGCAGGCACTTCAAACCGCCCGCCGATGCGGGTATCGGCATGGAACAACCGCGCCTGGTAGATGCCCCGTGCGCGCAGTTCGGTCTGCACTTTGCCGTCGAGTTCAAATCGATCCGGCAGGAAATACAGACGACCGCGCTCTTCACGCGTGACTTCGTAGCGTTTGTTGAGCTTTTCATTGAGTTTCCACTCGCGCACGGTCTTGCGATAAGGCACCACCATCACCGGGCCGGTGAGGCGCTGGCTGTAGCTGGAGCTGCGGGCGATGTCCATCAATACACCGTCACGCAGCTGCTGGCGGTCGCTGATGATGCCGTTGATCATCAGCAACGGAATCAGCAACAGCAGGATCAGCAGCGCAATGGCGCCAAGTTTGAAAAGCAGACTGCGGTTCATGGGTCTCTCCCTGTTTTGATGGGGGGAGAGTGTGTGAGGGCTGCGTAGCGGTTTTATGGAGGCTGTGTGGAGAGTCTGTGGAGACTCTCCAGCGTGGGTCAATTGACCACGTTACGGTGGCTGCCCTGTTCAAGAATGCTCAACAGTACCTGTGCTGCCTTGGCCCGCAACTCCGGCAACGCCGCGTCGGAATAGAACGCGACATGCGGTGACAGCAACACATCATCACGGCCCAGGAATTGTTCGGGGATCGCTTGACGCTCGTCTTCGTAGACATCGAGCCCAAGCCCGGCCAACAGGCCGTCGGCCACGGCATCACGCAACGCCTGTGAGTCGATAATCGGACCACGTGCGGTGTTGATCAGGTACTTGCCATTGAGCATCGCCAGTTCCCGTGCGCCGATCAGGTGATGGGTCTGTTCATTGAGCGGCGTGTGAATGCTCACCAAGTCGGCCTTGTGCAGTAACTGCTCCAGCGTTTCGCAACGCTGCAGCCCCAAGGATTTTTCCACCCCGCTGCAGACAAGGGGGTCGTAAAAGCTGACCTGACAACCAAACGCCTTGAAGCGCAGCGCCGCCGCCATGCCGATCCGCCCACACCCAATAATGCCCACGTGCAGTTGGCTCATGCGCGGCAACGCACCGACTTGACGCCAATCCCAACTGCCTCGCGACACCACCTCATGGCCGCGGGGCAAGCGGCGTAGCAACGACAGGGCCATGGACAATGCGTGATCAGCCACCTCTTCAGTCCCGTAGTCGGGCACGTTAGCCACTTCGATATGGCACTGACGGGCTGCCACCAAGTCGATATTGTCAAACCCCACGGCCGCACGAACGATGCCCCGGCACCGTTCAAGGCGGTTGATGAACGCGGCTTGCAGCGGTACCAGGTGCCAACTGATCAGCCCGTCGCATTGCATCGCAGCCTGCGGCAGTTGGTCCGCATTGGAGACCTGGAACAGCGAGACGCTGGCCCGCCCACCGAATACATCCTGCTCAATGTCAGCCTTGCTCACGTAGCTGTTGTGAAGCGAGTCTATGATTCCGATTTTCATGGTTTGTCCTTAAATGAGCCAACGGATCGCCGCGCAGCTAAAGGTGCCTGCGGCGACGCCGAGCAAGGTGTTCTTGAACTTCCAGACCACCGCCACGGTGATCAGCGCCGCCAGCCAGATCGACACATCGCCGGTGGCGAGTTTCGGACTGATCAGCGCGGCCAGCAGCGCCGCCGGCAGGTTTTTCAGAAAGCGTTCTGTGAAGCCGTTAAGGCTGGTGCGCTCGGCCGTCACCAGCAACCCACCGATACGGGTGAGGTAGGTGACGAGGGCCATGCCGATGATTGCCGCCAGTTCCAACTCACTCATGGTCGATTTCCAGTTGTCCGGCCTGGGGCAACGCGGCCACCAACGCACTGGCGATAATCGCCGCAATCACCACCGACGCCTGGCCAATACCCGGCAACTGCGCCGCGTAGAAGGCGATGACCCCGGACAGCAGCCACGTGAAGAAATCCAGCGAGCGCTGCCACAGCAACACCATCAACGACAGGAACATCGCCACAAAGGTGAAATCCAGGCCGAAGTCCGCTGGCCGTGGAATATGGCTGCCCAATTGGGTCCCCAGCAGCGTGCCGCCGACCCAGCCGAAATAGATCAGCAGGCCGGCCTGCACGAAATAACGCAGGGACGGCGCCGACTTCTTGAAGCGGTGCTCGGCCAGTGCCCAGGTTTCATCGATCAGCAACAAGGAAAACGCGGGAATCAGCTTGCGCTTGGGTTCCTTGCGAAACGCTGGGCGCAGCGACAGACTCATCAACAAGTGCCGTAGATTGACCAACAACGTCGTCAGCACGATGGCCACCAACGACAGCTGCCCGGAGTGCCATTGCTCCACCGCCACGAACTGCGAAGCACCGGCGAATACCATCAGGCTCATGAGTGTGGCGGCGAGGGGCGACAGCCCGGCCTTGCTGGCCAATACACCAAACACCAGGCCGAAGACAAAGCCGCTGATGACAATGGGCAAGGCGTCTTGAAAGGCGTCACGAAACTGCAGTTGAGGTTTCATTCAATGGCCCTCTCGAACAGTTCCAGCACGCGCTCCTCCAGGGCGGCTTCACAGACGGTGACCCGGATCAGGTTGGCAAACGCCGGATGCAGTGGCCGGTGCACGGCAATCCGGTGATCCAGCAGATGCTCCTGCAAGTGGTGAGCCGCCGCCGCGGACGGCAACAACAGGCTGATGAAGTTGGTACCGGACGGCAGCACCCGGTAGCCCATCCCCCGCAACCGCTGGCTGAAGGCATCGCGCAACAGGGCGTTGTTTTCCTGGATGGCTTCGGCGTGGCGCCGATCGTCCAGCGCCACACGCGCGGCGTGCTGCACCAGGCCGCCGACGGCGTAGTGAATGCGCACCTTGTCGAGCATGGCGATGGTCGCAGGATCGGCCAGCGCATACCCCAGACGCAAACCGGCCAGGGCGTAGGCCTTGGACAGAGAACGCACCCGGATGCAGCCCTCAAGCACCCGCTCACTGTTCATCTGCAGGTCAGGGCAGAAGTCCAGGTAGGCCTCGTCCAACAGCAAGGTGCAATCATCGGGCAAGGAGGACGCCAGCTCCTGGACCGCCTCGAACGACCACCAACTGCCCGTCGGATTATCCGGGTTGGCCAGGTAGACCACCTTGGCGCCGCAGCGCACGGCCTCAAGCAACAAGCCTGGAATGTTCACTGCCAGGCTGGTGTCCGTGCGGTGATACGGGGTTTCGACCACCTCACACCCCGCCGCCTTGGCAAAGTACGCAAAAGTTGGATAGGTGCCAGCACTGCACACCACCCGGTCCCCCGGCGCGCACAAGGCTCGAATGCACAACGCCAGGACCGCATCGGCGCCGCTGTCCAGGCACAGATGCGCCGGGTTGAAACCATGGGCCGCCGCCAGTGCCTGGCGTAGGGCAAAGGCTTGCGGATCGCCATACAGCCGTGCGTGTTCGCAAAAGTCATTACCGTACCGCTCGCGCAAGGCGGTGAGTGGCGCGTCGAGACATTCATTGCCGCCCAGGCGCAAGTCGACCTGCCTGCCTGTGCGCTGCTCAAAGGCGACCATGCCAGGAAACGGGTTGGGGTTGTCCAGGCCCGTCAGATGGCTGGCAAAACGATTGACCATAAGGTTCATTCCGGAAAAGTGCAGGGCTGGCCTTGCCAGTTGGTGTACTGCAGGTATTCACCGTCGCTGCGTCGCTGCAGGGTCGGCAGACCGTTCAGCAGATCCAGCGGCACGGTGTATTTGCCGGTTTTGTGAGGCAGTACGTATTCAGGCACGGCGATGTTCGACAGCCTGCGCTTCATCCGGCTGACCAAGGCCACGGCGTCGCTGATGTCGGTACGAAAGGCCTGGGAACCGGGTGAGAACGGCATGAAGTGATACAAGTAGTGCGGCTGGATGCCGTGCCGGTAGAGGGTCAGGCACAGCTCGGCCATCGTGTCGTAGTCGTCGTTGATGCCACTGAGCAATGGGATGTTGGCGAATAGGATCGGGCACACGCTGCGCAGGCGCTTGGCAGCTTGCAGGAAGTCTTCCGTGACTTCCCGGGGGTGGACGATATGCAAGCCTATGGCAGTGACGTCGTGCCGCCCGAGGATCTCCACGAGTTGATCAGTAATACGGTACGGGTTGAAGGTCAGCGCACGGGTGTGCAGGCGGATGATCAGGTTGGGGCGAATCGCTCGCAGGTCGCCAAGGTAGCCATCCAGGTGTTTGTCGGAATGCATCAACGGCTCGCCGCCACTGAGGATCACTTCATCGAGCTGCGGGTTCTGACGGATGTAGTCGAGCGTATCGAGCCAGTCCTGCTTGCGCATTGAGCTTTTAACGGTCTGTTTTTCCAGGGTGCGCAAGGCTTCGTAGCAGAACTGGCAATACGCGTGGCAGACATTGGCCAGGCGCAGAATGACCCGGTTGTCGTACTTGTGCTGGCAGATCGGCGTGACCATTTCGTCGGGCAATTCCCAGTTTTCCGACTCGCCGTCGTAGCCCAGGGCCTCGGCGGCAGGGGTGCTGTTCCAATCGGGAATCAATTGACGCCAAAAGGGGTCATCTGTCAGGGGGCGCCGATGCTGATCAACCTTGATCAGACCCAGGGTGTAAGGGGTTACCGTAAGTTTGCGGTCTTCCAGATGCTGGCCAATACGCTGCAGCCAACCATCCTGTGCCAACCCCGGAAAGTAGCCCAGCAGTTCATCAAGCTTGGTCACTGCATTGCGCTGTTGCCATTTCCAGTCGCTCCAGTTGTCCAGGTCGGTCACGGCCAAGGGCTGACTGTTGCGGGGTGCCAATACCGACGGTGACAAAACGTGCGTCATCACTATTCCTCCTGAATTAAGCTGACAGTCCGTCAGGCTTACTCCAGAAATCCCGGCAACCCAAAAACAGTGCTGGTCCTGCTGTGATAACTGTTAGAAGATTTGCCCTAACACTTCATGGTCAGGGTCACAGGGATGGAACTCATACTAGACCGCTCACCAAAGATTGCCGTCATCGAACAGTTGGTGAGTGCCATCAAGGAGGCTATCGGGCGTGGCGAGATCAAGCCCGGGCAGCGTTTGCCGTCCATTCGCGAGCTCAGCGCCAGGCACGACCTGAGCTTCCATACCGTCGTCAGCGCTTACGAGCGCCTGGAAATCAATGGGTGGATCAGCGCCAGCCAAGGCCGTGGTTTTTTCGTCGAGGCCCAGGCGAGCAAACCACCGGCGCCTGCCCAAATGGCGCCCCTGGAAGCCATTGACCGAGGAAACTTGAACGCCTTCTGGCGGATCTTCCATGGCGATGCCTACAGCATGAAACTGGGCTGCGGCTGGCTGCCGCCGGCTTGGCGCGACACCCAGGCCCTGGCGAGGATCATCCGCCGTACGGCCAACTTCGCCCACAGCTCGCTGATCGAATACGGCGATCCACTCGGTCATTTGCCGCTGCGCCAGAACCTTGCCCAACACCTGCACAACAGGCTGGCCTTAACGGTCAACCCCGATCAGGTGCTGACCACGCTCGGCGCCACCCAGGCGCTGGACCTGGTGATTCGCAAACTTATCGAGCCCGGCGATTGCGTACTGGTGGACGACCCCTGCAACAGTAACCTGGTGCAACTGCTGGCCCTGCGCGGTGCCACGGTGGTCGGCGTCGCGCGGCTGCCTGACGGCCCGGATATCGAAGCACTGGAAAAAACCCTGGCCAGCCGAACCGTGAAAGCGTTCTTCATCAACTCGCAATTTCACAACCCCACCGGCTCATCGCTGAGCCCGCATAGGGCTTTCCAGATTTTGCAGCTGGCTTATCAGTACGATCTGCTGCTGGTGGAAGATGACGTTTACGGCGACCTGACCGGCGAACACGGCACGCGGCTGGCGACCCTCGACGGCTTGCGCAAAGTGATCTACATCAGCAGCTTTTCCAAGACACTCTCGGCCAGCCTAAGGGTGGGCTATTTGGTGGCACCGCCCCACCTGATTGCAGCGTTGGCCGACTTGAAACTGCTGACCAGCGTCGCCGTGCCGAGCTTCTGCGAGCGCTTTCTCAGCACGATCCTGTCGGACGGTATTTACGAACGGCACTTGAACCTGGTTCAACGCAAATTGCAGACCCACCAGGCGATCGCTCAAGCGAGTTTCCAACGCTGGGGCTGGGAGATCTTCCACCTGCCCGATGGCGGGTTGTTTCTCTGGATACGCCACCCCGAACTGACTCAAACCGATGACTTCCTTGAACGCGCCTACAAGCAGGGCATCCTGCTGGCGCCCGGCCAGTTGTTCGACGCCAATGGTCTCAAGAGCCCCTGGTTGCGCATCAACGTCGCACACCTGGACCCGGCCAAAGCCCAGCGGCTGTTCCAGAAGCCTTTCGGTTGAGTCATGCAGACCTCTGCTCAGTCGACGTCAGGCAACCACAGCACCACACGCACGCCGCCGGCAACGTTGCCGATGTGCAGGCCACCGTTATGCAACTGCATCACTTCTTGCACGAAGTTCAATCCCAGCCCAGTGCTCTTGCGCCCGCTCACCGGCCGTGGCAACGAGTAGAAACGCTCGCTCAAGCGCGGTAGTGCATAGTCGGGAATCGGCTCAGCCTGGTTGAACAGGCTCACCTCAATCTTGTTATCCCGGCGCTGCGCCGAGAAGCGCAGCGTGCCGCCAGGGGGCGTGAAATCCAGCGCATTTTCCAGCAGGTTGCCGAGGGCCTGTTGCAGCAGAAAGGGCTCGCCAAACAGCTGTACATCCGCGGCGATCCCTTGTTCCACTTGCAAGTCGAAACGCTGGATCCGCGCACATTGAGCGTTGAGGACTTTGTCCACCAAGGCTGCCAGCGGCACCGCCACTTGCTCTTCCAGGCCCTGACGTTGCTCGACCTGCGCCAGGTTCAGCAGGCGCTCGATCAACTGCTGCAGGCGCGCACTTTCGCTGTCGATGTTGCCGACAAAACGCTGCTGCTGCTCGCGGCTCATATCGCCCTGCAACAGCTCCGCCGCGCCACGAATCGCCGCCAGCGGGCTTTTCAGTTCGTGGGTCAGGGTGTGCACGTAATGTTCGACGTAGGCCTTGCCCTCCAGCTGCGTGCGCATGTGCTCCACGGCCGTGGACAGCTGCTTCAACTCGCCGCCCCGGTAATGGGGCAACTCGGCACGCCGGCCTTCGCTGACGGCCTCTGCGTACGCCGTGAGCCGACGCAGCGCCACGCTCAGCCACCATGACAGCAACGCACCGAGCAACAGACCGAGAATCACCAACCCGGCGCCGTACCACAGCAGGCGGCGCTCGGTTCGGTCCACATAGGGCTGCAGCGAGCTGTTGGGCTTGGCCACGGTGACCACACCGATGATCTGGCCGTTGTCGCGGATCGGCGCGCCCACGTGCATCACCGACGACGCCGGGTCGTCCAGTTCGCTGCGGGTGGAACGGGCGCCGTACTCGCCGCGCAGGGTCAGGTACACGTCGTTCCACTTGGAATAGTCCTGGCCTACGGCTTCACCCGTGGAGTCGAGCAACACGGTACCTTTAGCGTCAGTCACGTAGATACGGTGGTTGACCTGGTTCTTCGGCAAGCCCCAGATGGTCGCGCCGGGCTGACGGTTGCCGTAGGCCTTGAGCAGTTCAGGCCAGTGGCTTTGGCCGAGGGTGCCGTTTTTTACGTCATCGCGCAGGATCTCGGCCAACAGGTTGGCGGTGTCCACCAGGGTTTCTTCGGTGGACTGGCGCACGCCCGGGCGGATTTCCTTCATCACCGTGCTGAGCACAAAGTAGCCGGTGAGGCCGATAAACAGCGCGTACACCAGGAAGATCCGCAGCCCCAGGCGCATCAGCTGTTGCTCGGGCTGTAGCTGTAACCGAGGCCGCGGTGGGTCTGGATCGGCTCGGCATCGGCGGCCACGCTCCGCAGTTTGCTGCGCAGGCTTTTGATATGGCTGTCGATATTGCGCTCATAGCCGGCATCCGCCGCCACGCCCACCGCATCGAGCAATTGCTCACGGCTGAACACCCGCTCGGGTTGTTCCAGCAAGCTCTGCAACAAACGGAATTCATGGCGTGTGAGGCTCAACGGCTGGCCGCGATAGGCGATCTGCATGCGTTCCAGATCAACCTGGAACACCGTAGGCGCAGTGCCCGGGCCGATGCGCTTGAGGATCGCCCTGACCCGCGCTGTAACCTCCCGAGGGCTGAACGGCTTGACCACATAATCGTCGGCGCCGATCTCCAGCCCAACCACGCGGTCGATCTCGCCATCCCGCGCACTGAGGAACATCACCGGCACTTCACTGAACCGGCGCAGTTGCTTGCAGGTTTCAAACCCCGTGATGTCGGGCAGGCCGATGTCGAGGATGATCAAGTCGGCCGGCGTCTGGCGCTGATGGGCCAGCGCTTCCTGGCCGAGGCTCAGCCAGGTGGTGGTGAAGCCCTCGCCTTGCAGGGCAAAAATCAGCGTGTCGGCGATGGCCGCTTCGTCTTCGACAATCAGGATATGCGGCATGGTGGTCCGTCAGCAGTCCGGTTTGTCAGCAGTGTAACGACGGGCCGGGTTTACCGCTGCACCGAATTCACGCAGGGCCTTGGCGCCGATCAGCAGCGGGTAGTTGAAGCTGCTGCGGTCGGTGAGGTTGACCTCGACGGTGCGCTTGACGTTGCCCAGGCACATTTCCAGGTCGATCACCGGGCGCTTGGCCACGGTGGCTTCGTCCTTGTCGTCGTCTTCATCGGCGCGGCTCTTGATCTTGCTGATGCGCGACACCTTGTGTTCGTAGACTTTGTCACTCGCGTCCTTGCCGCCGAGGCGGAAACGCACCCAGTCGTCCCCGTCACGCTGGAAGGTTTCGATGTTGCGGGCCGACAGCGAGGCGGTCAGCGCGCCGGTGTCCATCTTGGCCTTGAAGGTTTGGCCGATCTCCGGCAGTTGGATGTATTCATAGCGACCGTAGAGGGTCGGTTCGGCGGCCATGACGGGCAAGGCAACCAGGGCAAAGGCGGCAAGGAGCAGTTTCACGAAGTGATTTCCTCGGAAAGAAGTAGGCGGATTCTAGACCGCAAAAGCGCGGGTTAGTTAGCTCGCTTGCAGCATACCCGGCACATTGTGAAACATTCGCCGGGCGATTTGCGATTTGGCCTCTAGACTCACCTCTCTTATGATGGCCCGCCCACCGGACACCAAGAGTTGCTTATGCGCCGCCTGCTCACCGGCTGTTTCGTCACACTGCTGCTATTGCTCAACACCCTGGTCCTCTTCGGCCCGCTGATGGTGTTTGCCCTGCTCAAGCTGATCGCCCCCGGCCGCTTGCGCGACTACATGTCCTGGGCGGTGATGTGGATCGCCGAGACCTGGGCCGAGATCGACAAGCTGATCTTCTCGCTGTGCATCCCGACCCAATGGGACATTCGCGGCGGCGATGACCTGCGCGGTGACACCTCCTACCTGGTGATCAGCAACCACCAATCCTGGGTGGACATCCCGGCACTGATCCAGACCCTCAACCGCCGTACCCCCTTCTTCAAATTCTTCCTGAAAAAAGAACTGATCTGGGTGCCCTTCCTCGGGCTGGCGTGGTGGGCGCTGGACTACCCCTTCATGAAGCGCTACACCAAGGCCTTCCTGGCCAAGCACCCGGAACTGGCCGGGCAGGATCTGAAAATCACTAAAGAAGCCTGCGAGCTGTTCAAGCGCCAGCCGGTGACAGTGGTCAATTACCTGGAAGGCACGCGGTTCAGCGAAGCCAAGCGCAAACAGCAGGAGTCACCCTTTGCCCGGTTGCTCAAGCCCAAGGCGGGCGGCGTGGCGTTTGTACTGGCGGCGATGGGCGAACAGCTGGACGCGATCCTCGACGTCACCGTGGTGTATCCACAGGAGAAGATTCCGGGTTTCTGGGACTTGATCAGCGGCGCCGTGCCGAAGGTGATCATCGATATCCGCACCCGTGAGCTGGACCCGGCGTTGTGGCAGGGGGATTACGAGAATGATCCGGCATTTCGCCAGACTGTCCAGAACTGGGTGAACCAGCTCTGGATGGAGAAGGACGCGCGCATCGAACAGCTGCGCGCGACAGGACGTTAACCGCCAGTACCCCACGCCTGGGCCAGTTTGCCCAAGACCGAACTGCTGGCACCCTGGCCGCCCAGGTATTGCAGGATCACCGGCGCAAACTGGCCGATCATCCCACTGTCCATGCCCAGCGCGCTGAACGCGGTGTTCAGGTCGCTGGTGTTCTTCACGTTACCCAGCAGGCCATCGAGGCCGCTGGTCTTGCTGCCGCCACTCTGGCCGAGCATCCCGCTCAAGGCGCCGAGGCTGCCCAGGGAGTTGCTCCCCGAGAGTTGATCCAGGCCCGGCACGCTTTTGCCCAGTTGCGAGTAGTCGGTGCTGCTCAGCTGGTTCTTGGCCAGGCCCAGCATGGCGCCGGTGCCGCCTACCGCTTGTTCCGGGGTGACGTTCAATTGCGAGGTCAGGGCGCTCAGCAGGCCGGCGGTCTGGGAGCTGGGCGCCGCTGCTGCCGCCTTGTTGTTGCCCTGGGCGCCGGAGACGGCGTTGGCCACGTCACCGAGGCTGAAACCTGCGGCAAACACCGGGCCAGCGGCCACGCTCAGCAGGCAGGACAGGGCAAAACCGCGTGAAATCTTCATCAAGACAACCTCTGAAAGTAGGAGCTAAAAAGCAGGCGTTTGACTGACAGTCCCAAAGGAATGTTCCCACCTCAAGATTAGTTCAGAAAAAG
Organism: Pseudomonas sp. GW821-FHT05H12; assembly: GCF_059419385.1. Lineage (NCBI taxonomy): Bacteria > Pseudomonadati > Pseudomonadota > Gammaproteobacteria > Pseudomonadales > Pseudomonadaceae > Pseudomonas > Pseudomonas sp. GW821-FHT05H12. The sequence continues at coordinate 62,686 of NZ_JBWKRS010000013.1, read as the reverse complement.
CTGCATCCGGATTACGTGCTCGCGCGTATAACAGGCATGCACCGCCCGGAGTCGGATGGAATGAATGCAAGAGCTGAACTACCCTCTGCCTACCGTGCGCAGTCCCGTCGCTCTCGTTCGAGTGCTTGGAGAAGCCCTATTTCCATCAACGATGCTGACCCGTTGCGGCCTTTGCTGGCCCAATGCGCCCTGGGCAACCGCCAGGCATTCGAAACCCTTTACCGCAGTGTCTCACCGCGACTGCACGGTGTGGCCTTCCGTTTCATGGGCCGCTCAGACCTGGCCGACGAAGTGCTGCAAGAGGCCTTCGTGCGCATCTGGTACAGCGCCTCGCGCTACGAGGCGCACCTGGCGGCACCGATGACCTGGATGGTCAACATCACCCGCAACCTGGCCATCGACCAACTGCGCAAACGCCGCGAACTGCCACTGGCCGAGGGCCAACAGGACGCGATGCTCGACGACAGCCCCAGCGCCCACGAACAGCTCGACAGCGAGCGTGACGCCCGCGCCCTCAACCGCTGCCTCGACACCCTGGACGGCATGCAACGCCAGTCGATCACCGTGGCTTACTTCCAGGGCCTGTCGTGCTCGGAACTGGCCGAACACCTGGCCGCGCCCCTGGGCTCGGTCAAATCCTGGATTCGTCGCGGCATGGAGCGCCTGCGCAGGTGCCTTGAATCATGAACTACCAAACCACCGCCCTGCGCCGCGCCCTCGCCGCCGACTATGCCATTGGGCTGATGCCGGCCACCGCACGCCGACGTTTTGATGCCCTGTTGCTCGACGATGCCGCGCTGCGGGTCGAACTCGGCCACTGGCAGGACGCCCTCGCCAGCCTGACCGGCGCGCTGCCCGAACGGCCGGTGCCAGAACATGTGTGGGAAGGCATCAAGGCGCGCATCGAACCGCAGGTGCTGCATATGCCGGCGAAGAAACCGTTCTGGATGAGTTTTCGCGTACTGGCTGCCGCATGTGCCGTGGTAGTGGCGCTGTTGGTGGGCGTGCTGTACCAGCGCGATATCGGCCCCGAGTACAGCGCCACACTGGCCAGCGCCAACCAGCAACCGGCGCTGCAGATCCAGGCGTTTGGCGATCATTTGCAAGTGGAGGCGCTGTCACTGGCCGCCGTGGAACCGACGCGCGCCTTGGAACTGTGGGCTATCCCGGCTGGCGGTAAGCCGGTGTCCCTGGGCCTGGTGCCTGTTGCCGGCAAAGGTCGAATTCAGTTGAGCAAGGAGCAGCAGGCATTGCTCACCGCCCCGCTAACCCTCGCCGTCAGCCTGGAACCACAGGGCGGCTCGCCCACTGGGCAACCCACCGGCCCCGTGCTGTATCAGGGCCAATTGGCATCACTTTAAGCCGAGCCAAAACACCATGGGAGGGGGCTTGCCCCCGATAGCGGTGTTTCAGCCAACAAATAAGCGACTGACACTACGCCATCGGGGACAAGCCCCCTCCCACATTTGGATTTACGCGTGTTTGAGATTTACGCCGCGCTGAACAGCTTGTGCGGATCGATCACAAACTTCTTCGGCACACCCGCATCGAACTCGCCATAACCGCGCGGCGCGTCATCCAGGCTGATCACCTGCACACCGACGATTTCGGCAATGTTGATACGGTCCCACATGATCGCCTGCATCAACTGGCGGTTGTACTTCATCACCGGGGTCTGGCCGGTGTGGAAGCTGTGGGATTTAGCCCAGCCCAGGCCAAAGCGAATGCTCAGGCTGCCCATCTTCGCGGCGGCATCCACAGCACCCGGGTCTTCGGTCACGTAGAGGCCGGGGATACCGATCTTGCCCGCCACACGCACCACGCCCATCAGCGAGTTAAGCACAGTAGCAGGAGCCTCCGCCTTCACGCCTTCGTGACCATGACCACGAGCTTCGAAGCCTACGGCGTCGACCGCGCAATCCACTTCCGGCTCGCCCAGCAGGGCGGCGATCTGTTCGTGCAGCGGGGTGTCCTTGGACAGGTCGGCAATTTCAAAACCCTGGGCCTTGGCGTGGGCCAGGCGCACCGGGTTGACGTCGCCGATGATTACCACCGCCGCACCCAGCAGGCGGGCAGAAGCGGCTGCGGCCAGGCCAACCGGGCCGGCACCGGCGATGTAGACGGTGCTGCCCGGGCCAACGCCGGCCGTCACAGCGCCGTGGTAGCCGGTCGGCAGAATATCGGAGAGGCAGGTCAGGTCGCGGATTTTCTCCATGGCCTTGTCGCGGTCCGGCAGTTTGAGCAGGTTGAAGTCAGCGTACGGCACCAGCACGTACTCGGCTTGGCCACCGGTCCAGTCGCCCATGTCGACATAGCCGTAGGCGCCACCGGCACGGGCCGGGTTGACGGTCAGGCACACGCCGGTGTGTTGTTCCTTGCAGGAGCGGCAACGGCCGCAGGCCACGTTGAACGGCACGGACACCAGGTCGCCGATTTTCAGGTTCTCGACGTCGCTGCCCTTCTCGATCACTTCGCCGGTGATCTCGTGACCGAGCACCAGGCCGGTCTGGGCGGTGGTACGGCCGCGGACCATGTGTTGGTCGGAGCCGCAGATGTTGGTGGAGACCACGCGCAGGATGACGCCGTGCTCAATCTTCCTGCCACGGGGGTCCTGCATTTTGGGATAGTCGATTTTCTGTACTTCGACCTTGCCGTTGCCGAGATACACGACACCACGATTACCAGACATGCTTTCACCTCGCTGTTGTTTTTATGGAACCACGTCGCCCAGGCAGGCGGCGCGTTTAAGTGCTCGGGTACAGATGCTGTTTCTTGTGTTGTTTATTAGGGCCTCATCGCAGGCAAGCCAGCTCCCACATTTGATCGGGTTCACACGGTCAAAAATGTGGGAGCTGGCTTGCGCGCGATAGCGATCTAAAGAACGACCGTGCGATTGGCGTTCAAGAACACCCGCCGCTCAATGTGATACCCCACCGCCCGGGCCAACGTCAGCCCCTCGATATCGCGCCCCTTGGCAATCAAGTCCTCGGGGTAGTGGCTGTGGTCCACCACCTCCACGCCCTGGGCGATGATCGGGCCTTCATCCAAATCGTTGTTGATGTAATGCGCCGTGGCGCCCACCAGCTTCACCCCTTTGTTGTAAGCCTGGTGATACGGCTTGGCGCCCTTGAACCCCGGCAGCAACGAGTGGTGAATATTGATGGCCTTGCCATCGAGCTTGCGGCACAGCTCCGGCGACAGCACTTGCATGTAGCGCGCAAGGATCACCAATTCGGCGCCGGTGTCTTCCACCACCTGCCACACCTGACGCTCCTGGGACGGCTTGTCGTTAGGGTCGAGGGGGAAATGGTAGTAGGGAATCTGGTGCCAGTCGGCCAACGGCTTCAAATCGGGGTGGTTGGACACCACTGCGACCACGTCCATCGACAGTTGGCCGATGCGCTGGCGGTACAACAGGTCGTTCAGGCAGTGATCGGCCTTGGAGACCATGATCACCACTTTTGGCCGGTAGTTCGGCGCCGTCAGTTCGAAGATCATGCCGAAAGCTTCACCGCGCGTGGCCAGGCCATCGCGGAAAGCCTGCTCGTCAAACCCGTCGGGCTGGCGGAATTCCACACGAATGAAGAACCGACCCGAAAGGCGATCATCGAACGAATGGTGCTCGGTGACGTAGCAGCCCTGCTCGAACAGGTAGCGGGTGACCGCATCCACCGTGCCGAGCACGCTGGGGCAGTCGGCGGTCAAAATCCATGTGTCGGGTGCGCGGCTCATTGCAAATCACTCCTCAACCATCTGCATGCAACGCAACCTTGTAGGAGCCGGCTTGCCGGCGATGGCGTTCTCAAGACCGCTATCGCCGGCAAGCCAGCTCCCACAATGTCAGCGTTGCGTCATATCAGGCTTCTACGCTCAGGCCGAACTCGGCCGACGCATCCTGCAGCCACAACCACCAGTAGTCCGAGAAACTGCGACGGATCAGCAGCTCCCAGGTGTCTTCGGCCGTGTGGCGGATCACCAGTTGCGACTTGGCGAACACCGTGCCCACCGCCTTGCCCACCGGGAAGTTGTTGGGGTGCACGTCGTAGCTTGTGGACTTCATCAGCACATCGCGTACGTTCGGGCCGCGCAGTTCGAGGATCTGCTGGCCGCCACTGACGTTGACGACCTGGATATGCAAATCACCCAGGGCGGCACGCAGGTTTTGCTCGGCGGCAAATTCTTCCCCACTTGGCACGACCAGTAGCCACTCATCCGGGCCGAGCCATTGCAGGCTGGTTTCACCATTGATGATCACTTGCAGGGCGCCGGGCAATTCGATGCCCAGGGCCTTGTGCACACCGGCAGCGAAGGCGGCGTCATGGCCATCGCCACGGATGGTGAGGTGGCCGAGGAGTTTCTTTTCACGCACGGTCACGCCGGCGTTTTTGCGGCCCTTGCCGACCAGGCTGGCGAGGTCGGCATGGTGCAGCGACGACTCGGCCTTGGCGCCGGAGGTGGGGCGTTGTTGGTAAACGTTGGCTGCTGTCATAGAGCACCTGTTCTGAATTCTGTGCTGTCTGTTCGGGCCTCATCGCGGGCAAGCCCGGCTCCCACAGGGGAATGCATTCCAAATGTGGGAGCTGGCTTGCCTGCGATGCAGGCGACTCGGTCTGTCAGATGTTCTGGCGATCGCCTTTCGGGTCGAAGAACACCGAGGAAACAATCTCCGCCTCGATCACGCTGCCATCCGCTTGCGGTGAGAACACCCGCTCGCCCATGCGCTTCAAGCCGCCCTTCACCACCGCCATCGCGAACGAGTAGCCGAGGGAGTTATGGGCATAGCTTGAGGTGACGTGGCCGACCATCTTCATCGGGATCGTCTGCTTCGGATCGAACACCAGCTGGGCGCCTTCCGGCAGCCACACTTTTGGATCGACCGGCTTCAGGCCCACCAGTTGCTTACGCTCTTCGCGCACGCAGTCTTCACGGTTCATGCCGCGCCAGCCGATCCACGAGAACGGCTTGGTACGGCCGACGCACCAGCCCATGTTCAGGTCGTCCGGGGTCATCGAGCCGTCAGTGTCCTGGCCAACGATGATGAAGCCCTTCTCGGCCCGCAGTACGTGCATGGTCTCGGTGCCGTACGGGGTCAGGTTGTACTTCTTGCCTGCCTCGACGATTTTTTCCAGCACGCCCATGGCGTAGTCGGCCTGCACGTTGACTTCGTACGACAGCTCACCGGTAAACGAGATCCGGAACACGCGCGCCGGTACGCCGCCGACCAGACCTTCCTTCCAGGTCATGAACGGGAAGCCGTCCTTGTCCAGGTCGATGTCGGTCACTTCGCTCAACAGCTTGCGGCTGTTGGGCCCGGACAGGGTCATGGTCGCCCAGTGGTCGGTGACCGAGGTGAAGTACACCTTCAGGTCTGGCCATTCGGTCTGCTGGTAGATTTCCAGCCACTGCAACACGCGAGCCGCGCCGCCGGTGGTAGTGGTCATCAGGAAGTGGTTGTCGGCGATGCAAGCGGTCACGCCGTCATCGAAGACCATGCCGTCTTCCTTGCACATCAGGCCGTAGCGCGCCTTGCCCACGTCGAGCTTGGTCCAGGCGTTGGAGTAGATGCGGTTGAGGAACTCACGCGCATCCGGGCCCTGGATGTCGATCTTGCCGAGGGTGGACGCATCCAGCAGGCCGACGCTGTCGCGCACGGCCAGGCATTCGCGTTTCACCGCAGCGTGCAGGTCTTCACCGTTGCGCGGGAAATACCAAGGGCGCTTCCACTGGCCGACGTCTTCAAACTCGGCGCCGTTCTTCACGTGCCAGGCCTGCAGCGCGGTGTATCGAACCGGCTCGAAGATGTGCCCGCAGTGACGGCCCGCGACCGCACCGAAAGTCACCGGCGTGTAGTTGGGGCGGAACATGGTGGTGCCCATCTGCGGGATGGTCACATTCAGCGAACGGGCAGCAATGGCCAGGCCGTTGACGTTGCCCAGCTTGCCCTGGTCGGTGCCGAAGCCCAGCGCGGTGTAGCGTTTGACGTGTTCGACCGACTCGAAACCTTCGCGGGTCGCCAGTTCGATGGCGGCGGCGGTCACGTCGTTCTGCAGGTCGACAAATTGCTTCGGCGCCCGTGCGGTGGGTTTGTCATGCGGTACCTGGTAGACAGCCAGTGTCGGCTCTTCCAAGCGGCTCAGAGCTTTTGGCAGGGTGCCTTCCACTGGTGCAAACCCGGCTTCGCTGGCCGCGCGCACGCCGCCTTCAAAACCGTCCGCCAGAGAATCACCGAGACCGTAGACGCCGTTGATGCCCCCCACGCACACGCGTTTCTGCGGGGCTTCGCCCGGTACGAAACCGAGGATGTCTTCACGCCAGGTCGGCTTGCCACCCAGGTGCGAAGCCAAGTGAACCACCGGACTGTAACCGCCGGAGCTGGCCACCAGGTCGCACTCCAGCCACTCACCAGGGCTAGTGACTTTGTGGGCTTTCACATCAATCGCGGCCACGCGGGCAGCGGTGACGTGTTTGCTGCCACGAGCCTCGATCACGGCGCTGCCGGTGAGGATACGAATGCCTTTGGCACGCGCCTCTTCCACCAAGGCGCCGCGTGGGTTGTGGCGCACATCGGCCACCGCCACCACTTGCAGACCCGCGTCGAGCCAGTCCAGCGCAACACGGTAGGCATGGTCGTTGTTGGTCGACAACACCAGCTTCTTGCCCGGTGCCACGCCGTAGCGGCGCACGTAGGTCGAAACGGCACCGGCCAGCATGTTGCCCGGCACGTCGTTGTTGCCGTACACCAGCGGACGCTCGCACGCGCCGGTGGCCAGCACCACACGCTTGGCCCGTACACGGTGAATACGCTGGCGCACCACACCAATCGGCGCACGGTCACCGAGGTGATCGGTGAGGCGTTCGTGAATGGTCAGGAAGTTATGGTCGTGGTAGCCGTTGACGGTGGCGCGGGGCAGCAGCACCACGTCAGGCAGGGCTTTCAATTCAGCAATCACGCTGGCGACCCATTCCGCAGCCGGCTTGCCGTCGAGGCTTTCGCGGGAATCGAGCAGCGAGCCGCCGAACTCTTCCTGCTCATCGGCGAGGATCACACGGGCACCGCTGCGCGCCGCGGCCAGTGCAGCCGCCAGGCCTGCAGGGCCTGCGCCGACGACCAGCACGTCGCAGTGACGGTTCATGTTGTCGTAGGTGTCCGGGTCGTTCTCGGTCGGCGAACGGCCAAGGCCAGCTGCCTTGCGGATGTACTTCTCGTACGTCATCCAGAACGATTGCGGGTACATGAAGGTTTTGTAGTAGAAACCCGGCGGCATCAGCTTGCCGCCGACCTTGCCGAGAATGCCCATCACGTCATTGTTGACGTTCGGCCAGCCGTTGGTGCTGGTGGCGACCAGGCCTTGGTACAGCGCCTGTTGCGTGGCGCGCACGTTAGGGATCTGGGTGGCTTCGGTGGCGCCGATCTGCAGCACCGCGTTCGGCTCTTCGGCGCCGGCCGCAAAGATGCCGCGAGGGCGCGAGTACTTGAAGCTGCGGCCGATGATGTCGACGCCATTGGCCAGCAGGGCTGCGGCCAGGGTGTCGCCTTCAAAGCCTTTGTAGGTCTGGCCGTTGAAGCTGAAGGTCAGGACTTTATTACGGTCGATCCGGCCACCGTTGGACAGGCGATTGGTCTGGCTCATACCTTCTCTCCAGAGGCCTTGGCGGTGAATTGTGGCTTCTCACCGATCTTGTAGGTTTCAAGAATTTCGTAGGTCAGGGTGTCGCGGGTCGCGTTGAAGTACTGGCGACAACCGGCAGCGTGAATCCACAGCTCGTGGTGCAGGCCACGGGGGTTGTCGCGAAAGAACATGTAGTCGCCCCACTCTTCATCGGTGCAGGCGTTAGGGTCCAGCGGGCGCGGGATGTGCGCTTGGCCGGACGCGTGGAATTCCTCTTCGGAGCGCAGTTCGCCACAGTGAGGACAGAAGATATGCAACATAGGGAATTTCTCCTGTTAGTGGGCGACGGCCGCAGCGCCGTGTTCGTCGATCAACGCACCGTTGTGGAAACGGTCGATGGAGAAAGGTGCCGCCAACGGGTGCATCTCACCCTTGGCCAGGCTGGCGGCAAACACGTTGCCTGAGCCTGGGGTGGCCTTGAAGCCACCAGTACCCCAACCGCAGTTGAAGAACATGTTCGGTACCGGCGTCTTGGAGATGATCGGGCACGCATCCGGCGTGGTGTCGACGATGCCGCCCCACTGACGGTTCATGCGCACACGGGACAGCACCGGGAACATCTCGACGATGGCCTGGATGGTGTGTTCGATCACCGGGTACGAGCCACGCTGGCCGTAGCCGTTGTAGCCGTCGATACCGGCGCCGATCACCAGGTCGCCCTTGTCAGATTGGCTGATGTAACCGTGTACGGCGTTGGACATGATCACGCTGTCGATAATCGGCTTGATCGGCTCCGACACCAGCGCTTGCAGCGGGTGGGATTCGATCGGCAGGCGGAAGCCCGCCAGCGAAGCCATGTGCCCGGAGTTACCCGCGGTGACCACACCGACGCGCTTGGCGCCGATAAAGCCCTTGTTGGTTTCCACGCCGATGCATACACCGTTTTCCTTGCGGAAGCCGATCACTTCGGTCTGTTGGATCAGGTCCACGCCCAGTGCGTCAGCCGCACGGGCAAAGCCCCAGGCCACGGCATCGTGACGGGCCACGCCGCCACGACGTTGCACGGTGGCGCCGAGTACCGGGTAGCGGGTGTTCTTGGAGCAGTCGAGGTACGGGATCTCGTCGGCCACTTGCTTGGCATTGAGCAGTTCGCCGTCCACGCCGTTGAGGCGGTTGGCACTCACGCGGCGCTCGGAATCACGGATGTCTTGCAGGGTGTGGCACAGGTTGTACACGCCACGCTGGGAGAACATCACGTTGTAGTTCAAGTCCTGGGACAGACCTTCCCACAGTTTCATCGCGTGTTCGTACAGGTGCGCCGACTCGTCCCACAGGTAGTTGGAACGCACGATGGTGGTGTTGCGCGCGGTGTTACCGCCGCCCAGCCAGCCTTTCTCGACCACGGCCACGTTGGTGATGCCGTGCTCTTTGGCCAGGTAATAGGCGGTCGCCAGACCATGCCCGCCGCCGCCGACGATGACCACGTCGTAGACCTTCTTGGGGGTCGGCGTGCGCCACATCTTCTGCCAGTTTTCGTGGTGGCTGAGTGAGTGCTTGAAGAGGCCGAAGCCCGAGTAGCGTTGCATAGTCATTACTCCAAAACCGCGCTCAGCGATAAACCGGGAAATCAGCGCACAGGGCAGACACGTGCTTGGCCACGTTGGCCTCGACATCGGCGTCGCCGAGGTTGTCGAGGATGTCGCAGATCCAGCCGGCCAGTTCGATGCACTGCGGCACTTTGAAACCACGCGTGGTCACCGCCGGGGTGCCGATGCGCAGGCCCGAGGTCACGAACGGCGACTGCGGGTCATTCGGCACGGCGTTCTTGTTGACGGTGATGTGGGCGCGGCCCAGGGCGGCATCCGCCTCTTTGCCGGTCAGGCCCTGACGGATCAGGCTGACCAAGAACAGGTGGTTGTCGGTGCCGCCGGACACCACATCGTAGCCACGTTTGATAAACACGCCGGCCATGGCCTGGGCGTTGTCGATCACTTGTTGCTGATAGGCCTTGAAGCCAGGCTCCAGCGCTTCCTTGAAGCACACGGCCTTGCCGGCGATGACGTGCATCAGCGGGCCGCCCTGGGCGCCCGGGAACACGGCAGCGTTGAGTTTCTTTTCGATCTCTTCGTTGGACTTGGCCAGGATCAAGCCGCCCCGTGGACCGCGCAGGGTCTTGTGGGTGGTGGTGGTGACCACGTCCGCATACGGCAGCGGGTTCGGGTACAGGCCAGCGGCAACCAGGCCGGCGACGTGGGCCATGTCCACGAACAGCAGCGCGCCTACCTTGTCGGCGATCTGACGGAAGCGTGGGAAATCCAGGGTCTTGGAGTAGGCAGAGAAACCGGCCACGATCATTTTTGGCTTGTGTTCCACCGCCAGGCGCTCGACTTCGTCGTAGTCGATCAGGCCGGTGTCGGTGTTGATGCCGTATTGCACCGCGTTGTACAGCTTGCCCGAAGACGACACTTTGGCGCCGTGGGTCAAGTGACCGCCGTGGGCCAGGCTCATGCCCAGGATGGTGTCGCCGGCGTTGATCAGGGCCAGGTACACGGCGCTGTTGGCCGAAGAGCCGGAGTGCGGCTGCACGTTGGCGTAATCGGCGCCGAACAATTGTTTGGCGCGCTCGATGGCCAGGGCTTCGACCTTGTCCACGTGCTCGCAGCCACCGTAGTAGCGCTTGCCCGGGTAGCCTTCGGCGTATTTGTTGGTGAGGCCGCTGCCTTGCGCTTCCATCACACGTTTGCTGGTGTAGTTCTCTGACGCGATCAGCTCGATATGATCTTCCTGACGCTGTTCTTCGGCATTCATGGCCGCCAGCAGTGCGTCGTCATATCCCTGGATCTGGTCTTTTTTGCTGAACATCGCGTCTCTCCCAGCCTTTCATATTGTTGAGGCCCTCGCAGGGCCCTTTGATGCGATGGTAGGGCTGGTGCAGACAGGTCAAATGCCTACGCACGCCACGCAAAGGTGCGTTTACGACATTCATTGAGCGGCGCAGAACAAATGTGAGAATGGGCCTGTATGGGCGCTGGCTTTTGTGGGAGCTGGCTTGCCTGCGATGGCATCACCACCGTTTAGCTGAGAGACCGAGGTGTCTGCATCGCAGGCAAGCCAGCTCCCACACAAGCCCGCCCCACAGGGGGTTAGGCGATGATCTGGCGGACGAGTAACAGCAGCAGGAAATGCAGGGGATAGAGGACATAAGCCCAACGCCGCATGGCCGGTGGCGAGACGTTTTTGGCACGTCGCAACAGAAACAGACCAGCCAATGGCGCAATCAGACATGCCGCCAACCCCATCAATGCGACCGGCGTGCCGCTCTCGAGCAAAATCTGCCATTGATTGGCGGCCATGCAGACCACACCCGGCAACAGGCTGAAATACCAGGCACGACGAAACACCAGTAGCATCGCCAACGGCAACAACACTCCGAAAAAACCGAACATCAACTGCGCGGAAAACACAGCGGCAATCATGACGGCAATCAGCGCCAATCCTCGATCAAAAAGCGCCTTCTGCTGCCATCCTCGGACAACCAGCAAGCCCAACGCCAAAGTCGGCAACACGTTCAACGTATCGGCATCATCGATAAACAGGCGGTACGGCACTTCGCTGATCACGCTGAACAGCAACAGCCATCCCAGGTAGCGCCACTGACCGGTCACGGGTGCATTTCTTACGCGGTGCAGATTCGCTGCAATCGCCAGGCAAAACCACGGAAACGCCAGGCGCCCCGGCACGTACAGGCCATCCAGGCTCAAGCCGACATACCGCAGGTGGTCCAGCACCATGCACAGCAGCGCCAGCCACTTGAGCAAATCCAAAGCGCCATCACGGACGCGTCCGACAGGAATCGTTTCAGTACCGTGCATAATTCCCCAGTGACTTTGCATTTACAGAGCGTGCGCACCCGCGACAATCTTGGTTACAGTGCGCACCAACATCGACCACAGGAATGGGCCATGACCGACAAGAGCCAACAATTTGCCAGCGACAACTATTCCGGCATCTGCCCGGAAGCCTGGGCCGCCATGGAACAAGCCAACCAGGGTCATCAGCGCGCCTATGGCGACGATGAATGGACCCACCGCGCCGCCGACGGTTTCCGCAACCTGTTTGAAACCGACTGCGAAGTGTTCTTCGCCTTCAACGGCACCGCCGCCAACTCCCTGGCGTTGTCGTCCTTGTGCCAGAGCTACCATAGCGTGATTTGCTCGGAAACCGCCCACGTCGAAACCGACGAATGCGGCGCGCCGGAGTTTTTCTCCAACGGTTCCAAGCTGCTCACCGCCCGCACCGAAAACGGCAAGCTGACCCCGGAATCGATCCGCGAGATCGCCCTCAAGCGCCAGGACATCCACTACCCGAAACCCCGCGTAGTGACCCTGACCCAGGCCACCGAAGTGGGCAGCGTGTACACCCCGGAAGAAATTCGCGCCATCAGCGTCACCTGCAAGGAGCTGGGCCTGAACCTGCACATGGACGGCGCGCGCTTCTCCAACGCCTGCGCGTTCCTTGGCTGCTCGCCAGCCGACCTGACCTGGAAAGCCGGCGTCGACGTGCTGTGCTTTGGCGGCACCAAGAACGGCATGGCCGTGGGCGAGGCGATCCTGTTCTTCAACCACAAGCTGGCTGAAGACTTCGATTACCGCTGCAAACAGGCCGGCCAACTGGCCTCGAAAATGCGCTTCCTCTCGGCCCCGTGGGTGGGCTTGCTGGAAAACGACGCCTGGCTCAAACACGCACGCCACGCCAACCATTGCGCGCAGCTGCTGAGCAGCCTGGTGGCGGACATCCCCGGCGTGGAATTGATGTTCCCGGTGCAGGCCAACGGCGTGTTCCTGCAGCTGTCGGAACCCGCCATCGCGGCGCTGACAGCCAAGGGCTGGCGCTTCTACACCTTCATCGGTAAAGGCGGCGCTCGGTTCATGTGTGCGTGGGATACCGAGGAAGAGCGTGTAAGAGAACTCGCGGCGGATATTCGGGAAGTGATGGGCGCCTGATACTGGCGCAGTGCCGAGTCTGTTATTTGATATTTCTGACAGCAGCACGCTGCATTTTCATTGTCTAGCCTCTTGGAACCCGGAAGGAAAACGCCGCAGCAGCGGCTCTCCTTTCGGTACGACAACCTGCCGAATGATCGGCCGGAAATGGACATCCAATAGAGAGCTAAGCCATGGAATATCAGAGTATCGGCAACACCCTGGAAAGCGACGGCAGCGTCAGCACCACCGTCATTGACTGGGATGAGTTCCGCAAATACGCGAAAGTCGGCGACACCATCCGCGAGCCATCAAGGACGTTGCGGATCTACGATAAAGTCTATGAATTGACAGCATCAGGCCAGCATTTCGTCGTGCACATCTACGCCCAATAACTACCCCACCCCTGTGGGAGCTGGCTTGCCTGCGATGGCGTCCTCATGATCGCCATCGCCGGCAAGCCGGCTCCTACAGGGGGCGGTGCAAGCCTTTAGAATTCGATGCGCACGTCGCCTTTCGGCACGCTGCAGCACGAGAGGATGTAGCCCTCGGCTTCGTCTTCCTCGGTGATCCCGCCGTTGTGGTCCATCTCGACCTCGCCCCCCAGCTTCATCACCTTGCACGTGCCGCAGATGCCCATGCCGCAGGCTTTTGGAATCAACAGGCCAAGCTTGGCCGCCGCCGCATGCACGGTTTCGCCCGGGGCCACACGAATGCTTTTGCCCGAGGCAATGAATTCCACCTGGTGCAGATCCGCCAGGTCGATTTCCGGCGCGTCGGCGGCTTGTTCGGCTTGCTCGACCGCATCGGCACGGGCTTCCGGTGGCGTGGCACCGAAGGACTCTTCGTGATAACGCGTCATGTCGAACCCGGCCACTTCCAGCAGGCGCTTCACCGCGTTCATGTAGGGCGTTGGCCCACAGCAGAACACTTCGCGCTCCAGGAAGTCCGGCACCATCAGTTCAAGCATCTTGTGGTTCAGGTAACCGCGATAACCGGCCCACGGCTCACCCAAGCCGTGTTTCTCACAGATCAGGTGCAGGCTGAAGTTGTCGATCCGCGACGCCATGTGCTCCAGCTCGCGGTGGTAAATGATGTCCTTGGGCGAGCGGGCGCTGTGGATAAACGTCATGTCGACGTTGGCGTTGGTGTCGTAGAACCAACGCGCCATGGACATCACCGGCGTGATGCCCACGCCGCCGCTGAGGTACAGCACTTTGGGGCTTGGGAAGTCGATGGCATTGAACAGGCCCACCGGCCCGTGCACCGCCAGTTCCTGGCCTTCATGCAGCGTGTCATGCAGCCAGTTGGACACCTTGCCGCCCGGCACGCGCTTGATGGTCACCGAGAAGCTGTAAGGCACCGACGGCGAGCTGGAAATGGTGTAGGAACGCATGATCGGCTGGCCTTCGATTTCCAGCTCCAGGGTGACGAACTGACCCGGCTTGAAAAAGAACAGGATCGGCTGGTCGGCCATAAAGCAGAAGGTGCGCACGTCCCAGGTTTCCTGGATGACTTTGACGCAACGGACAATGTGCCGACCATTGGCCCAGGTCTGGGTGGTTACCGGATTCAGGAAATTATTGGACATGTTGTTCTCCACCGCCGACATCGGCCTTATGGTGGCGATTCTGCGTAACGCCAGAACCACCCATTTACCTATCTGCGACATTCACATACTTATCGCGACCAGCCCCCAACGACCTAGGGTTGCGCGTCGGGAACAGATTGGGCCATGTCGCCCATGGATAAGGTTCGGCCCATCGGCGGCCCCACACTCGCTCCCAACAACGACGCTTTCTTTACGCCTTGCTGCACACCTGATTAGCCACTTATCTCGGCCACACAGAATGGCCATGAGGACCTACACGATGGACGTCACCGCAACCTTAAGCTTGGGCGATCCGCTGGAACCCGCACGCAAGGCCACCGCGCAAATGCTGCAAGAGCGCGAGCGCACCTTTTCGCTGCCACAGCCGTTCTACTCTGATGAGCGGTTGTTTGATATCGACATGCAGGAAATCTTCCAGAAAGAGTGGCTGATCGCCGGCATGACCTGCGAGATCCCCACCAAGGGCAACTACCTGACCCTGCAAGTGGGCAAGAACCCGATCATCGTGATCCGTGGTGCCGAAGGCGTGGTGCATGCGTTCCACAACGTCTGCCGCCACCGTGGTTCGCGCTTGTGCACCAGCGACAAGGGCAAGGTCGCCAAACTCGTGTGCCACTACCATCAGTGGACCTACGAACTGGACGGTCGCCTGCTGTTCGCCGGCACCGAGATGGGCGCCGACTTCGACATGAAGCAATACGGCCTGAAGCCGGTGAACGTGAAGACCGCCGGCGGCTACATCTTCATCAGCCTGTCGGAGAACCCGCCAGCTATCGATGACTTCCTGTCGACGCTCACCCATTACATGGAACCGTACGACATGGAAAACACCAAGGTGGCGGTGCAAACCACCTTGATGGAAAAAGCCAACTGGAAACTGGTGCTGGAAAACAACCGCGAGTGCTACCACTGCAACGCGTCGCACCCGGAGCTGCTGAAAACCCTGCTGGAATGGGACGACGTCACCGACCCACGTGCCGACCAGGCCTTCAAGGACCACGTAGCCGCCTCCGCCGCTGCCTGGGATGCCGAGAAGATCCCTTACGCCCACGCCAGCTTCGGCCTGCGTAACCGTATCGTGCGCATGCCCCTGCTCAAGGGCACCGTGTCGATGACCATGGACGGCAAGCAAGGCTGCGCCAAGCTGATGGGCCGCATCAAGAACCCGGACCTGGGCTCAATGCGCATCCTGCACCTGCCCCACTCCTGGAACCACTGCATGGGCGACCACATCATTGTGTTCACCGTGTGGCCGATCAGCGCCCAGGAAACCATGGTCACCACCAAGTGGATCGTGCACAAGGATGCGGTGGAAGGCGTGGACTACGACCCGGCGCGCATGCGCGAAGTGTGGGACGCCACCAACGACCAGGACCGTCGCCTGGCCGAAGAAAACCAGCGCGGCATCAACTCCACCGCCTATCAGCCTGGCCCGTACTCCAAGACTTACGAGTTCGGCGTGGTGAACTTCGTGGACTGGTACAGCGAGCGCATGCTCAGCAACCTGGGGGCGGCGCCAGCGCCTTACCTCAAGGGTGTGGCAGTACACGAGTAACAGAGCCCACAAAGACCAAACTGTGGGAGCTGGCTTGCCTGCGATAGCGGCGGTGAATTCACTGCACTCATCGCAGGCAAGCCAGCTCCC